>NZ_WWJY01000831.1 GCF_009865405.1 Streptomyces sp. SID3212 | reverse complement strand
GGGGCGAAGGGGTCCGGGCCGTTCCTGTGGAGCGGAAGTCCGGGGACGCCGGTGCGGTGTCGACCGCGAGGAACAGCGCGTCCGGGGTGGCCGCGCGGGCCGCCGCCTGTTCGTGCAGGTGGGTGAGCGCCGGGCGCATCCCGCTGCGCCAGATCGCCGCGCACGCCGCGAGATAGGCCGGGGCGAGGACCGTACGGCGTGACGGGGCCGGGACCACGCGCCCGTACAGGCGGCTCCCGTAACCGAGCCCGATGCCCTCCGCGGTGACCTGCCGCCAGGCCTCCCCGTCGGCCACCAGGTCCACCACCACCGTGGTCGTGCCCGGTCTGCGGAGCTTGAGTTCGCTGACCAGCCAGTGCCACGGCAGCCCGGTGTAGCGCAGGGTGGCCGGGGTCGAACGGGCCAGCGCCAGGTGGAACAGGCTCTGCTTGTGGTCCAGTTGGAGCTGCCCGGCGATGTAGAGGAACAGCGGCCCGGCCGTGGTGGCCGCCGCGCGGATCCGGGTGAGGACGGTCTGGGGGTCCAGCGGGTCGGCCAGCTCGATCACGGTCGCCGCCGGTGTACCGGTCAAGGTGCTGGGGGCCACGGTCGCGAGCGCCGGCAGGACCGACGTGGCGTCGATCAGACGCCCCTTGCCCGCGGGCGCCGCCGCGAGCAGCACCGCCGTCCCCGCTTCTGTGTCCGCTCCGCTGATCACCACCTCAGCACCGTATCCCGACGCCGCCGGGAAGCCCGCCCCCACGACGGAGGGCCGGCGAACCGGTCCGTTGTCCCTCCGTGACGCGGGTGGAGTTCACCGCCGCGCGACGGTCCGGGAGCCGCCGGAGCCCGGCGGGTCGACTTCTGATGAAGCATCCGGTTTGGTTTGTTTGACCCCTGGGAAAGCGTGTGCGAATCTTGCCCCGTGTTCCGCTCCCTGCACCTCGTCGGCCGAGCCCACGTGGACCTCCTCCGCGTCGCGAGCGCTCTCTGTAGCCGCTCCGACGCCTGACCGGTCCCCCCGGGCTCCCTTCGGCTGCGCGGCCCGCGCCCGCGGCCTCCTCCGGCGCCACGACCGGACCCGCGTCCCACGGAGTGGACACCGGCCGAGCCGCCCACCCCTCCGCAGCACGCCACGGAGCAGGGCCGTTCCCCCTTCCCTCACGCCACGCCCGCCCCCGGGTCCGGCCTCCTCATCTCACCTTTCGAGACGTGTGTCGAAGCACACATCCTCGCCGTTGAATCGAGTCAGCATGTCCCTCCCGTCGAGCGCCTCGGCGCGGACCACCGACACCGCGCCGGACGACTGGAACGCGTGGCGCACCGCGCGGGCCGCGTCCGTGACGGCGCCCACCGGCAACCTCGCCCTGGTCGAGACCCGGTGGCTGCCGACGGGTACGGAGCCGGACCCCGAGGCCGAGCGCCAGGGGCTTCCGCCGCACCTCCGGGTGACGACGCTCGAACGGTCCGACATCCTCACCGGGGAAACGGAGCACGGGCTGCGTTTCTGGGACGCCCGCTCCCCCGCGATCCAGCACTTCTCCCACATCGACACTTACGACTACGACCCGGCGTGGGTGACGCGGGCCACGTTCACCCCGGTCGCCGCCGACCGCCGGATCCCCTTCGAGTACATCCGCGACAACGGAGGCAGCCGGGGCATGATCGTCCCCGGTGACATCAGCCTCTCGCTCGACGGGGTCGACTACACCCTGGCGGCCTTCGACGACGAGGGCACCCTGCTCCTGGTCTTCGGGGACCCGACCAACGGGGCCGAGACCTACGGCTCGGGCCGTTTCCTGTTCGTCCCGCGCGAGGACGGCGGCGAGACCGTCACCCTGGACTTCAACCGCGCCTTCGTGCCACCGTGCGGATTCTCGGCCCAGTACAACTGTCCGCTGCCGCCCGCGCAGAACCGGCTCCACCTGCCCGTCCGGGCCGGCGAGAAGCTCCCCGTCTTCCGCGACGGCCACACGATCGGCTGAGGCCGAGAGGCCGAGGCCCAGCCGGCCGCCACCCCTCCCGTACCAGCCCCAAAGGCCCCCCACCCCACGAACCCCGCACGCGCGCAGCGCAGCACGCACGCACCAGCGCCCCCGCCAGACCTCCGGCGGCCGCCTCTCAGGAGAACGAAGTGAAACGAATGTCCACGCCCCTCGCCGGTGGCGCTCTGGTGGTCGCCCTGTCCGTCGCCCTCACCGCCTGCGGTGGTGGCACGTCGAACCAGAAGAGCGGCTCGGCGTCCGGGTCCTTCGACAAGAACGCGACCGTCGGCATCGGCTCCGTCTACGAACCGCAGAACCTCGACAACACGGGCGGCGGCGGTCAGGGAGTGACCGAGGCGCTCAACGGCAACGTCTACGAGGGCCTGTTCAAGCTCACGGACAGCGGCAAGGTCGAGAAGCAGCTCGCCCAGAGCTACACCGTCTCCCCCGACGGTCTGACCTACACCTTCAAGCTCCGCGACGGTGTGAAGTTCCACTCGGGCAAGGCCCTGGACTCCGCCGACGTGAAGTACAGCATCGAGAAGGTGACGGGCCCCAAGTCGCAGTCGGCCCGCAAGAGCAGTCTCACCGTCGTCAAGTCCATCGACACCCCCGACGCGAAGACCGTGAAGGTGACGCTGTCGAGCAAGTCCATCTCCTTCATCTACAACCTCAGCTACGTCTGGATCATCAACGCCCAGGCCAAGAACCTGAAGACGTCGGAGGACGGGACCGGCCCGTACAAGCTGGACAAGTGGACCCGCGGCTCGGCGCTGAGCCTCGACCGGTTCGCCGGCTACTGGGGCGACCCCGCGACCAACAAGGAAGTGGTCTTCCACTACTACAAGGACGCGACCGCCCTCAACAACGCGCTGCTCACCAACGCCGTCGACGTCGTGACCAGCGAGCAGAGCCCGGACGCGCTCGCCCAGTTCAAGTCCAACACCGCGTACAAGGTCAACAGCGGCAGCTCGACGACCAAGCTGCTGCTGGCCTTCAACGACAAGGTCAAGCCGTTCGACAACGTCAAGGTCCGCAAGGCGGTCACCTCGGCGATCGACAACAAGAAGCTGCTGGAGTCCATCTGGGGCGGCTACGGCAAGCTGATCGGGTCGATGGTCCCGCCGACCGACCCGTGGTACGAGGACCTCACGCACGTCAATCCGTACGACCCGGCGCTCGCCAAGAAGGAGCTGGCCGAGGCGGGCTACCCCAAGGGCTTCGACTTCACCCTCGACACCCCGAACTACGACCCGCACCCCACCGCCGCCACGTTCATCAAGTCGCAGCTGGCCAAGGTCGGGATCAACGTCAAGATCAACGTGATCACGCCGGACCAGTGGTACACGAAGGTCTACCAGAACCACGATTTCAGCGCGACGCTCCAGGAGCACGTCAACGACCGCGACATCGTCTGGTACGGCAACCCCGACTTCTACTGGGGCTACAACAACAAGCAGGTCACGCAGTGGGTCACGCAGGCCGAGCAGTCGGACACCACCGACCAGCAGACCGCGCTGCTGAAGAAGGTCAACCAGCAGATCGCGGAGGACGCGGCCAGTGACTGGCTGTACCTCTACCCGCAGATCGTCGTGGCCTCCTCGAAGCTCTCGGGCTACCCTCTCAACGGCCTGAACTCGCAGTTCTACGCCTACGACATCAAGAAGAGCTGATGGTACGGAAAGAGCCGGTCCGGCCGGCCGGACCGACGGGACCGGCCTGCCGATGACCGTGTACGTCCTGCGGCGGCTGGCGTTCCTGGTCGCCTCGCTGCTGCTGGCCAGCGTGGTGCTGTTCCTGCTGCTCCGGCTGCTCCCCGGCGACCCCGCCAACGCGCTGACGTCGGTGGGGGCCAGTCCGGAGCAGCTGGCGGCGGCCCGTCACCAGATCGGGTCGGACAAGCCGCTGCCCGAGCAGTTCGTGACCTGGCTGCACGACCTGGCCACGTTCGACCTCGGGAACTCCTTCATCAGCACGCTGCCGGTCGGCCCCGAGATCGCCACCCGGATCGAGGTCACGGGGCCCCTGACCCTGATGGCGTTCGTCCTGGCCCTGGTGATCGCGGTGCCTGTCGGCTTCCTGGCGGCCCATCGGGCGAACACCTGGTACGGACTGGTCCTGAGCGGCGTCTCGCAGCTCGGCATCGCCGTCCCGGTGTTCTGGGTCGGCATGATCCTCATCACGGTGTTCTCGCTGCACCTGGGCGTCCTGCCGGCCGGCGGTTTCCCGCAGGACGGCTGGTCCGACCCGGCGGGCGCGCTGCGGTCGCTGGCCCTGCCGGTGATCACGGTGGCCCTGGTGATGTCCGCGTCCCTCATCCGGTACGTACGGTCGGCGACGCTGGACGTCCTCGGCAGCGACTACCTCAGGACGGCGCGGGCGCTCGGTTCCTCGTTCGGGGGTGCGATACGGCGCCACGGGCTGCGCAACGGGGCCGTACCCGTCGTCGCCGTCCTCGGCATCGAACTCGCCTCCACCCTGCTGGGCGCGGTGGTCGTCGAGACGGTCTTCGCCCTGCCGGGCCTCGGCAGCATGCTCTCGCAGGCGGTGGCCCAGCACGACTACCCGACCATCCAGGGAGTGCTGTTCGTCACCACGCTCGCGGTCCTGGTGATCGGATTCCTCGCCGACCTCGCCCAGCGGCTCATCGACCCGCGGCTGCGCTCCACCCTCACCGGCGGGAAACCATGACCGAACACGCCCTGGCCACAGGCCCGGAGACCGGACACCCCCAGGCGGTACGCGCTCCGCGCCGCCGGCGTTCGGCGACCCTGATCACCGGTGGTGTGCTCGTCGGGGTGATCGCCGCGCTCGCCGTGGTCTCCTTCTTCTGGCTGCCGTACTCCCTGGACGACACCTCCGGCACCCGGCTGGCCGGGCCCGGGGCCTCGCACCTGCTCGGCACCGACAAGCTGGGGCGTGACCTGCTCTCCCAGGTGATGATCGGCGCCAGGATCGCCCTGGAGTCGGGGCTCGGGGCGGTGGCGATCGGCGGGGTGCTCGGGGTCGCCGTCGGTCTGGCGGCCGGTTTCGCCCAGCGCTGGCTGGACGACACCTTCTCGGCCTTCCTCGACGTCCTGATCGCCTTCCCCACCCTGCTGCTGGCGATGCTGGTGGTCGCCGCGCGCTCGGCGTCGCTCGGTTCGGCGATCGTCGCGATCGGTCTCGCCATGACGGCGGTGGTCGCCCGGCTGACCCGCATCCTGGTCAAACGCGTGCTGGCCCAGGACTACATCACGGCCTCCCGTACGTCCGGCACGTCCTGGTTCCGCGTGGTCACCGGACATGTGCTGCCGAACATCTGGCCGACGCTGGTCGTCAACCTCGCCCTCCAGTTCGGCCTCGCCGTGCTCGCCGAGGCGAGCCTGTCGTTCCTGGGTCTGGGCGCGCCGCCGCCCAACGCGTCGTGGGGGCGCATGCTCCAGGAGGCGCAGGCGACGGTGTCGATCGCGCCGTACGGGGCGATCGCCCCCGGCGTCCTGCTGGTCGCCCTGGTCGTGGGCGTCAACCTGGTCGCCGACGGGCTGCGCGACACCCTGGACCCCACCCGCAGGAGGACCGCATGAGCCTGCTCGACGTCACGGGCCTCACCATCCGTACGGAGTCCGGCCGCGCCCTGGTCTCCGACCTGTCGTTCACGGTCGAGCCGGGAGGCCGGGTCGGGCTGATCGGCGAGTCCGGGTCCGGCAAGTCGCTGACGGCCCTCGCCGTGATGGGGCTGCTCCCGCCCGGCCTGACGGCGTCCGGCAGTGTGGTGCTGGACGCGCCGGGCCTCGACCGTACGGACGTGGTCGGCGCGGGGGAGTCCGCGCTGCGCGCGCTGCGCGGGCGGGGCGCGAGTGTGGTGTTCCAGGAGCCGCTCACCGCGCTCGACCCCCTGATGCGGGTCGGGCGCCAGGTCGCCGAGCCGCTGCGGCGG
>NZ_WWJY01000830.1 GCF_009865405.1 Streptomyces sp. SID3212 | reverse complement strand
CCGCGTACGCGGCCGGGTCCTGAGCGCCGAGGGCCGGTACGAGCCGGCGCTCGCCGACCTCGACCGCTCGCTCGCCCTCGCCCCCGGCCGGTACGAGGCGTACCTCGACCGGGCCGTCACCCACCGCGGGCTCGGCGACACCCCCGCGGCCCTCGCCGACTTCCACCGCGCCGACGAACTCGCCCCGGACACCCCCGAGATCCTCAGGGCCTGGGGCGAGACGCTCCGCGCGGCGGGACGGTACGAGGAAGCGGTCGCCCTGCTGGACCGGGCGATCGAGGCCGCGCCGGGGGACGCGTACGCGACGGCGGTCCGCGGCAGCGCCCTGCACCGCCTGGGCCGCCACACCGACGCCCTCGCCGACCTCGACCGCGCGGTGGCCCTGGACGGCCGCTACCTGTGGGCCCTGGTCCGCCGAGGCCGGCTCCACTGCGCCCTGGCCGCACACGACCTGGCGGTCGCCGACCTGGACCGGGCGGCGGAGATCGCGCCCGACAGCGACTGGATCGCGTCGGAGCGGGGCGAGATCCACCGCCTCGCGGGCCACTACGAGGCCGCGGACCGCGAACTGACCCGCGCGCTGACACTCAACCCCGCCCACCCCTCGGCCCTTGCCGGCCGTGGCGCCACCCGCCACCGCCTGCACCGCGTCACCGAGGCACTGGCGGACCTGGACGCTGCGATCGCGCTGCGGCCGGACTACGCGTGGGCCGTCGAGTACCGGGCGCGGCTACGCGCGGAATCGGCCGCCGCACCTTCACGAGCCCGGCATCACCGACAAGACAGCGTCTAGATCACGCCGCTTCCGCCCGCGCGGCCACCCCCCGTCCCTGTTCGATTACAGTGCTGCGCACCGAGCCGCCGAGAGGTGCGGCGCGAGGCGCGGTGAAGGGAGAGGGGCGCGTGAGCACACCGTCCGGAGCCGCCGTCTGGGGGCGCGCGGAGCAGCAGGACTTTCGCAGCCGGGTACGGGGCTGCCTGCTCGGTGGTGCCGTCGGGGACGCGCTCGGGGCGGGCGTCGCCGGACTCACGCTCGACGAGATCCGGGGCGTGCACGGCTCGGACGCGGTCGTCGACTACGTACGCGCGTACGGCCGTCGCGGCGCGGTCACCGCCGCCACCCAGCTGACCCTCTTCACCGTGGACGGACTGATCCGCGCCCAGGTCCGCAGGGACACCGGCGCCTGGCACCCGCCGACCGACGTGCACCGCGCGCACCTGCGCTGGGCGGCCACGCAGCGCGACTGGGGGCCCGACCTCCGCCGCAAGGACAACGGCTGGCTCGCGCAGGAGGAGTGGCTGTACGTACGCCGCGACCCGACCATCTCGTGCCTGACCGGGTTCGGCGACACCATCATGGGCACGCTCGACAAGCCCAAGAACCCCACCGCGAGGGACGCGGGCGCGCTCGTACGGTCCGCGCCGTTCGGCCTGCTCGTCGGGTGGGAGCCGCAGCTGGTGTGCCAGCTCGCCGTGGAGTGCGCGGCGCAGACGCACGGCCACCCCACCGCGTACCTCTCCGCCGGTGCCTTCGCCGTGATCGTGCACGGCCTGGCCCGGGGGGAGGCGCTGGAGGCGTCCGTGGCGCGGGCCCTGCTGCTGCTCGGGCCGCGCCCGGGGCACGAGCCGGTGTCCCAGGCCCTCCGGTCGGCGCTCGGTGCCGTACGACAGGGCGTTCCGGGGCCTGACCGTATCGCCGGACTCGGCGAAGGACGCGCCGCCGAGGACGCGTTGGCCGTGGCCGTGTACTGCGCGCTCGTCGGTGAGGACATCCGCCACGGGCTGCGCCTCGCCGTCAACCACGACGGCCCGTCCGGCGCCACCGGCACGCTGTGCGGGGCACTGCTCGGGACCCTGCACGGGGAGACGGCGCTGCCCCCGGCCTGGCTGGCGGAGCTGGAGGGCCGGCCGACCCTCCTCGAACTCGCCGACGACTTCGCGATGGAGATGACGCAGGGGCCGGCCCTGCACAGCCCGACGGTCGCGGTGTCGGGCTGGCTGGCGCGCTACCCGCGGGGCTGAACGAGACGTACGGAGCGCCGAACGGGCCTGGACCGAACCGGGCCCGCCCGGCGCTCACGTACCCCGGAAAAACGATCAGCCGTCCGACGACGCCTTCCCGCCCACCACCTTCGCGTCCCGCGGCTCCGCCTGCCCCGGCAGGTTCAGCGACGCGGCCGTCAGGCCCGAACCGTCCCCGTCGCCCTGGCCGTTGATCCGCGCCAGCAGCACATCGCGCTCCGGGGTGTCCTCGGGCTTGAGGAAGCCGATCACGACGTACAGCACCAGCGAGACGGCCAGCGGGACCGACACCTGGTACTGGAGCGGCACCCCGCCGTCGACGTTCCAGTTGATCGGGTAGTTCACCAGCCAGAAGGCCAGCAGCCCGAACGCCCAGCTGACGAGCGCCGCCGTCGGACCCGACCTGCGGAAGGTCTTGAGCATGCCCAGCATGAACGGGATCGCGATCGGACCCATCAGACCGGCCACCCACTTGATGACCACGGTGATGATGTCCTTGAACGTCGGCGAGTTGACCTGGGTCGCGATCGCCATGGACAGCGCCAGGAACGAGATGGTCGACAGCCGCGCCGCCGCCAGCCCCGCCCGCTCCGACCAGCCGCGCGCCGCCTTGGAGAGGGCGGGCGCGATGTCACGGGTGAAGACGGCCGAGATGGCGTTCGCGTCGGAGGAGCACATCGCCATGGTGTGCGAGAAGAACCCGACGATGACCAGGCCCAGCAGCCCGTGCGGCAGCAACTGCTCGACCATGAGGGCGTACGAGTCCGAGGCGTCCGGCTTCTGCGCCTTCACGAGCAGCGGGGCGCACCACATCGGGAAGAACAGGACCAGCGGCCAGACCAGCCAGAGGATGGAGGACAGCCGCGCCGAGCGGGTGGCCTCACGGGCGTTGGCGGTCGCCATGTAGCGCTGCGCCTGGTTCCACATGCCGCCGTTGTACTCGAAGGTCTTGATGAAGAGGAACGCCAGCAGGAACGTCACGGTGTACGGGCCCGCCACCGGGTCCGCGTGCCCGTCGGGGAGCTTGTCCCACACCGTCCACAGCGAACTGAACCCGCCCAGCTTGCCCATGACGGCGACGAGCATCGCGATCCCGGCGAAGAGCTGGATGATGAACTGGCCCAGCTCGGTGAGCGCGTCGGCCCACAGTCCGCCGACCGTGCAGTAGATGCCCGTGATGACACCGGTGATGAGGATGCCCTGGTTGAGGGAGAGTCCGGTGAAGACGGAGAGCAGGGTGGCGATGGCCGCCCACTTGGCGCCGACGTCCACGATCTTCAGCAGCAGACCCGACCAGGCGAGCGCCTGCTGCGTCTTCACGTCGTACCGGTTCTTGAGGTACTCCAGCGGCGACGCGACGTGCAGCCGCGAGCGCAGCCGGTTGAGGCGTGGCGCGAAGAGCTTCGCGCCGATCCCGATGCCGATGGCGATGGGCAGGGACCAGGTCACGAAGGACGTGACGCCGTAGACGTACGCGATGCCCGCGTAGCCGGTGAACATCACCGCGCTGTAGCCGGACATGTGGTGCGAGATGCCGGACAGCCACCACGGCATCTTGCCGCCGGCCGTGAAGAAGTCGCTGACGTTGTCCACGCGCTTGTGCGACCAGATGCCGATCGCGACCATCACACCGAAGTACGCGATGAGCACGATCCAGTCGAGGCTGTTCATGTGCCCCCTCCAGGGGTCCGCCTTGTGAACGTCGATGCTCTTCGTCAGTACGTCCGGAATCAGCGGTGGCCCCGTGCGGGAGTGGGGACTTGGGGGATTGAACCGCTTGGCGCGGCGGCGGGTCAAGGCCCCCCGAGGTCATAAATGTGAACAGGGATCAGAAAGCCGAACGATTTTACTTGTTCTTGACTCTACGGGGCGTTGTCGTGAACGTGACGACGACCACACGATGAGCGAGCACTTCGTCAGAGTCCGAAGCAAAAAAAGACGACCGCCGGGATGCGGGTCCCGTGCGGTCGAGTGAGGGAGTGGAGAGCTGGGGAGTACGTGAGGGACGGGGGCATGGCCGAGCCCCCTCGGCCAGGACGGCGGACCGGTCGAGAGGGCTCTCACCTTGGGGGCGTCAATGCGACGGCTGTCAGCCGATGTCGAACGCGCCCCTGCTCATTTCCTGGACGAAGGCATTCCACGACGCGGGGACGAAGGAGATCGAGGGTCCCTCGGGTGCCTTTGAATCCCGTACGGCGATGGACTGGACCGCGGGTGATTTGACCTCGACGCAAGCGCCGTTACCGCCGGAATACGAGGACTTCGTCCACGTGTCCGTAGCGCCCTGAAGAATTGCCATGTTCGCTCCGGTTCAGCAAGTGGTGGAACATCACGCCAACTTCCTGCTGGCATGATCGACGCTACTCGTCCGCCTCGATGGGCGGGACGGGCGTTCACTCATCCGGATGGCATATCGGAGGGGAGCCTTCCACGTTGGGGCGGTTGAGGTGTAACGTGCCCTCACCCCGGCGGGGAAATGGACGTACGAGACATTTGGGAAGCCGCGGCGAAGTGAGGCCGGAAGCCGGGCCGGGGGACGGCCGGCGCGTGGCCGCCGCCCCCCGACCGCCTCAGCGGGCGTATTCCTTGGCGATTTCCGCGATGAACTGCCGGGTCTGATCGGCGTTCAGGGCCTGCGCGCGCAAATGCTCGTACATCACGCTGTACCGCTGCACGTCATTCGCCTTCTCCAGATAGAGGTCGCTCGTCACGCCCTCGATATAGACCACGCTGGAGTCGGACGCGTCCGGGAATTCGAGAATGGCGTAGTGACCCGAGATGCCGGGATGCGCGCCCATGTCGAACGGCAGCACCTGGACGGTCACATGCGGGAGCTGGGACTGCTCCACGAGGTATTCGAGCTGCTCCCGCATCAGTTGGCGGTCGCCGACGACCCGGCGCAGCGCCGCCTCGTCCACGACGGCCCACAGGCGCAACGGTTCCTCAGTGGTGGTGACGCGGTCCTGGCGGCGGATCCGTACCCCGACCCGCTTCTCGACGTCGCCGGCGGCGGACTCGGGCAGCGCGCCGTTGATGAGCGCCTCGGCGTACCGGCGGGTCTGGAGCAGCCCCGGGACCACCTGGGGCTCGTACACGCGCAGCGAGGCCGCGTCGGTCTCCAGGCCGATGTACACGCTGTACGGGATGTCGCCGAAGGCGTGCCACCAGCCCTGCTGGCGGGAGTCCTTGGCCATCTGCATCAGTGAGTCGACGATGCGGGTGTCCTCGACCTCGTACACGCCGCACAGGTCGCGGACGTCGCGCTGGCTGATGGAGCGGCGGCCGTTCTCCAGACGGCTGATCTTCGACTGCGAGACCAACAGGCGTTCCGCCACTTCCTCGGCCGTCATGCCCTTGAGCTCACGGAGCCGTCGAAGCTCCTGTCCCAATCGGCGTCGCCTGACGGTGGGGTTGACGTTGGGCGCCACGGGAAACTGCACCTCCGGCTGCATAGCTGATAGCTGTACGTATCTACTGCTCAGCAGACTGCCACCAAAGGTCCCAACTGCGCGGGAAAACGGCCACAGAGACGAATACGCCGGTTTCGCGCGGGGGCGGCGCCGGGGGCCGTGAACGCAACACGCGGGGCAGCCCTGGAGTCAGGCCTGCCCCGCGTGTCCTGTGCGGCTCCCGAACCGGGTCTGGGGACGTCGGTGCGGCGGATTGCGTGGTGGTGCGGTGGTGCGGTTACGGACCCGCGTGGTGCGGCGCGGGCGCACGACTGTCTGCACGTACGACTGTCCGTACGACTTCCGTACGCACAACTTCCGTACGCACGACTCCCGTACGTACGACGTCCGTACGTGCGACGGTCAGTGCGCCGCGACGCGAGCCATGCCACTCGAGTGATGCGGCTGCATCGGCACGCCCCCCGGCCGTCCGGCGGGAGCGCCCTGCGCGCTCCGTTCCGGCTGGCCACGGTGCGGTTGAGCGCCCGCGCCGTTCTGGACGTCCATGACGGCGTGCGCCACGAGACCGCCCATGGGGTCGTGTCTGATCAGGTCCCGGAGGCGGGAGCGCGACGAGCGCCCCTCGTTCCCGGGGTACAGGTGCTTGCCGAGTCCGACCGCGTGGGCCAGTGCGGCGAGCGCCGCGGTCCGCGGGTCCGGCGGTACGCCGGTGCGGATCGCACTGTCCAGCCGGGCCCTGATCTCCCGGCTGATCGCCGTCTCTGTCGCCTGGTAGCGAGTCGTCGGCAGCACTCCACACATCTGGGTCGAAACGGCATGCACCATGCCGCACCGCTCCAGGTGCGAGAGGTAAGTCTGGCGCAGCCCCAGTCGGGGCCCGCCAATCCAATGGACAGCCCGAACCGGGCTGCCGCGTCTGCGCAGCAGTTCCAGTGCGGAGTCCAGAGTCGGATCTCCGGTCGGCCGTGGCATCACCACGGCGATACGATCCCCATCGGGGGCTATCCGTCCTGCCAGAGCCAGCTCTACTAGCTGTGCCCCGGCCAGGCCGAGGTCGAGCGACTGCGGCTGCGCTGTGGTACCCGTGGCCGGGTCCAGAGCGAGAAGCAGAAGCTCCTCCGGAATTGTTCTGCGGCTCTTGCCCATCCATGCCTCCCCGCGTGGATGAATGACAGGGTGACCCCTCTCACAATGGTCTGTCGAGAGTGCCTGGGTGCTTTGTACGGGAACCGTTATGTATGTCGTTCTCGTCTAGCACCGGGAAAGCGGTTCCGGACAGGAAACTCGTAGACGGTTCGGACAGTACGGCGCGTCGCGCGAGGTGCCGTACGAGACATGAAGGAGACGCGGTGGCGGGCGAGTCCCCCGGCAAGTCGGAGCAGCAGAAGTCGTCGGGGGAGACGACTCCGGTCGAGCGGGACCCGCGCCTAGCGGTCTTCCGCGAGGCCGCGGCCGGGGCCCCCGAGGACGGCGCGACGAAGGTGCTGGGGACGGTGACGCCCCAGCCGAACCGCCCCGGCAACCACGCCCCCGAAGCCCCCGCCCCGAAGCCCCCCGCCCCGGGCCCGATCCGGGAGACCCCAGGGCCCCGGGAGACCCAGGCCGGGGAGACCTCTCAGCCCCAGGACACCCCCCAGGCCCGGGACACCCCCCAGGCCCGGGACACCCCCCAGGCCCGGGAGACCACGAACACCCGGGAGGCCCCGCAGACCCGAGGGGTACGAATCCCGAAGACCGGCACCCGCCCACCCCGGACCCCCGAGCCCGGCGCGCCGAAGGAAGCCCGGACTCCCCAGCCCAAGACCCCCGACGCACAGCCCCCGAAGGGCAGTTCCCCCGAGGGCAAGGCTCCCGAGGACGGGGCCCCCAAGGAGCAGCCCTCGCAGGGGCGGACCCCGGAGGCCCAGGTTCCCCAGGACGAGCCGTCCGACGGGCGGGCCCCGGAGGGCCGGCTCACGCAGGACGAGGCGCCCGAGGGCCAGGCGTCCGAGGACCGGCCGTCGCAGGGTCAGGCTCGGGGGAACCAGGTCCCGCAGGGCGACGCCCCGAAGGACGAGGCTTCCGAGTCCCGTGAGGCTGATGCACGTTCGGGGGCTGTTGAGTCCCCGGGGACTCCCGCTCCTTCGGAGGCCGCTCAGGCTTCCGGGAACCCCGCGCCGTCGGAGACCGCAGAGGTGTCCGGGACCTCGGCCTCCTCGGAGGGCGCCGAGGAGGCCGAGACCGCCGCTCCCTCGGGGGCTGTTGAGTCCCCGGCGCACACGCCCACCCCGGCGGGCGCGTCGAACTCCGCAGCCACGACGGCCTCGGATGCTCAGGACCCGGCGGGCGGCCGCTCGTTCGAGCCCGGGGGCGCTCCTGCGGCTGTCTCCGGGCTTCAGGGGGGTCGTGCGGGTGATTCCACGGAGTCGGGCGCTCCGGAGCCCGAGACGGGCAACCAGGGGGCTTCTGGGGGCGCGTCCGGACAGGGTGGAGAGTCCGCTCCGGTCGTTGCCGCAGACGTTGACGGCGATTCCGATTCCGTACGCGAGGCCAAGACGTCGGAGTCGGCGGAGGCCGCACCGTCCGGGATCCGGGACGATTCGGGCCCTTCGGGCGCCGCGTCGTCGGATTCCGCTTCGGAGGAGTCCGAGGCATCCGAGGGACCCGACGGATCCGACGGGCGCGACGCGTCCGGCCGCCCGAACGGGCCGGTGAAGTCCGAGACCTCTACGGGCACGTCGTGGGGCCGGTCCCGTACCGACGACGAACCCGACTCCGCACCGGAGGCGGGAGACAAGCCGAAGGCCGACTCGAAGGCCGACTCGAAGGCCGACTCGAAGGGCGGTCCGAAGGGCGGCCCGGCGGCTGCTTCCGAGCCGCAGGCCGGAGCCGAGTCCGACGCCGACTCCGCCACCGAGCCCGCTCCGGGCTCCGACGCCCCCGCCGACGAACCCCCCGTCGACCGCCAGACCGCCGTCTTCAAGGCCTTCGAGCGCCCGCAGCCCGTCGACCAGCCCACCACCACGCTCAAGAGGCCCACGCCCCCGCCCGCCAGGAGCAACCCGGGCAGTCCGGGCAACCCGGGCACCAGTGCCAGCACCTTCGTACCGCTGCGCAGGGACGAGAAGTCCGAGGTACGGGCGACACCCCCGCCCTCGGCCTCCGCCTCGGCCTCCGCCACCGGGACGAAGCCGACGCCCCCCGGCTCCACCGGAACGAGCACCCCGACCACTCCACCCCCCGGCTACACCGGCCCCGCGCTCTCCGGCGCGGAACGCACCCGGCAGCAGCCCCTGCCGCCCATGCCCCCGCTCGACCTCCTCGCCGAGCTGACCAACACCCCGCCCCCGCCCCAGACCCCGGTCCGTACGGCGGTCCGGCGGGTCAAGATCTGGACCCCGCTGGTCCTCCTCGTACTGATCATCTTTGCGATCGTGCAGGCTCTCCGCCCGCTCCCCGACCCCGCCCTCTCCCTCACCGCTCCCGCCACCTTCACCTTCGACGGCGGCAAGCTCGACCTGCCCTGGCCGTCCGAGGGCCAGGGAGCCGTCGAGGTGGAAGGAGTCGGCAGCCTCGGGAAGTACGGCCCCGGCAAGCCCGCGCCCATCGCGAGCGTCGCGAAGACCATGACGGCCTACGTGATACTCAAGGACCACCCCATCACCGGCAAGCAGGTCGGCCCCAAGATCACGGTCGACAAGCAGGCGGGCGAGGAGTCGAACCGTCCCGACGAGTCGACCGCGCCGCTCCAGGAGGGCCAGCAGTACACGCAGAAGGAGATGCTCCAGCTCCTGATGATCCCGTCGGGCAACAACGCGGCCCGCCTCCTGGCCCGCTGGGACGCCGGCTCCGAGAAGGCCTTCGTCACGAAGATGAACGCCGCCGCCGACGACCTCGGGATGACGAACTCCACGTACACGGACCCGAGCGGCCTCATGAAGACCACCGTGTCCACCCCGGCCGACCAGCTCAAACTGGCCGAGGCAGTGGTACGGAACGACGTCTTCCGCGAGATCGTGAACACCCCGGACATCGAGATCCCCGGCATCGGCAAGCGGATCTTCAACAACAACAAGATCCTCGCCGAGCCCGGCGTGAGCGGCATCAAGACCGGCTCCTCCACCCCGGCCGGCGGCAACCTGCTCTGGACCGCGCAGACCATCATCGACGGCGAGAACCGCCGCATCATCGGCATAGTGATGGGCGCGCAGCAGGCCACCACCCTGGACGACAAGCTCAACCTGGCCATCCAGAACAGCCTCAAGCTGATCCAGGCGTCCCAGGACGGCGTCACGTCCGCCGCCGTCGTCAAGAAGGGCGAGGTCGTCGGGGAGGTGGACGACGGGCTGGGCGGTACGACTCCGATCGTCGCCACGAAGGACCTCAAGCCGGTCGGCTGGGCCGGGCTCAAGGTCACGCTCAAGCTCGGTGACAAGGGCACCAAGGTCCCGCACACCGCGAAGGCGGGCACGGTGGTCGGCGAGCTGACGATCGGCACCGGCGACGGCAAGGTCTCCACCCCGGTCGCTCTCCAGAAGGACCTGGCGGAGCCCGGCTTCGGCGCCAAGCTGACGCGCGTCGGCTGATCCTCACCCCGGGGACGCGTCGGCCGATCCCCGGCCCGGGGAGAGGGGTCTCACATGCCCCTCTCCCCGGCACGCCCGCCGTGCTAGCGTCCGGAAACGGACATCTGCTGAACGGGGCAGGGCAACTGTGGGACGCGGGGACGGCGTCCTTAGGACATGAGGCCCCCGGGCGCACGCGGCAAGGCGGCGCCCGGAGGGGCATGTCGGGGAGACGTGGAGAGCCGCAGTGACCACCACTGAGCCGGCCCGTACGGACGGCAGCACCACCCCCGAGGGGGCGCCGAGACCGCTGCCCGCGCCGCCGGCCGACGGGACGGGGGCCTTCACCACCGGTCTCCGCCGTCTCCGCCGTCTCCGCGGTCTCCGTGGCCTCGCCGGCCTCCGTGACCTCCGCGACCCCCGTGACCGTGGCCTCCGCGACCTCCGTGACCTCTCCGGCCTCCGTGACCGCGTGCGAAGGCACCCCGTCCTCTTCACCGGCGCGCTCGCCGCGGTGATCCATCTCCTCTGGTTCTTCTTCTTCGCAAACAGTGGCGGAGACATCGCCGCCCAGGACGCGTGGGCCGAGTTCGTCGGCCGTCACCCCGACTCCGCGTACAACCTCGCGTGGTACGGCGGGATGCACCCGGTCTCGTACAGCGTCGTCTCCCCGTACCTGATGTCGGTCCTCGGCGTCCGTACGACGATGATGATCGCCGGGACCGTCTCCGCCGCCCTGCTCGCCCTGATCCTGGTGCGCGTCCGCGCGGTCCGTAACCCCATCGCGTGCGCGATGGCCGGGGTCTTCGCGTTCCTCTGCAACGCCCTCTCGGGGCGGGTGACGTTCGGCCTCGGCGTGATGTTCGCGCTGGGCGCGGTCGCCGCCGTGTTCTGCTGGCCGCACCGTTGGCGCAGGAAGCGCTGGCTCAAGGCGGTGGCCGCCGCCCCGCTCGCCGGGCTGGCGACCGCGGCGAGTCCCGTCGCCGGACTGTTCCTCGGAGTCGTCGCGGCGGCGCTGTTCGTGAACAAGCGGCGCCCGGGGGCGTACGCGCTCGGCCTCGCCCCGGCCGTCGTGGTGGCCGTGTCCGCCTGGCTTTTCCCCTTCTCCGGGACGCAGCCGATGTCGGTCGGGACGGCCTCGCTGCCGTTCGTCTTCGCGGTGTTCGTCTTCGTGCTGGTGCCGCGCGACTGGCGTACGGTACGGGCCGCCGCGGCCGTCTACGGCGTCGGCGTGCTGCTGACCTGGGTGGTCGACTCCCAGATCGGCTCGAACGTGTCCCGCCTCGCGATGATCGTCGCGGGGGTGGTGCTGCTGGCCGCGCTCCCGTACACCCACCCGGGCTCACGCCGGTGGTACGCGCTGGTGGTGGCGTTCGCCGGCCTCAACTTCTGGATCGGTTTCAAGGGCGTCGACGACATCGTCCGTACCGCTCCCACCGCCTCCTGGACCCGTGAGCTGGCGCCGCTGGTCAACCAGTTGCAGCGGGCCGGCGCCGAGCGGGGCCGGGTCGAGGTGGTCCCGGCCAGGAGCCACCGCGAGGCGTCGGCGCTCGCCCCGTACGTCAATCTCGCCCGGGGCTGGAACCGGCAGGCGGACATGGAGCGCAACCCGATCTTCTACGACGACACCCTGTCCGCCGACAACTACCGCGGCTGGCTGGACCGCTGGGCCGTGCACTTCGTGGTGCTGCCGAAGGGCAAGCCCGACACGGGCGCGAAGATGGAGGCGGAGCTGGTCCAGAAGGGCCAGCCCTACCTCAAGCCGCTGTGGGGCGACGCCAACTGGCAGCTGTTCGCCGTCGAGGACCCGATGCCGCTGGCCGATCCGCCGGCGACGGTGGACCGGGCGGGCGCGGGCGAGCTGACGATCCACGTGAAGACGGCGGGCCGGGTGCTGATCCGTATCCCGTACTCGCCCTGGCTGGGCCTGGTCGACGCGGAGGGCAAGAGTGTGCTGCCGCCGCAGGAGACGGAGGCGTCGAAGGCGGACGACGACGGCCCCAAGGTCTACACGAACCCCAACGGGTGCCTGATGAAGACCGAGGAGGACGCGGAGGGCGACGAGTGGACGGAACTGCTCGCGCCCCGGGCGGGGGTGTACCGCCTGGCGGCGCCGTACCAGCTGCCGAGGGGGACGGGCTGCCCGGAGGAACTGCGCTGAGGGGGGAGCGAGAGGCCCCCGCTGAAAGGGACCGAGAGGCGTCCCCCTCCCCCCCGCGGTCACCTCACCTTCACCTGATGGGGAAGGCCACGTCGCACACCTCGTCCGACGGTCCGGCCCCGTCCCAGTCGACCTCGAAGTACAACTCCCGGCAGGGCCCGGCGATGGTCAGCCCCTGCTCGGCGATCCACTCCTCGACGGCCTCGAAGGCGGACAGGATCTGCGGGTGCGCGACCTGCGCCTTCGTGACCCGTACGTACGCGAGCCGCTGCGCGGGTTCGATGCGCAGTGCGGTCGTACGGTGGTTCTCGGCCGCGTACGCCTCCGCCGCCCGTACGTCCCCCACCGGCACACAGGTCTCCGCGGGCCCGTCGCTGTCGAGGCTCACCTCGGCGTGGTAGGCGACGAAGGGGGTGCCCGCGACGCCCCCGCACCGCTCGGCGGCGCCGGTGAGCCGGTCGAGGGCGGCGGGGATCCAGCGCGGCAGCTCGGTGGCGAGCAGATGCCTGCGCTCGGTCAGTACGGCCTGCTCGCCCACGTCCACGGTCTTGATCTCGTACATCGGACTTTTCCTTCTGCCGGACAATCGGTCACGGAGATGGGCGGCCACCGCGCTCTGGGTGGCGTGGCGTTCCTCGCGCTCGGCCCAGTAGCCGGCGAGCACGTCGGCGGCCCGCGGCCCGGGCAGCACCACGACCTCGGCGATCCGGGCGAGGGGCATGTCGAGCTGCCGGAGCAGTGCCACCAGCCGGGCGCGCTCGACCTGGTCGGGGCGGTACCAGCGATAGCCGGTGACCGCGTCGACCCGGGCGGGTGCGAGCAGGTCGAGACGGTCGTACAGGCGCAGCGCCTTCGGCGAGAGCCGCGACCTGGCGGCGAACTCGCCGATGGTGAGGAGTCCGCCGGTGCTGAGGAGTTCCGTGAGGTCTTCCATGGCCCCATCTTCCGTCACCGGGCCGCTGTCGGCCCGGTGACGGGAGGGTGAACCCTGCCGTTGGGGCAAGGTCAATCCCCGGCTTCCGGTTTCCGGTGGGGGCGTGATCGCGCATAGTGGGGCGGCATGAGGCCCGAGCACCCCGAGTACCCGTCGCGCGGACCACTGCGCGCGGTGTGGGCGGTTCTGGCGCTGGGGGCCGTGGCCGCGGCGGTGTTCGCGTTCACGACGCGCGGCACGACGGACACGGCGACGGACGGCACCACACCGTCCACGTCGGCGCCGACGGACGTCATACAGCCCCAACTCCCCGCCCTGCGCGGGGCGGTGGCCCCCACCCCGAAGCCGGTCCAGGGCTACTCGGTGTGGGCGGGGCCGGGTTGTGGGACGGGGGAGTACGAGGAGGCGGGCCGCTTCGAGAACGGCGACGCGGCCTGGTACACGGTGAAGTCCGGTGGCCACGAGGGCGATTCGTGCGACGGCAGCTTCTCGGCGATCCCCATGTCGGGCAGCGCGAACGACGACCGGGGCTCCACGGCGACCTGGTCGTGGGAACTGGGCAGGGGTTACGAGAAGTGCGCCCTGGCGGTCTACGTACCGAAGAGCGACAACCCCCGCGACGCGGCCGGCGACCCCTCGGTCTACGAGGTCCTGTCCGACAGGGACGACCCCACGTCGGGCTACGCGGCCTTCGGCATCCGCCAGTCGACGCACCGGGGCACGCTGGTCAAGGTGGGCAACTACCGGGTGAAGGCGACCCGCTTCACGGTCCGCCTGAGAGACAGAGGCCAGGACTGGGGCACCCCGTCCCGCTACGGAGCCCACCACGCGGCAGCCCAGATGAACCTGACCTGCACCTGAGGCACGCCCCCGACCGGCCCGTCCGGTGAGGCACGCCCCCGACCGGCCCGTCCGGCGTCTCGTAACGGGGGAACGGGACAGCCGTCTCCGGCTGTCCCGTTCCCCCGTTCCCCCGTTCCCCCGTTCCCCC
>NZ_WWJY01000829.1 GCF_009865405.1 Streptomyces sp. SID3212 | reverse complement strand
TGCTCGGCGTACGGACCGCGCCGGTGATCGCGGTCGCCGTGGTCGTCGCCTCGGTGGCGCTCGCCGTACCGCTCGCCAGGACCGGCGGGACCCCGCTGCCCGGCCTGCTCGCCGCCTGGCCCGGGATCCTGCCCCTGCCGCCCGCCGCCCTCGGCGCGGGACTGCTCGGCGCGCTGTCGTTCGGCGACGAGTTCCGCTACCCGGCCCTGGCCGGCGCCCGGGGCACCGTCCCCCGCCGCCTCGGCCTCCTCCTCGCCAAGCTCGCCGTGACCGCCGGTACGGCGCTGCTGCTCGCCGCCCTCGTGGTGGTCGCCGACGCGGGGGCGCTGCGCCTCGCGTACGGGGCGGACGCGGCGCCCGTACCGGACAACTGGTTCGCGCTGGGCGCGGGTTGGGCCCTGCTCGCGGTCGGCTGCGCCTGGGCCGGGCTGCTGGGCGCCGGGGTCTTCCGGGTCACGGCGGCCGGGATGGCGGCGGTCCTCGCCGTACCCGTCGCAGTCGTACCGCTGGTCCAGAAGGCGCTCGCCGGCCCGTCCGCGCGTTCGATCGCCGGACTCCCGGGCCGGTTGCGCGAGCTGGCCTGGCCCGCCTGGCCCCACCAGGCCGACCGCTGGCTGCCGGCGACCGTCCGGCTGATCGCCCAACCGGTCGCGGCGGCGCTCACCCTGTCGCTCTTGGCCCTCCTCTGCGCGTATTTGCTCACCGGCCTTCGCCGAAGGGCCCGTTGGTGATCGAAGGTGGCCGGAAGCGTGCCGCAGTGGGCACAACTCCCCTGAAAACGCCCGCTTCTTTCCGATAAGGCGTCAATCGAAGGGCCGACGCCGATCACCCTTTCGTGTGCTTTTCACCAAAGACCTCAAGGGTGGCGGAATCAACGCCGACAAAGGATGCGTGAGTACCCTTGCGCACACCATGATGACCGCCGCCCGCTCCGTCGACCCCGGCCTCGCCGGACCGGGTGAACTCGACCGCTACCCCTTCGCCGAGGCGCCCGGCGCCGAACGCGCGGCCTCGCCCGTCTGGGACGGGGCGGATACCGACCTCGGCCGGGTCGGCCGCCGTACGGCGGGCAGCCGCGGCCGCGGGCTGCACGGCCAACTCGTCCAGCAGCTCGGCCAGATGATCGTGTCGGGCGACCTGGGCGCCGACCGGCCGCTCGTACCGGAGGAGATCGGACAGCGTTTCGAGGTCTCCCGCACGGTGGTCCGTGAATCGCTGCGCGTGCTGGAGGCGAAGGGGCTCGTCAGCGCCCGCCCCAATGTCGGGACCCGCGTCCGCCCCGTGAGCGACTGGAACCTGCTCGACCCCGACATCATCGAATGGCGGGCCTTCGGCCCCTCGCGCGACGACCAGCGCCGCGAGCTGGCCGAGCTGCGCTGGACCATCGAGCCCCTCGCCGCCCGCCTGGCGGCCGGCCACGGCCGGGAGGACGTCCAGCAGCGGCTCACCGACATGGTGGAGATCATGGGCCACGCCCTGGCCCAGGGTGACGCGATCACCTTCGCCCGGGCGGACGCCGAATTCCACAACCTGCTGATCCAGCTCGCCGGCAACCGCATGCTGGAGCACCTCTCGGGCATCGTCTCCGCCGCGCTCCAGGTCTCCGGGTCCCCCGTCACCGGCTGTGACCGGCCCACCGAGGCCTCCATCGCCCACCACGGGCGGATCCTGGAGGCGCTCGCCGCCGGTGACGCGAACGCGGCCGAGGCGGCCATGCGCCAACTGCTCACGGTGCACCCGGAAGTGGAGCGCGTCGTTCCGGCGCCGCGCGAGCACTGAACACCGCTCGGGTCAGGGCGTACGGGGATGTACGCGTCGTGTGTCGCCGGGCCCACCGGGCCCGGCGACTCGAATGTGGGGTCTTAGATCCCCTTCTGGCCACCTTGTCGCAAATGGGGTGTGACTCGGGCCACGTGGATTGGGCGTAACACTCCTCGGCACCGTGCGATGACCTAAGAGGTGAGAGCCGAGGAGGGAATACGTCCGCCGCGCATGGCGCTGTATTCACCTCTGAGGTCCTAGCCCGCGCCGTCGGCGACATCCCCAGCCGCCGGTCGTCGGCTCCGGCCCGATCCTGGGCGGGGCCGGAAGCCGTTTCCATCGTTCCGAGAGGTTGTTCGTGTCGGCCAGCACATCCCGTACGCTCCCGCCGGAGATCGCCGAGTCCGAGTCTGTGATGGCGCTCATCGAGCGGGGAAAGGCTGATGGGCAGATCGCCGGCGATGACGTGCGTCGGGCCTTCGACGCTGACCAGATTCCGCCAACCCAGTGGAAGAATGTTCTGCGCAGCCTCAACCAGATCCTCGAGGAAGAGGGTGTGACGCTGATGGTCAGTGCCGCGGAGTCGCCGAAGCGCGCCCGCAAGAGCGTCGCTGCGAAGAGCCCGGTCAAGCGCACCGCCACCACGAAGGCCGTCGCCGCCAAGACGACCACGACGAAGACCGTCGCGGCCGCCACCGCCACCCCGTCGGCCGATTCCGTGGACGCGGGCGCCGACGACGTCACGGCCGCCCCCGCGAAGAAGGCGGCGGCGAAGAAGACCGTGGCCAAGAAGGCGACCGCCAAGAAGGCCGCCGTGAAGAAGACGGCTGCCAAGAAGACCAGCGCCAAGAAGGACGCCGACGACGCCGACGGCGAGGAGTCGGCCGAAGAGGTCCAGGCCGGCAAGGGCGAGGAGGAGGAGACCGAGGGCGAGAACAAGGGCTTCGTCCTCTCCGACGACGACGAGGACGACGCGCCCGCCCAGCAGGTCGCCGTCGCCGGTGCCACCGCCGACCCGGTCAAGGACTACCTCAAGCAGATCGGCAAGGTCCCGCTCCTCAACGCCGAGCAGGAGGTCGAACTCGCCAAGCGCATCGAGGCCGGTCTCTTCGCCGAGGACAAGCTGGCCAACGCCGACAAGCTCGCCCCCAAGCTCAAGCGCGAGCTGGAGATCATCGCCGAGGACGGGCGCCGCGCCAAGAACCACCTCCTGGAGGCCAACCTCCGTCTGGTGGTCTCGCTGGCCAAGCGCTACACCGGCCGCGGCATGCTCTTCCTGGACCTGATCCAGGAGGGCAACCTGGGTCTGATCCGCGCGGTCGAGAAGTTCGACTACACCAAGGGCTACAAGTTCTCCACGTACGCCACCTGGTGGATCCGCCAGGCGATCACCCGCGCCATGGCCGACCAGGCCCGCACCATCCGTATCCCGGTGCACATGGTCGAGGTCATCAACAAGCTCGCGCGCGTGCAGCGCCAGATGCTCCAGGACCTGGGCCGCGAACCCACCCCGGAGGAGCTGGCCAAGGAACTCGACATGACCCCCGAGAAGGTCATCGAGGTCCAGAAGTACGGCCGTGAGCCGATCTCCCTGCACACCCCGCTGGGCGAGGACGGCGACAGCGAGTTCGGAGACCTCATCGAGGACTCCGAGGCGGTCGTACCCGCCGACGCCGTGAGCTTCACGCTCCTCCAGGAGCAGCTGCACTCGGTGCTCGACACCCTCTCCGAGCGGGAGGCCGGCGTGGTGTCCATGCGCTTCGGTCTCACCGACGGACAGCCCAAGACGCTCGACGAGATCGGCAAGGTCTACGGCGTGACGCGTGAGCGCATCCGCCAGATCGAGTCCAAGACCATGTCGAAGCTGCGCCACCCGTCGCGTTCGCAGGTGCTGCGCGACTATCTCGACTAGGACTCGACTAGGACACGCGCCGCCAGGACGTATCTGTAGGGCTCCACAGCCGTACTGCTGTGGAGCTGTGCAGCTGTTCGAAGGCCCGGCCCCCGGAGACATGCGCTCCCGGGGCCGGGCCTTCGCGCGGTCCGGGGGTGCGAGACTCGGCCGGTGGGATGACTCTGGGTGTACCAGAGTCCACCGGAGAGTCAGGAGCCTGTATGCGTCGTCCTCTTGCCCGAGCGCTGACCGGAGGACTGGCCGTGATCGCGGCGGGGGCCGTGCTGCCGCTCGCCTCGCCCGTGCCCGCCGCCGCGGACCGTGTGGTCATCGGCGGCCAGGCGGTACGGATCACCGACAGTCCGTGGGTCGTGGCCCTGTCCAGCCGTGACCGCTTCGGCGGATCGCGGGCGGGCCAGTTCTGCGGAGGCGTGGTGGTGGCGCCGACAAAAGTCCTGACCGCCGCGCACTGCATGAGCCGGTCCGTCCTGGGCGCCGCGCCCGAGGCCGTGCGGGACCTGCGGGTCGTCGCGGGGCGCGAGCGGCTGATGGGGGCGGGCGGCCAGGAGATCGCCGTACGGTCGGTCCTGGTCGATCCCGCGTACGAGCCGGCCACCAACGCGTCGGACCTCGCCGTCCTGACGCTGACCGACGCGCTGCCCGCTTCGTACGTGATCCGGCCCGCGGAACCGGGCGACGAGGCGGCCGCCCCCGGCACCCCGGCGGCCGTCTACGGCTGGGGTGACACCACGGGGGAGGGGCGCTACGCGTACGGGCTCCGCGCCGCGCCCGTGACGGTCCTCCCGGACGCGGCGTGCGAGCGGGCCTACCCGGGAGGCTCAGGAGGCCGCTACGAGGCCTCCACGATGCTCTGTGCGGGCGACACGGCCGGCGGGCACGACGCGTGCCAGGGGGACAGCGGCGGGCCCCTGGTGGCCCGTGGGCGGCTGATCGGCCTGGTGTCGTGGGGCAGTGGCTGCGGGCGCGCGGAGAGCCCCGGGGTCTACACGCGGGTCACGACGGCGCTCCAGCCGGTCGCGGAGGCCCTCCAGACCGGGGCCGGGACGGGGCGCTGACGGTCTCCGGACAGCGCCGACCGGGCCAGGAGACCGCACGCGGCCAGGAAGCCGCACACGGTCAGGGCTGCACGCGGCCAGCACACACGCGGACAGCACACACGCGGACAGCACAAACGGCGCCGGCGGCTCCGCCGGCGCCCTGCGTGCTCCCCGCCCTGACGAGAACGGGCGGCCTCCCCTGCTGTGCAGGGGCGGTCGCCCGTCGGTCGGTCCAGGACCGGCCCTTGGCTCGTCGTGGATGCGAGGTGTCAGTGTTCCTCTTCACCGGAGACGGCAGGGACGGCCGTCAGCCGGTCGGTCTCATCCTGTATTTCCGCGGCGATCTTCTTGAGTTCCGGCTCGAACTTACGTCCGTGGTGGGCGCAGAAGAGCAGTTCACCACCGCTGGACAGGACAACGCGCAGATAGGCCTGGGCGCCGCACCGGTCGCAGCGGTCAGCCGCGGTCAGCGGGCTCGCGGGGGTCAGAACAGTAGTCACGTCGCCTCTTCTCTAGCTCGACGAGCTGTCGTACCAGGGTCAACATCCAACCAGGCCGAAAACGTTCCCGCTCGCGGCTTTTCCTCGAAACTTCTTCTCGTGGTGGTCGGGTGTTGGCGGATGGCGGCGAATGAGCCGTATTGCTCGCTGGGCTTCGCACTACGGGGTTCGCGTTGCTTGACGTTGCTTGTCACAGGTGGGGGAGCCCTCCCGGCCGGCTTGCCGGTTGTTGATGAGGACGTGCCCGGAGCCTAAATGGTTCATGCCTGGAAGGGAACGTGATGTGTGCTTCACTCCATCGAGGGATCGAACACCTATGCGACCTTGGACTAGCATGAGAATTCGCGAGGGTGGCGTGACAACGGCTCTACCAGGCCTCTGTACCCTCTGACCGGTGACAGACGCCGGGCCTTTACCCCACTTGGGCCCATCTCAAATTCAGCGAGGAGCGAACCGCGTGACCGCCGATACGTCCGTGCCGTCCAGTGCGCTGCTGACCGCAGATCGTGACGGTTCCAACTACACCGCGCGGCACCTGCTCGTCCTTGAGGGGCTCGAAGCGGTCCGCAAGCGACCCGGGATGTACATCGGGTCGACCGACAGCCGGGGGCTGATGCACTGCCTCTGGGAGATCATCGACAACTCGGTGGACGAGGCCCTGGGGGGCTACTGCGACCACATCGACGTGACCCTCCACGAGGACGGCTCCGTCGAGGTCAAGGACAACGGCCGGGGCATCCCGGTCGACGTCGAGCCCAAGACCGGCCTCTCCGGCATCGAGGTCGTCATGACCAAGCTGCACGCGGGCGGAAAGTTCGGCGGCGGCTCGTACGCCGCCTCCGGCGGTCTGCACGGCGTCGGCGCCTCCGTCGTCAACGCCCTGTCCGCCCGGCTCGACGTCGAGGTGGACCGCAACGGCGCCACCCACGGCATCAGCTTCCGGCGCGGGGTCCCCGGCATCTTCACCGAGCAGGGCCCCGACGCGCCCTTCGACCCGGCGAACGGCCTCCTCAAAGGCAAGCGCGTCCCCAGGACCCGTACCGGCACCCGGGTGAGGTACTGGGCCGACCGGCAGATCTTCCTCAAGGACGCCAAGCTCTCCCTGGAGCACCTGCATCAGCGCGCCCGCCAGACCGCCTTCCTCGTGCCCGGCCTGACCATCGTCGTCAGGGACGAGCGCGCGGCCGGCGAGAGCGAGGGCGGCGGCACGGTCGAGGAGACGTTCCGCTTCGACGGCGGCATCAGCGAGTTCTGCGAGTACCTGGCGCAGGACAAGGCCGTCTGCGACGTGCTGCGCCTGACCGGCTCCGGCACGTTCAAGGAGACCGTGCCCGTCCTGGACGACCGCGGCCACATGACTCCCACCGAGGTCACCCGCGAGCTGGGCGTCGATGTCGCCCTGCGCTGGGGCACGGGGTACGACTCCACGATCCGCTCGTACGTGAACATCATCGCCACCCCCAAGGGCGGCACCCACGTGAGCGGCTTCGAGCGGTCCCTGACCAGGACGGTCAACGAGGCGCTGCGCTCGGCCAAGATGCTGCGCGTCGCCGAGGACGACATCGTCAAGGACGACGCCCTGGAGGGCCTCACCGCCGTCGTGACCGTACGGCTCGCAGAGCCGCAGTTCGAGGGCCAGACCAAGGAGATCCTCGGGACGTCCGCGGCCAACCGGATCGTCGCGAACGTGATCGCCAAGGAGCTCAAGGAGTTCCTGACCTCCACGAAGCGCGACGCCAAGGCACAGGCACGGGCCGTTCTGGAGAAGGCCGTCGCCGCCGCCCGTACGCGGATCGCGGCGCGCCAGCACAAGGAGGCGCAGCGCAGGAAGACCGCGCTGGAGTCCTCCTCGCTCCCCGCCAAGCTGGCCGACTGCCGCAGTGACGACGTGGACCGCAGCGAGCTGTTCATCGTGGAGGGCGACTCCGCGCTCGGTACGGCGAAGCTTGCCAGGAACAGTGAGTTCCAGGCGCTGCTGCCGATCCGGGGCAAGATCCTCAACGTCCAGAAGTCGTCGGTCTCGGACATGCTCAAGAACGCCGAGTGCGGGGCGATCATCCAGGTCATAGGGGCGGGCTCGGGGCGGACCTTCGACATCGACGCCGCCCGCTACGGCAAGATCGTGCTCCTTGTCGACGCCGACGTCGACGGCGCGCACATCCGCTGCCTGCTGCTGACGCTGTTCCAGCGGTACATGCGGCCGATGGTGGAGGCGGGCCGGGTCTTCGCCGCCGTGCCGCCGCTGCACCGGATCGAGCTGGTCCAGCCCAAGAAGGGCCAGGACAAGTACGTGTACACGTACTCGGACAACGAGCTGCGCGAGACGATGGCCCAGTTCCAGCGCAAGAACGTGCGCTTCAAGGACGCCATCCAGCGCTACAAGGGCCTCGGCGAGATGGACGCCGACCAGCTGGCCGAGACCACGATGGACCCCCGCCACCGCACGCTGCGGCGGATCAACATCGGGGACCTCGAATCGTCCGAGCAGGTCTTCGACCTGCTGATGGGCAACGAGGTGGCGCCCCGCAAGGAGTTCATCACCAGCTCGGCGGCGACGCTGGACCGCTCCCGTATCGACGCCTGAGACGCACGAGACGCGCTAGACGCCGGAACGGACTCCGGGACCGGTCTCCTCCACCCACGGGTGGAGGAGCCGGTCCTCCTTCGTTCCACCCCTGCGGCGATGTTCCGGAGCCCGCGCTTCCGTAGCGTCGGCGGTGTCGCACCCCGCCGCGGAAGGACCGCGTGTGACACCCATCTTCAGCCGCCGCGAGGTCTCCGGCTGCCCCTCGCCGCCGCCGTGCCGGTCGGCCTCGTGGCGCGCGCCGGGTTCGCGGCGGTCGACCAGGAGGCCCGGCTGAGCACCACCCTCACCACCGCCCGGGAGGCCGAGCGGACTCATCCCACCCCCCGAGCAGGGCCCTACTGTCACCTGATGGAGTGAAGTCGGGGGAGTGAAGAGTCCGGGATCTCCCCACTCTGTCCATCCTTGGGGCGCGGCCGAAACGGTTCGCTGACAAGGAGAGTTGACCGGTGGAGAAGCAGGAAGGGCGTGACGCCGCAGCGGTGCGGCTCGGCGACCCGTGGTACGACGCACTGGCCGACGGCTGGGGGGACCCGGACGGTACGGGCCTCCCCGCCGGCCCTACCACCGGCCCGGCCGCCCCCGCCGCGCCGGACGGACCGCC
>NZ_WWJY01000828.1 GCF_009865405.1 Streptomyces sp. SID3212 | reverse complement strand
CTCGGCGGCCGGTCCGGGCTCCGCCGGCATGAAACCGGGCGGCAAAGGCCCGGACGGCACAGACCGGGGCGGTACGGGCCCAGCAGGCGCGGACTCCGCGGAAACCGGCCCGGGCGGCGGGCCGGCAGCCCGGACAGCCGCGACCACCGCCTCTCCGGAAGCCGCCCCCGCACCACTCCGCAAACCCTTGTTGCGCGGCCGGAAGGCATCAGGAACCCCACCCGCCGACGGACCGGAAGCCCCCGGGGCCGCAGAACCCTGCCCCGCCGGACCGTCACGCCGCTCACGCCGGGGCGACCCGGCACGACCCGCCCCCGACCCCACGAGGCGGATGGCCGCCAAGGAACGGCCCGCACCGGGTATTCGGTCCCGGCTCGCGGGATCCGCGGCGCCATCCGTCTCCGCGTCCGGTGCGCCCTCCCCGGTGGGCGCCCGCCGGGGAGCGAACCAACCGCTCCCTCCGCCGTCTCCGGAAGGGCCTTTGTCGGCCGACGTAGTGGTCGGAGCGTCCATGGTGTGCCTCGCCTCGAACATCTTTCGGTCGGTCTGCGCACTTCCGCTGCCCCGGAATGCGCGAGCAATTCCCCGCTTGACTCGGACTGTTGGCAGCCCACGTTAGCCCCCGGCCCACCCCTCACCGAGGCAAGAGCCGAAGGA
Source organism: Streptomyces sp. SID3212 (assembly GCF_009865405.1). Taxonomy (GTDB): domain Bacteria; phylum Actinomycetota; class Actinomycetes; order Streptomycetales; family Streptomycetaceae; genus Streptomyces. Next base: position 11,026 of record NZ_WWJY01000828.1, on the reverse strand, counting down.
ATGTGACATTGCCCGCAGTCCCCGTCGCCGCAGCATGGCAGTACACGTCACCACCCGGGACAAAGAGCGCGAAGTCCGGGCATCCACACCGGATTTCCCGTTATGCTGCATCGCTCCCGTGCCCATTCGCCGCCTCCGGCCGCGGACTTCGCGACGCCAGGGGTCAGCGTATTACCGTCCCGGACGCACCAGTTCATACGCCTCACGCAGGTCGCCTCCCACGTAGGTGTGCGTCGCCAGCCCCTCCAGATGGTGATCCGCGTTCACGGCCACCGCCAACGGCACCGCCGCGAAGATCTCCGCATCCGACATCGAATCACCGTAGGCAACACAGTCGTCCAGTCCCACCCCGAACTCTGCACACAGCCGGTCCGCGATCTTCACCTTCGCGGCCGGGTCGAGAATGCCCGCCCGATCGACCGGCTCCGTAAAAGGCAACACCGGCCACCGCGAACCATGAGCCGCATGCGCACCCCACGCCAGCAGCCTCTCCACAAAAAAGTCGGGCGACAGGGAGATAACAGCGCAGTAATCCCCCTCTTTCCGGATGTCCGCCCACACCTCACGAATACCACCCAACCAGGGCGCACCCCGGAAAGCCGCATCCACCTGAGCCGTCGTGAGCGCCCCCCACAACTCCCGCGCCCGCACCGCGAACTCGTCCGGCGCCAGCCCACGCGTCAAGAACTCGTCCTCCAGCGCGGCGATCTCCGCACCCAGCCCCAACTGCCGGGAGATCTCCACAGCCGCGGCCGAGCCCCGGATCAGAGTCCCGTCGAGATCGAACAGATGCAGTCTGCGTACGGTCGCCATGTACGCCGAGGTTAGTACGGGCGGATACTCCCCCCGTCAGACGCCCGACGCCCCGGCGCAGGGCACCGTGTTTCACGTGAAACCACTAGAGCGCCCCACCCGACGCGCCCTCCTCGTCGCCCACGTCGCCACCTCCGTCAGCTGGCTCGGACTCACCCTCGGACTGCTCACCCTCGGCATCACCGCCTCCACCACCGGCGACCCCGACACCACCCACGCCGCCTACCGGGCCATGAAAATCCTCGTCGACCGGCTGATCATCCCCATCGCCCTCGCCGCCCTGCTCACCGGCGTGATCCTCTCCCTCGGCACCCCCTGGGGCCTGGCCAGACACCGCTGGATATGGATCAAGTTCTGGCTCACCCTCGCCACACTCGGCGCCACCACCCTCGCCCTGCGCCCCACCATCAACGCCGCCGTGAACGCCGGAGTCCCCGACCCCAGCCTGATCGCCGCCCCCTGCGTCGCCAGCTCCGCGTACCTCTTCATGACCGCCCTCTCCGTCCTCAAGCCCTGGGGACTCACCCGGCGCGGCCGACGCCTGCGGAACCTGCGAAACCTGGCGAGTTCACACAAAGCGGTGGACGGACGATCACCCGCTCCGACACGCTGACTCCCATGCCGACACCGCACCCCGCCCCGCCGATCCGTCGCCTGACCCTGGCCGACCTCACCGCCTGCGCCGACCTCGCCGAGGAACGCGGCTGGGCACGCGAGGAACACAAATGGGCTCTGCTCCTGGCAGCCGGCACCGGCTACGGAATCGACGCACCGGACACGGACGGCAACGGCCTCGCCGCGATGTGCGTCACCACCTCGTACGGCCCCGCACTCACCACCTTCGGCATGATGATCGTCGCCGCACGGTTCGGCCGCCAAGGCCTCGGCCGCCGGCTCCTGACCCACGCCATGCACGAAGCCGGCGACACCCCCTTCGCCCTCCACGCCACAGCCCAGGGCCGTCCCCTCTACGAACAGCTCGGCTTCCACGCGGTCGGCGACACCCACACCGTCCACGGACACTTCCGCTCCCCGGAACCCCCCATCACCGCCCACGGAACCGCCACCACCCGGCCCGCGACCGCCGACGACCTGACCGCCCTCGTACGACTCGACAACGAGGTCTTCGGAATCGACCGCACCCACCTCCTCGCGCGGCTCCCCTCCTTCACCGACCGCCTCCGGGTCGCCGAACACGGCACCACAATCACCGGATACGCCGGAATCTGGCCCTCCACCTCCTGCGACGCCATCGCCCCACTGATCGCCCAGGACACCGACACCGCCTACGCCCTGATCCACGCCCTGGCCGCCGAAACCGACCGGCCCGTCCGCCTGGACATCGACGCACGCCACACCGACCTGCTCGACCGGCTCAAACACAGCGGCCTCGACCTCATCTCCTCCACCACCACCATGACCCGCGGGATCCCCGACCTGCCCGGCGACTGGACCCGCCGCTACGCCCCCCTCAACCTGGCCATGGGCTGACCGGCGGCCCACCCGCATCCTCAGGGGCCGCGGATCGCCCCGGCGTAGGCTGCCGATCATGAGTGACCTGGAGATACGACCGGCAGGCCCCGACGACCTCCCCGCCATCGTGGCCCTGCTCGCCGACGACCCCCTCGGCGCCCAGCGCGAATCCCCCGACGACCTCACCCCGTACACCGCCGCCCTCGACCGGCTGACCCGGGACCCCCACCAGCACGCCGTCGTCGCCGTACGCGACGGACGCGTCGTCGGAACCCTCCAGCTCACGATCGTCCCCGGCCTCTCCCGGCGCGGCGCCACCCGCTCGATCATCGAAGCGGTCCGCGTCCACGCCGACGAACGCGGCAGCGGCCTCGGCACCCGGTTCATCGAATGGGCGATCGAGGAATCCCGCCGCCAGGGCTGCCACCTCGTCCAGCTGACCTCCGACACCACCCGCACCGACGCCCACCGCTTCTACGAGCGCCTCGGCTTCACCGCCTCCCATGTCGGATTCAAGCTGAGTATCTGAAAACCGCACCCTTTTCCGATTCGTCTCGTTGCCCCCGGCAAGGGGGGCGGTCATGTGTACGGAACACGTCCCCCGACTCGAACGGGCCAGGCCGGCCCAGGAGGAGACGGACCCCCACATGCTGAACGAGATAGCTCTGACCGAATCAAAAACCCTGCGCGCGAGCGTCGCGGAACGCGACGAAGTCCTCGACAAGGTCAAACAACTGGCCCTCTCCCCGGACGGCCTCCACGCCACGACGAAGGACGTCGCCTCGTACTTCGAAGTCGGCGAGACCGTCGTCCGCGCGCTCATCCATGACCACCGGGACGAACTCGAAGCCAACGGGTACCGGGCTCTGAGCGGCGAGGAACTGCGTTGCTTCAAGCAACTCTGTGGGATCACGTCCCGCAGCCGGTCCCTCGGAGTCTTCTCCCGGCGGGCCGTGCTGAACACCGCGATGCTTCTCCGCGAGAGCGTTGTCGCACGTCAGGTGCGTACGTACCTCCTCGACACCGAGGGAAGCGCTCGCCGCGAGCCTGTGGACAACCTTTTCCACAGGCTGACGGAGTGGGTCGACGAGCGCATCTCCGAGGCCCTCGTCCGCCATCTGGCTACGCGCGTCGACACGGACGTGACCCGTGTCGCCGAGGACGCGGTCCGTGCCACGATCGGCCGGACGGTCGTCCCGCTCCTCAACGTCGCCGTCCGGAACGACAGCGAACACCGTGACCGCATCGAGGCGCTCGACGACGAAGTCACCCGGCTCAAGCGCGTCCTGCGGGAGCGCGAGGCCGCCGGTTCGATGGGCGCGCTCGACGCCATGAACCCCCGGCAATTCGAACAGCACATCGCCTGGCTGTGCCGGCGCGACGGCTGCGACCGGGTCACGGTGACCGGCGGCCACGGCGACACGGGAGCCGACATCGTGGCCTACACGCCCGACGGCCGCCGGATCGTCGTGCAGTGCAAGTCCCGTACGCCGGCGGCGACCATCACGAGCGGCGATGTGCAGCAGTTCATCGGCATGGCCAAGCTGGAGTACAAGGCCGACATCTCGCTCCTGGTCGCCACCTGCCCGTTCACCCGTGACGCCTTGCTCCTGGCGACACGGCACGACGTGACGGCGGTCCATCGCGGCCTGCTGGAGGCCTGGAACAGCGGCGCGACGCTCCAGGTGCTCCAGAAGAGGTAGAACCGGTCCGGCGGAGTGCGCCACGGCACAGGACGGGGCCCGAAGTCGCAAGGACCACAGGCGGCTTCGGGCCCGTCGGGCAACGGTACGGATCCGGCGGGCGGCATGTCCGGTTTCACGTGAAACATCCGCCTGGGTGACACATCGCCCGGCTTTACGGCCTGAGGCCCCGCCAGCCCTCCGCGTCCACACCGCCCGGCACGTCCGCCTCGGGGTCGTACGGCTCGCGGGTGAAGACGAACGAGCCCAGGTCGAGGTGGCGCACCGACCCGTCGGCCCGCCGCACCACCCGCAGCGTCTCCCCCGCGTAGTATCCGTCGAGCCCCGTCCAACCGCCGTCCGGCCGGGCCTCGAACCGGGAGCCACGGCCGCCCCCGCGCAGCGGATACAGCTCCACCCCACCGTCCGCCACGAGTTTCAGCGCCACTGCCTGGGTGCCCCAGTACCAGGGCCCGGTCAGCTCCAGCAGCGCCGGGTCGACCTCGGGCAGCGGCCTCCAGGGCTCCGGGATCCGGGGCTCGGCGTCTGCCACGATCGCGATGAGGTCGGTCGCGAGCGGGCCCACCAGCGGCCCTCCGGTGGCGTTGGCGAGCGCGACCGCGGCCACCCCGTCCGCCACGCTCACCCACAGACCGGCCAGAAAGCCCGGCAGCGAACCGCCGTGCCCCACCAGGGCCCGGCCGTCCCGGCGGATGAGTTGCAGCCCGAGGCCGTAACCGCCGGCCCCCTCCTCCGGCTCCGGCGGGGTCGACGGCGTCGCCATCTCCCGTACGGAAGCGGCGGACAGGACCCGGTCGTCCCCCTCGGCGAGAAACACGGCGAACCGGCAGAGGTCCGCCGCGGTCGACCACAGCTGCCCCGCCGGCGCCATCAGACCGAGATCCACGGCCGGTTCGGGAAGCATCACATCGGCCCAGGGATGCACGGCCCAGGCACCGGCATACGGAGCGACCGGCCGGGCGGTCGTACGGTCCAGGGACAGCGGCTCCAGCACCTCACGCCGCAGCACCTCCTCCCACGGCGCGCCCCGCAACGCCTCGACGAGCGAACCGAGCAGCGTGTAGCCGGGGTTGGAGTAGTGGTGGCGCCGCCCCGGGGTGTGCCGTACCGGCTCCTCACCCAGCACGTCGGCAAGCGTCGGACGCAGGGTGCCCGGCGTCCGCTCCCACCAGGCGCCCGGCGTCTCGGCGGCGAGACCCGCGCTGTGCCCCAGCAGCTGGAAGACGGTCGAGCCACCCACACCGGTGCCCGGCAGGTGCTTCTCCAGCGGGTCACCGAGGTCGAGCAGCCCCTCGTCCCGCAGCCGCATCACCAGGACGGCGGTGAAGGTCTTGGTGATCGACCCGATCCGGTACTGCGTGTCCGCGTCCGGCGCGTGGCCGTCCACACAACTGCGGGAGCCCGTCCACACCAGCCGGCCGTCCCGCACGACGGCCCCGACGACCGACGGCGCCCGCCCCTCGGCCTGGGCGACGGCGAGACGGCGGAGCAGCGCGCGCCGCGTGGCGGGCAGCAGGTCCTCGGGCGACTGAGGTACGGCAGGAGAGGTCATGGACCACATCTACCGGCGCCGGCCGGTCCAGTCGACCTCTTTCTCTCGCGTCCCGGGACGCCCACGGCGCCTCGCCGAACACCTCGAACCCCTCAAGTACCGGACACCGCAAAGAAAACGGCTGGACACCCACCCCCACGATGAAGAGAGTGGCGCCCATGACCTCACTCGTACGCCACGTCACCGTCGACTCCGCCGACCCCTACACCCTCGCCACCTTCTGGGCCCAGGTCCTCGGCAGCGCCGTCAGTGAGGACGACAACCCCGGAGACCCCGAAGCCCTCGTCGTCACCGAAGGCGCCGGACTGCTCTTCGTCCAGGTCCCCGACACCAAAACCACCAAGAACCGCGTCCACCTCGACATCCAGCCCCAGGACCGCACCCGCGACGAAGAGGTCGACCGCCTCCTCACCCTCGGCGCCACCCTCCACGCCGACCACCGCCGCCCCGACGGCACAGGCTGGGTGACCCTCACCGACATCGAAGGCAACGAATTCTGCGTCGAACGCGCCGCCGCCGAACGCACCCAGGACTGACCACCGACGCCGGCCCGCGGCCGGCCCCCTACCCGGTTCACCGATCAGATCGCGCACCGATGAGTTTCCCGCGCCGCGCCGGTCTGCAAGCATGAGACCGACTCACGGAAGGCCGGCCCCATGCGGAAACTGATCTACGGCATGAACCTGTCCCTGGACGGCTACATCGCCGCGCCCGGCGACGACATCGGCTGGAGCACGCCGAGCGACGAACTGTTCCAGTTCTGGTCCGACCAGTTGCAGGCCACCGACCTGTCGCTGTACGGGCGCAAGCTCTGGCACACAATGAGCTCCCACTGGCCCACGGGCGACCAGCAGCCCGACGCCACCCCGGCGGAGATCGAGTTCGCACGCCGCTGGCGGGACATGTCGAAGGTGGTGTTCTCCTCGACGGTCGACAAGGTCGACTGGAACACCCGCCTCGTCACCGGCGACGCCGTCACCGAGATCACCCGGCTCAAGGCCGAGGACGGCGGCCCGATGGACATCGGCGGCGCGACGCTCGCCGGGGCGGCCATGCGGGCCGGACTGATCGACGAGTACGTGCTGGCCACCGCACCGGTGCTGGTGGGCGGCGGCACGCCGTTCTTCGCCGCGCTGGACAACTGGGTGAACCTGAACCTGCTGGAGACACGGACGCTCCCCGGCGGCGTGACCCTGACCCGGTACGAGACAAGGCGCTGACCGCCGTCCGAGACCGTACAGCCACCCCGCTCAGGTCTGCGCCATGTCCACAAAACGCGAGTAGTGGCCCTGGAACGCCACCGTGATCGTCGCCGTCGGACCGTTACGGTGCTTCGCCACGATCAGGTCCGCCTCACCCGCGCGCGGCGACTCCTTCTCGTACGCGTCCTCCCGGTGCAACAGGATCACCATGTCCGCGTCCTGCTCGATCGACCCCGACTCACGCAGGTCCGACACCATCGGCTTCTTGTCCGTACGCTGCTCAGGACCACGGTTCAGCTGCGACAACGCGATCACCGGCACCGCCAGCTCCTTCGCCAGCAGCTTGAGGTTTCGCGACATGTCGGAGACCTCCTGCTGACGGCTCTCCGCACGCTTCGAACCACCCGACTGCATCAGCTGCAAATAGTCGATCACCACCAGCCGCAAGTCGTTGCGCTGCTTCAGACGACGGCACTTCGCCCGGATCTCCATCATCGACAGGTTCGGCGAATCATCGATGTACAGCGGCGCCTGCGACACATCCGGCATCCGCCGCGCCAGCCGCGTCCAGTCCTCGTCCGTCATCGTCCCCGACCGCATGTGGTGCAACGCCACCCGCGCCTCCGCCGACAACAGACGCATCGCGATCTCGTTGCGCCCCATCTCCAGCGAGAAGATCACGCTCGGCAGATTGTTCTTGATCGAAGCCGCCCGCGCGAAGTCCAGCGCCAGCGTCGACTTGCCCATCGCGGGACGAGCCGCGATCACGATCATCTGACCGGGGTGCAGACCGTTCGTCAGCGAATCGAAGTCCGTGAACCCCGTCGGCACCCCCGTCATCTCACCGCTGCGCGAACCGATTGCCTCGATCTCGTCCAGCGCGCCTTCCATGATGTCGCCGAGCGGCAGATAGTCCTCACTGGTCCGCTGCTCGGTGACCGCGTAGATCTCCGCCTGGGCGGAGTTCACGATCTCGTCGACGTCCCCGTCCGCCGCGTATCCCATCTGCGTGATCTTCGTACCCGCCTCGACGAGCCGCCGCAGCACCGCCCGCTCATGGACGATCTCCGCGTAGTACGAGGCGTTCGCCGCGCTCGGCACCGACTGGACCAGCGTGTGCAGGTACGACGCCCCGCCGACCCGCGTGATCTCCCCCCGCTTGGTCAGCTCCGCCGCCACCGTGATCGGGTCGGCCGGCTCCCCCTTCGCGTACAGGTCGAGAATCGCCTGAAAGACCGTCTCGTGCGCCGGACGGTAGAAATCGTGCCCCTTGATGATCTCCACGACGTCCGCGATCGCGTCCTTGGACAGCAACATGCCACCCAGGACCGACTGCTCGGCGTCCAGATCCTGCGGGGGCACCCGCTCGAACCCGGTCGATCCGCCGTCCCACGCGCCGTCGTCCCGACCGCGCTCGTGCTGCTCCTCGCGGCCCCGGCCCTCGCCGCGGCGCTGGCGGGAGACAGGCAGACGGTCACTGGGACCGGTGTCGGTCCAGGGGTCGTCCAACGGCTCGGGAATGGTCACCGGCCACCTCCTCACGTCCGCTCAGCGGACCTCGCCGTGCCACTCTTTCTACGGCACGACACTGACAAAACGAGAGGCCTGACTCCGGTTCCGGCGCGTCGGACGCCGGTCCACGGTAGGCCCGTCCGCGACGTCAGCCAATCTTGTTATCCACAGGCCATGTGGACGAGAGACCAGATGCTGTGGAGAACTCGCCCGATCCTGTGTACGGACCGGGGGACAGCACTGTGGACAAAATCATAGAGACCCCGCCGCAACCATTCTGACCTGGGCTTTTTCCGTCCACCGGCTGTGGGGGAGAAAAACTTTCCCGACTGGACCAAGATCAGAACAAACGACGCACCACCGAGCCCCGAAACCCGCTCCACGTAAGGAGCGCAGCTCCTTTGCGTCTCTTACCTGTGGAAGATTAGATTGAGCGCATGACACAGGCCCCCCTGGCAGCCAAGGCGACCCGCCGCCGGCACGACCGCGAGATCCTCGCGCTCGCCGTCCCCGCCTTCGGCGCGCTCGTCGCCGAACCGCTCTTCGTGATGGTCGACAGCGCGATCGTCGGCCATCTGGGTACACGTCAGCTCGCCGGACTGGCGATCGCGGCGGCCCTGTTGACGACCGCGGTGAGCGTTTTCGTCTTCCTCGCCTACGCCACCACCGCGGCCGTCGCCCGACGCGTGGGCGCGGGTGATTTCCGGGCCGCCATCCAGCAGGGCATGGACGGGATCTGGCTCGCGATCCTGCTCGGCGCCGGGGTCATCGCCGTAACCCTGCCCGCCGCGCCGTGGCTCGTCGACGTGTTCGGGGCCTCCCCCACCGCGGCGCCGTACGCCATCACGTATCTGCGCGTCTCCAGCCTCGGCATACCGGCCATGCTGGTGGTGCTGGCCGCCACCGGGGTGCTGCGGGGGCTCCAGGACACGAGGACGCCCCTGTACGTCGCCGTCGGCGGCTTCGGCGCCAACGCGGCGCTCAACGGGTTGTTCGTCTACGGCTTCGGGTTCGGGATCGCCGGGTCCGCGTGGGGGACGGTGATCGCGCAGTGCGGCATGGCGGCCGTCTATCTGGTGGTGGTCGTACGGGGAGCGCGCCGGCACGGTGCGTCGCTGCGTCCCGATCCCGGGGGGATTCGGGCGGGCGCGCGGGCCGGAGTGCCGTTGCTGGTCCGTACGTTGTCGCTCCGGGCGGTGCTGCTGATCGCCACGGCGGTGGCGGCGCGGCTGGGGGATGCCGATATCGCGGCTCACCAGGTCATTCTGTCGCTCTGGAGTCTGACGGCTTTCGCGCTGGACGCGATAGCGATCGCCGGGCAGGCGATCATCGGCCGGTATCTGGGGGCGGGGGACGTCCGGGGGGCGCGGGAGGCGTGCCGGCGGATGGTGCAGTGGGGGGTGGTGTCGGGGGTGGTGTTCGGGGTGTTGATTGTCCTGGCGCGTCCGTTGTTCGTTCCGTTGTTCACGGGGGATCAGGTGGTGCGGGACACGTTGGTGCCGGCGTTGTTGGTGGTGGCGGTGACGCAGCCGGTGTCGGGGGTGGTGTTCGTGCTGGACGGGGTGTTGATGGGGGCGGGGGACGGGCGGTATCTGGCGGGGGCGATGGTGGTGACGTTGGCGGTGTTCGCGCCGGTGGCGTTGGCGGTGCCGTCGTGGGGTGGGGGGTTGACGGCGTTGTGGTGGGCGATGGGTCTGATGATGGCGGTTCGGCTGGTGACGTTGTGGGGGCGGACGCGTTCGGGGCGGTGGTTGGTGACGGGTGCGACGCGGTGAGATGTCCGGTTTCACGTGAAACATCGCGCGTGACGGGCCGGCGGGGGCAAGCGTGTGGAACGGCGGGAGGGCCGCATCCCCGGCTGGGATGCGGCCCTCTCGTGTGTTCTGTCGAGCGCTGCGGTTACGCGGCGATGACCTCGATGCCGAGCTTCGCTGCGACCTCGGGGTGGAGCCGGACGGACACCTGGTGCGAGCCCAGGGTCTTGATCGGCGAGCCGAGTTCGATGCGGCGCTTGTCGACGTCCGGGCCGCCGGCCGACTTGATCGCCGAGGCGAGGTCGGCGGGGGTGACGGAGCCGAAGAGGCGGCCGGCGTCGCCGGAGCGGACGGCCAGACGCACCTTGACGCCTTCGAGGCGGGCCTTGATCTCGTTGGCCTGCTCGATGGTCGCGATTTCGTGGATCTTGCGTGCGCGCCGGATCTGCGCGACGTCCTTCTCGCCACCCTTGGTCCAGCGGATCGCGAAACCGCGCGGGACCAGGTAGTTGCGGGCGTAGCCGTCCTTGACCTCGACGACGTCGCCTGCGGCACCGAGGCCGGTGACCTCGTGAGTGAGGATGATCTTCATGATTCGGTCACCCTCCCCTTATCGCGCGGTGGACGTGTAGGGCAGCAGCGCCATCTCACGGCTGTTCTTGACGGCCGTGGCGACGTCGCGCTGGTGCTGTGTGCAGTTGCCGGTGACGCGGCGGGCACGGATCTTGCCGCGGTCGGAAATGAACTTCCGCAGCATGTTCGTGTCCTTGTAGTCCACGTACTGGGTCTTGTCCTTGCAGAATGCGCAGACCTTTTTCTTGGGCTTGCGCACAGGCGGCTTCGCCATGTGTATCTCCTGTTTTGATCAAGAAGTGGGGTAACGAGCCGTCCCTCAGAAGGGGGGCTCGTCCGAGTAGCCGCCGCCGGAGCTTCCGCCCCAGCTGCCTCCGCCGTTGCCCCCGCCGCCGCTGGGCGGCTGGCTGCCGCCGGCCGGTGCGCTGGTGGCCCACGGGTCGT
>NZ_WWJY01000827.1 GCF_009865405.1 Streptomyces sp. SID3212 | reverse complement strand
CCGTGGGTCGGGCCGGCGTCGCGGCTCCGGCCGTGGCGGGGGTTGCGGACAGGCCAGGAGGAGGGCCGGGCCCGTACGGACCAGGATCAGGAGGTCGAGGCCGATCCAGTGGTGCGCGACGTAGTGCTGGTCCAGGAGCGGGGTCTCGTCCCACGGCATCGGCGAGTGCCGCCGTACCTGCGCGAGACCGGTCAGGCCCGGCCGTACGAGCTGCCGCCACGGAGCGGCCGCCGCCGGGGAGCCGTGTGCCAGCGGGGCGGGCCCGACCAGGGACAGGTCACCGCGTACGACATGGGGCAGCCGGGACACCAGGTCGAGGCGGAACCGGCGGGTGCGCAGCGCGCGCAGGACGAAGGGGCGGCCGTGCAGGCCGGTGCGGCGGTCGGCGGTGAGGAAGGCCCGGCCCGACCCCCGGCCCCGTACCGCCTCCGTGACCGCCGCCGCCAGCAGGACCGGCGCCGCCAGAACCAGCAGGACCGAGCCGAGCGTCAGGTCCAGGAGGCGCTTGGGGTCCGCGAGCCGTGCCGCTCGCCCCGCCGTCCACGCGGTGAGTCGTTCCATGGCGGACACCTGACCGTTCCGGGCTCAAGAGGGCTTCGGGGGGCTCAAGAGGGCAAGAGGGCTCAAGGAGGCTTCGGGGAACTTTTGGGGCCTTTGAGAAAGTTATGACAGAACGATCGCAGGACGCGGTCGCCTCGCCGCAGGAGGCGCCCCGCGTACGAGCGGCCCCCCGCAAGCCCCCCACAAGCCCCCCGCCAGGCCCGTTGCACCGCGCCAGCACGATTGTTGAGCCCCCTGGACTCAGGTCCTTTGACTCACCGCGATCCGTGATGCATCCTTGAGCCTGTTCCACTCAAGTCAGCTGGAGGAATCGAAATGGCACGTGCGGTCGGCATCGACCTGGGCACGACTAACTCCGTCGTCAGCGTTCTCGAAGGCGGCGAGCCCACCGTCATCACCAACGCAGAGGGCGCCAGGACCACGCCGTCCGTCGTCGCCTTCGCCAAGAACGGCGAGGTGCTCGTCGGAGAGGTGGCCAAGCGCCAGGCGGTCACGAACGTCGACAGGACCATCCGCTCGGTCAAGCGCCACATGGGCACCGACTGGAAGATGAACCTGGACGGGAAGGACTTCAACCCGCAGCAGATCTCGGCCTTCGTGCTGCAGAAGCTGAAGCGGGACGCGGAGGCGTACCTGGGCGAGAAGGTCACCGACGCGGTGATCACCGTCCCGGCGTACTTCAACGACTCGGAGCGCCAGGCCACCAAGGAGGCCGGCGAGATCGCGGGCCTCACGGTCCTGCGCATCGTCAACGAGCCGACGGCCGCCGCGCTGGCCTACGGGCTCGACAAGGACGACCAGACGATCCTGGTCTTCGACCTCGGTGGCGGTACGTTCGACGTCTCGCTGCTGGAGATCGGTGACGGCGTCGTCGAGGTGAAGGCCACCAACGGTGACAACCACCTCGGTGGTGACGACTGGGACCAGCGCCTCGTGGACTTCCTGGTGAAGCAGTTCGCCAACGGCCACGGCGTGGACCTGGCCAAGGACAAGATGGCTCTCCAGCGTCTCCGCGAGGCCGCGGAGAAGGCGAAGATCGAGCTGTCCTCGTCCAGCGAGACCACGATCAACCTTCCGTACATCACGGCGTCGGCCGAGGGCCCGCTGCACCTGGACGAGAAGATCACCCGCTCGCAGTTCCAGCAGCTCACCTCCGACCTGCTGGACCGCTGCAAGACGCCGTTCCACAACGTCATCAAGGACGCCGGCATCGCGCTGTCCGAGATCGACCACGTGGTGCTCGTCGGCGGCTCGACCCGTATGCCCGCCGTGGCGGAGCTGGTCAAGGAGCTCACCGGCGGCCGTGACGCCAACAAGGGTGTGAACCCCGACGAGGTCGTCGCCATCGGTGCCGCGCTCCAGGCCGGTGTCCTCAAGGGTGAGGTCAAGGACGTCCTGCTCCTCGACGTGACCCCGCTGTCCCTGGGTATCGAGACCAAGGGCGGCATCATGACCAAGCTGATCGAGCGCAACACGACGATCCCGACGAAGCGCTCCGAGATCTTCACGACGGCCGAGGACAACCAGCCGTCGGTGCAGATCCAGGTCTACCAGGGCGAGCGCGAGATCGCCGCGTACAACAAGAAGCTCGGGATGTTCGAGCTGACGGGCCTGCCGCCCGCCCCGCGCGGGGTGCCGCAGATCGAGGTCGCCTTCGACATCGACGCCAACGGCATCATGCACGTGGCCGCGAAGGACCTCGGCACGGGCAAGGAGCAGAAGATGACCGTCACCGGTGGCTCCTCGCTGCCGCGCGACGAGGTCAACCGGATGCGCGAAGAGGCCGAGCAGTACGCGGACGAGGACCACAAGCGCCGCGAGGCCGCCGAGACGCGCAACCAGGCGGAGCAGCTCGTCTACCAGACGGAGAAGTTCCTCAAGGACAACGAGGACAAGGTCCCCGGCGACGTCAAGACCGAGGTCGAGGAGTCCATCGCCGAGCTGAAGGAGAAGCTCAAGGGCGAGGACACCGCCGAGATCCGTACGTCCACCGAGAAGGTCGCGGCCGTCTCCCAGAAGCTGGGCCAGGCGATGTACGCCAACGCCCAGGCCGAGGGTGCCACCGCCGGTGCCGAGGCGCCGGGCGGCCAGCAGGGCCAGGCCTCCCAGGACGGTACGGACGACGTCGTCGACGCCGAGATCGTGGACGACGAGCGTGACACCAAGGGCGGTGCCGCGTGACCGAGGAGACCCCGGGCTTCGAAGAGAAGCCTGACGTCCCCTCCGGCGCGACCCCCGAAGACGCCGCGCCGCAGGCCGGCGGGCCGGACTCCGCGAAGGAGACCGGCCCGGCGGCCCCGGCCGGGGACGTGAACGACATAGCTCTGACAGCGCAGCTGGACCAGGTGCGTACGGCGCTCGCCGAGCGTACGGCGGACCTCCAGCGGCTCCAGGCCGAGTACCAGAACTACCGCCGCCGGGTGGAGCGCGACCGGGTCACCGTCAAGGAGATCGCCGTCGCGAAGCTCCTGACGGAGCTGCTGCCGGTGCTCGACGACATCGGGCGCGCCCGGGAGCACGAAGAGCTGGTGGGCGGCTTCAAGTCGGTCGCCGAGTCGCTGGAGACCATCGTCGCCAAGATGGGCCTCCAGCAGTTCGGCAAGGAGGGCGAGCCCTTCGACCCGACGATCCACGAAGCGCTGATGCACTCGTATGCGCCGGATGTCACGGAAGACACCTGCGTCGCGATCCTTCAGCCTGGGTACCGGTTCGGCGAGCGGACGATCAGGCCCGCCCGGGTCGCGGTGGCGGAGCCCCAGCCGGGGGCGACGCCGAAGTCGGCGGAGGAGGCGGGCGAGTCCGGCTCGTCCGCCCAAGGCAAGGACGACGGTGGCCCCGACGAGGGCTGACGGTGACGCCCCCGAGCGGGGTGGCGTACGTACGGACGGCGTGAGGGTGGCCGGTGGAGAGGAGGGACGTCGGGAATGAGCACGAAGGACTTCGTGGAGAAGGACTACTACAAGGTTCTCGGCGTCCCCAAGGACGCCACCGAGGCCGAGATCAAGAAGGCGTACCGGAAGCTCGCCCGCGAGTTCCACCCGGACGCCAACAAGGGTGACGCGAAGGCCGAGGAGCGCTTCAAGGAGATCTCCGAGGCCAACGACGTGCTCGGCGACGCCAAGCGCCGCAAGGAGTACGACGAGGCCCGCGCGCTCTTCGGCAACGGCGGCTTCCGGCCGGGACCCGGCGCCGGCGGCGGTTCCTTCAACTTCGACCTGGGCGACCTCTTCGGGGGCGCCCCGGGCGGCGGTGGTACGGGAACGGCGCAGGGCGGCGGCTTCGGCGGCGGCGGTGGCGGCATCGGGGACATGTTCGGCGGCCTCTTCAACCGGGGAGGCCCCGGCACCACCCGCGTGCAGCCGCGCCGCGGCCAGGACATCGAGTCCGAGGTGACGCTCAGCTTTACCGAGGCGGTCGACGGGGCCACGGTCCCGCTGCGGATGTCCAGCCAGGCGCCCTGCAAGGCCTGTTCGGGTACGGGGGACAAGAACGGCACGCCGCGGGTCTGCCCGACCTGTGTGGGCACCGGACAGGTCTCCCGCGGCACCGGTGGCGGCTTCTCGCTCACCGACCCGTGCGTGGACTGCAAGGGCCGCGGTCTGATCGCCCAGGACCCCTGTGAGGTCTGCAAGGGCAGCGGGCGCGCCAGGTCGTCCAGGACGATGCAGGTACGGATCCCGGCGGGCGTCAGCGACAACCAGCGGATCAGGCTGCGCGGCAAGGGCGCCCCCGGCGAGCGCGGCGGGCCGGCCGGCGATCTGTACGTGGTCGTGCACGTCGGCGCCCACCCGGTCTTCGGCCGGAAGGGCGACAACCTCACCGTGACGGTGCCGGTCTCCTTCACGGAGGCGACGCTGGGCGGCGAGGTGAAGGTGCCGACGCTCGGCGGCCCCCCGGTCACGCTGAAACTGCCCGCGGGGACCCCGAACGGGCGTACGATGCGCGCCCGTGGCAAGGGAGCCGTACGCAAGGACGGCAGCCGCGGTGACCTCTTGGTCACCGTCGAGGTCGCCGTCCCCAAGGACCTCGGCGTGGAGGCACGGGACGCGCTGGAGGCCTACCGGAAGGCGACCGCGGACGACGACCCGCGGGCGGAGTTGTTCCAGGCCGCGAAGGGAGCATGACCCGAGATGGACAGGGACGGGCGGCGCAGACCGCCCTCTGCGTTCGGCAGGGCGTACGAACTGACCGAGGAGACGCCGGTGTACGTCATCTCGGTGGCGGCCCAGCTCTCGGGTCTGCACCCGCAGACCCTCCGGCAGTACGACCGCCTGGGCCTGGTCTCCCCGGACCGTACGGCGGGGCGGGGCCGGCGCTACTCGGCCCGTGACATCGAGCTGCTCCGCCAGGTGCAGGCCCTGTCCCAGGACGAGGGCATCAACCTCGCGGGCATCAAGCGGATCATCGAGCTGGAGAACCAGGTCGCCGCGCTCCAGGCCCGCGTCGCCGAGCTCTCGGCGGCCGTGGACGGCGCGGCGGCGGCGATGCGCCAGCGCGAGGCGCAGGTGCATGCCTCGTACCGCCGCGACCTGGTGCCGTACACGGACGTACAGGCCACCGGCGCGCTGGTGGTGTGGCGGCCGGCGGAGAGGCCGTAGCGGGCCGCCAGAGCGGCACGAGAGACCCAACAGCACGCCCCCGGAGCCTTGGTCGGCTCCGGGGGCGTTGTGCTGCGTCCGAAGGGTTCTTCAAGAGGCCCGCGCATGCAGGATGCTGGTCACGGCTGCCGGTCATGGCTGCTGGTCACGACTGCTGGTTCAGGATCCCCGAATTCGCGATCAGGTAGCCGAGTTGCGCACGGCTGCCGCTGCCCAGCGTGGTGGCGAGCTTGGCGATGTGCGCGCGGCACGTCCGTACGTTCATCCCGAGCCGCCGCGCGATGGCCTCGTCCACGTACCCCTCCACCAGGAGTTGCGCGATGGTCCGCTGGACGCCCGTGATGCCGGCCGGGGTCGGCTCGTACTCCACCTGCTCCGTGAGGGGCGTGGCGCGCCGCCAGAGCTGCTCGAACACCTGCGCCAGGTAGTCCACGAGCCCCGGGTGCCGCAGCTCAAGGGCCACTTGGCGGTCGGACCTGGCGGGGATGTACGCGACGGTCCTGTCGAAGATGATCAGGCGCTCGGTGAGTTCTTCCAGTGTCCTGATCTCCACCGTGCTCTTGCCCAGCATCTCCGCGTACGCCAGGGTGCCCTGGCTGTGACGTGCCGTGTGCTGGTACAAGGTTCGGATGCTGACCCCGCGGTTCACGACCGCCCTGCCGCGCTCCAGCCCCTGGGCGAGCAGATGCGCGCTCCTGCCGCCGCCCGGTTGCAGGGTCAGTACTTCCGTTTTGCACTCGGCGGTGGAGAGGTCGAGCGCCGCGTTGATCCGGCTGTCGCCCTCCAGGACCGTGATCGCGTGGGTGATGGGCGGATCCTGCGCGCTGATCGTCATGAACGGCTCGAAAGAGTCGGTCAGTTCGACGGCGAAATGTCGCCTCTCCTGGATCTCCCGCTCGATGGGGTGGAGCCGCTGGGCGAGCGCCGCGGACGGTGGAACGGGGCGAAGCCAGTCCGCATCGTCCGGATCCGGGTGCAGAAGCGGGAATTCCATGAGGCACGGAGCCACCGCGGCTTCGCTCCGGGCGATGCGTCCGGAGCGCAGCGCACTGGCGTAAAGCCGCCTGCCCTCATCACACATATCGGTGATGGCATGGGGATGTGTCGGGTTTGTGTCTCTTGCGGGCAAATCTCCACCCCCCAGGGTCCTGAACATACAGGAACATGATGCCTCGATCCGGTGGCGTTGGTGTGCCCGGGTGGGACATCGTCTTCATGGCGGGGGAAGAGGAACCCATTAAGTGAGGACGAAGCCGACTATGTATAAGAGAATGCTTCGCGCGGTGGCTGCCACTGCTTTCTCTGCGGCTCTGGCCTGTGGTGTGCTGGCTGTCGGGGGAGACGCAGGTCGGGTCACCACGCCTGCCGGATCGCAGGCCGCTGGAGCCGGCGACATCGCGTGGGGTGCGGCAGCGGGTGACATCGCGTGGGGCCCGGCCCCGACGGACATCGCCTGGGGCGAGCCGGCTGGCACCGGCGCATGACTGTCCCGCCGGACGACCGGGTCTTCCGGCGGGAGATGGCCACGGCTTACCGGTCGGGCTGGCACTTCATCGACCTTGTCACGGCGATTCCGCACCGTGGCGACTCGCTGACAGTGACCCTGTTCGGAGAGCCGATCCTCGTGGTACGCGAGGAGGACGACGATGTCCGGGCCTACCGTTGCCTGCGGAAGCCGAGGGGCGCCCCACAGCCCGTCCGCTGTGCCATCCGGTACGACATGATTTTCGTGAACCTCGACCAGCGTGATCACCAGCTGGTCGAACCCAAGACCATCCTCGCCACCCCCCGCAGTGCCTGAGCGATTCCCCCGTCGTTGTAAATCGCTCCGGCACTTCCCCCACACAGCGGCGCCATCGTGGACCTGAAACACGATGGCGCCGCTGTGCCCCCCGCCCGCGTGCGGGCACGTCCGGTCGGGGCACCCCCCTGGCCCCGACCGGACGATCACGCGCGACCGAGCGCCCGGTCCAGGGCGATCTCGATGACAACCCGGTCCGGGTTGGGCGCGGGAGTGCGTCCGTAGCGCTCCGCGTAACGGCTTTCGGCGTCTGCGACGGCTTCCCGTTCCGTACGGATGGTCGCGACGCCCTCCAGGGTCGCCCAGCGCCTCTTGTGCACCTGGCAGACCGCGACGCGCGCGCCTGACGCGCCGGCGCTCCGAGCGCCCGACGCCAGGATGTTGGCCACCTTCCTGCTGTTCTTGTTGGTGATGACCCGTGCGAGGCCTGCCTCCGGGTCGTACGTCACCCCCACCGCGACCACGTGCGGCGTGCCGTCGGCCCGCAGGGTGGTCAGCGTGCACAAGTGGTACTCCCGCCAGAACGCGAGAAACTCGGGGCTGGGGTGGTGTACGTCAAGAGCCATGCGGAAAGCGTAGGCGTGCGACCCTGAGTGGAATAGACTCAACTTTGCATAGGTTGCCTGAGTCAGAGTTGAGATCCGCGCGAGGAGGAGAAAGCGCCCGTGGACGCCGAGCTGACCAACAAGAGCCGGGATGCCATCAACGCCGCCACCAGCAGGGCCGTGGCGGCGGGCCACGCCGACCTGACCCCTGCCCACCTGCTGCTCGCCCTGCTCTCGGGCCAGGACAACGAGAACGTCACCGATCTGCTGACCGCCGTCGAGGCGGACCAGGCGGCGGTACGGTCCGGTACGGAGCGGCTGCTGGCGGCCCTGCCGACCGCCGCCGGCTCCACCGTGGCGCCCCCGCAGCCCAACCGCGAGCTGCTGGCCGTCATCGCGGACGCCGACCGGCGGGCGAAGGAGCTGGGCGACGAATACCTTTCCACCGAGCACCTGCTGATCGGCATCGCCGCGAAGGGCGGGCGGACCGGGGAGGTGCTGGACCGGCAGGGCGCCGGGGCGAAAAAGCTGCTGGACGCGTTCGAGAAGGCAAGGGGAGGGCGCCGGGTGACCACACCCGACCCGGAGGGCCAGTACAAGGCCCTGGAGAAGTTCGGCACCGATTTCACCGCCGCCGCCCGCGAGGGCAGGCTCGACCCGGTCATCGGCCGGGACCAGGAGATCCGGCGGGTGGTGCAGGTGCTGTCACGCCGTACGAAGAACAATCCGGTGCTGATCGGTGAGCCCGGCGTCGGCAAGACCGCCGTCGTCGAGGGGCTCGCGCAGCGGATTGTCAAGGGCGACGTGCCGGAATCGCTGAAGAACAAGCGGCTGGTTTCGCTGGACCTCGGTGCGATGGTGGCCGGCGCGAAGTACCGAGGCGAGTTCGAGGAGCGCCTCAAGACCGTCCTCGCCGAGATCAAGGGCAGCGACGGACAGATCATCACGTTCATCGACGAACTGCACACCGTCGTCGGCGCGGGCGCCGGCGGCGACTCGGCCATGGACGCGGGCAACATGCTCAAGCCGATGCTCGCGCGCGGCGAGCTGCGGATGGTCGGCGCGACGACCCTGGACGAGTACCGCGAGCGGATCGAGAAGGACGCGGCGCTGGAGCGGCGCTTCCAGCAGGTGCTGGTGGCGGAGCCGAACGTCGAGGACACCATCGCGATCCTGCGCGGGCTCAAGGGCCGGTACGAGGCCCACCACAAGGTCCAGATCGCGGACGCGGCACTGGTCGCCGCGGCCACCCTCTCCGACCGGTACATCACCTCGCGGTTCCTGCCCGACAAGGCCATCGACCTGGTGGACGAGGCCGCGTCCCGCCTCCGGATGGAGATCGACTCCTCGCCGCTGGAGATCGACGAACTCCAGCGGGCCGTCGACCGCCTCCGTATGGAGGAGCTGGCGCTCAAGAACGAGTCCGACCCCGCCTCCAAGCAGCGGCTGGAGAAGCTGCGCCGCGACCTCGCGGACCGCGAGGAGGAGCTGCGCGGGCTGAACGCGCGCTGGGAGAAGGAGAAGCAGGGCCTCAACCGCGTCGGTGAACTGAAGGAGCGCCTGGACGACCTGCGCGGCCAGGCGGAGCGCGCGCAGCGCGACGGGGACTTCGACACCGCGTCCAAGCTGCTGTACGGCGAGATCCCCGGCCTGGAGCGTGAGCTGGAGGAGGCCGCGGAGGCCGAACAGGAAGCCTCCAAGGACACGATGGTCAAGGAGGAGGTCGGCCCCGACGACATCGCGGACGTGGTCGGCTCCTGGACCGGAATCCCGGCGGGGCGGCTGCTGGAGGGCGAGACGCAGAAGCTGCTGCGGATGGAGCAGGAGCTGGGCAAGCGCCTGGTCGGCCAGCACGAGGCCGTGCAGGCGGTGTCCGACGCGGTACGCCGTACCCGCGCCGGAATCGCCGACCCCGACCGGCCCACCGGATCCT
Organism: Streptomyces sp. SID3212; assembly: GCF_009865405.1. Lineage (GTDB taxonomy): Bacteria > Actinomycetota > Actinomycetes > Streptomycetales > Streptomycetaceae > Streptomyces. Next base: position 5,967 of record NZ_WWJY01000827.1, on the reverse strand, counting down.
TCCTCTTCCTCGGCCCGACGGGCGTCGGCAAGACGGAGCTGGCGAAGGCGCTCGCGGACTTCCTCTTCGACGACGAGCGGGCGATGGTCCGCATCGACATGAGCGAGTACGGCGAGAAGCACTCGGTGGCCCGGCTGGTCGGCGCGCCTCCCGGGTACGTCGGCTACGAGGAGGGCGGCCAGCTCACGGAGGCGGTGCGCCGGCGCCCGTACTCGGTGATCCTCCTGGACGAGGTGGAGAAGGCCCATCCCGAGGTCTTCGACATCCTGCTCCAGGTCCTGGACGACGGCCGCCTCACGGACGGCCAGGGCCGGACGGTCGACTTCCGCAACACCATCCTGGTCCTGACGTCGAACCTGGGCAGCCAGTTCCTGGTCGAGCCGCTGACGGGCGAGGAGGAGAAGAAACAGCAGGTCCTGACGGTCGTACGGGCCTCCTTCAAGCCGGAGTTCCTGAACCGCCTGGACGACCTGGTGGTCTTCTCGGCCCTGTCCAAGGACGAGCTGGCCCACATCGCAAGCCTCCAGATCGACCGCCTGGCCGCCCGCCTGGCGGAACGCCGCCTGACCCTGGACGTCACGCCCGAGGCCCTGGCCTGGCTGGCGGAGGAGGGCAACGACCCGGCGTACGGCGCCCGCCCCCTGCGCCGCCTGATCCAGACGGCGATCGGCGACCAGCTGGCGAAGGAGATCCTGGCGGGCGAGATCACGGACGGCGACACGGTCCGCGTGGCCCGCTTCGGCGACGGCCTGATCGTGGGCCCGGGAGGCCCGGAGGAGCCGGAGGAGCCCGGGACCGCGCCGACCGGGAAGACGCTCTAGCCAGCGCCGTAGCGCGTTCCAGCAGGTCCGCGGCGGCGGGACAGGCCGGCCTCGCCGGTCCGTCCCGCCGGGGCCGGACAGGCCATAGGCTGGACGGACAGGTTGTTTCCGTCCGGGCCGGAGGGCCACCCGCCGACGATCGCGACTAGGGTCGTCCGCAGACAACGGCACGCACGCCATCCTCAGGAGTTTCCAGCGATGTCTATCGACCCGTCCTCGATTCCGAATTTCGGGGGACCGCCCCAGCCGCAGGGTGCAGGACCGGCGGGCCCCGTCGTCCCCGACCAGGATCTGGTCAAGCAGCTGCTCGAACAGATGGAGCTGAAGTACGTCGTCGACGACGAGGGTGACCTCGCGGCGCCGTGGGAGGAATTCCGTACGTACTTCATGTTCCGCGGCGAGGACGACCAGCAGGTCTTCTCGGTGCGGACGTTCTACGACCGGCCGCACCCGATCACGGACAAGGACAAGATCCTCGACGCGATCGACGACTGGAACCGCCGGACGCTGTGGCCCAAGGTGTACAGCCACATCCACGAGGAGGGGGACGGTCCGCCCACCATCCGCCTCATCGGTGAGGCCCAGATGCTGATCAGCATGGGCGTCAACCTGGAGCACTTCGTGTCGTCCACGGTCAGCTGGGTCCGCGCGTCGATCGAGTTCGACAAGTGGCTGCTCGAGCAGTTCGGCCTCGCGCCGGGCGACGAGAACCCCGAGGACGCCTGAGAGGGTCCGGGGCACAGCGGGTAGGTTCCCGCAGCGGAACGACAGCCCGGCCAGGGCAGTGATCACCACGATCGCCGCCCTGGCCGGGCTTTTCGCAGAGACGGACCAGCGACCGGCGGACCGGCGGACAGGTAGAGGCGTGGACATGGATCTGGGTGTGGGTGTGGGTGTGGGTGTGGGTACGGGCGTCGGTGTGGGTACGGGGGGCGGCGCGCGCGACTGGTCGGTCGCCGGGCGCGTGCGGGGGATGGGGACGTCCATCTTCACCGAGATGACCGAGCTGGCCCGGAGCACCGGCGCGATCAACCTCGGCCAGGGCGTCCCCGAGCTACCCAGCCCGCCCGCCCTCCTGCGTGACGTGGCCGATGCCGTGCTCGCCGGGCACAACCAGTACCCGCCCGCCGTCGGCTTCCCCGCCCTGCGCGAGGCCGTCGCCGCGCATCAGCTGCGGCGGTACGGGCTCGCGTACGACCCGGTCGGCGAGGTCCTCGTCACGACCGGCGCGACCGAGGCGCTCGCCGCCGCCGTGCTGGCCTTCTGCGACCCCGGCGACGAGGTCGTCGCCTTCGACCCGTGCTACGACGCGTACGCGGCGGACGCCCGGCTCGCGGGGGCCACGCTCGTCCCCGTACCGCTGGCCCTCGACGGGGACCACTTCGCGCTGGACGCGGACGCGCTGCGCGCCGCGGTCTCCCCCCGTACCCGCGTACTGATCCTGAACACCCCGCACAACCCCACCGGCAAGGTCTTCACCCCGGCGGAACTGGCCGAGGTCGCGGACGTGTGCCGTACGTACGACCTGACGGTGATCACGGACGAGGTGTACGAGCACCTCGTGTACGAGGACGGCGTCCGGCACCTGGCCGTCGCCGCGCTGCCGGGGATGCGGGAGCGCACGGTGGTCGTCTCGTCGGCCGGCAAGACCTTCAACACGACGGGCTGGAAGATCGGTTGGGTCTGCGGGCCCGCGCCGCTGGTGGCCGCGGTGGGGGCGGCGAAGCAGTTCCTGACGTACGCCTCGGGTACGCCGTACCAGGAAGCGCTCGCCCGGGCCCTAGGCTCGGTGGAGGAGTGGGCGGCGGAGCTGCGCGGCACCCTGCGCGCGCACCGGGACCTCCTGAGCACCGGACTCGCGGCGGCCGGCCTGCGCCCCTTCCGCGCGGACGCGGGCTACTTCGTCCAGGCCGACGTACGCCCGGCGGGGTACGAGAACGGCGTCGACTTCTGCCGCGACCTGCCGGCCCGTACCGGAGTGGTGGCGATCCCCACCTCGGCGTTCTACGTGGGCGCGGACGCGCCGGCCTGGCTGGTGCGCTTCTCGTTCTGCAAGAGGGCCGACGTGTTGGGGACGGCGGTGGAGCGGCTGTCGGTGCTCGCGCGGTGATGCGTGTGGGGCGCGGGGCCGGTGTGCGAATCGGGTTCGAACCTCTGGAGTTGCTCAATTCGGCTTTGGGCGTGGGGGCGTGGGGGGACATCCCTGTCACGCAGGAAACGCAGGAATCGCAAGGAGGGAAGGAAGCCGGTAAGTAGCGGAGTCGGCCACGCGAAGGCGCGAGGGTCTCGCTTCGGGGGAAGTGAAGGACGGTGGGGGCCATGGCAGGTCTGGTGATCGCGTTCGTCGTGTTCGTGGTGATCGCGATAGCGGTGAAGGCGGTGGTCGGGAGTGTCACTCGTGACCGGCGGCGTACGAAGGCCGTCAGCGGCGCGACGTCGTTGAAGAAGAACGGTGCCAAGAAGAAGCGCTCCGAAGGCAGTTGGTGGGCCGGGGGTGGCGCCGTCGGCGGTGACGGGGGTGGTGCGTCCTGCGGGGGCGGGGGTTCCTCCTGCGGCGGCGGGTCGTCGTGCGGCGGTGGCGGGGGATGCGGCGGCGGAGGCGGCTGACACGGGGCAGCCGGTCCGCAGCTGTGACCGACGACAGTGCCCGGTGGGGAGCAGGTGCCCACCGGGCACTGCCGTGTTCGCACGTGCCGGGAGCAGGCGCCGGGAAGGCGGACCGCAATGTGCCGGGAAGGTAGGGCGGAATGTGCCGGGAGGGTATGCCGAGGTGTGTCGGGAGGGTGTGCCGGGACGCGTCGGGAGTGTGTGTTCCGCGAGGCCGCCCGTACCTCCCGGGCCGCCGGCGCGTGGCCGAAGTACCCATGTTGACCGGTTCGTTGACTTCATCTTCGTTTTCTGGTGAACAGTTGAACCGAGCAGCCCCCATGGGGATGGAAACCCCGCCAAGTTGGGTAAAAACGCTGTGACTGCCGCGTAGTTCGTGATTCCCTCGCTGTGGAGAGCCCCAGCCCCCGGCCCTCGTTCGAACCGGGCGGGCCCCCTTCCTCACCCAGTCCATTCGCTCGTTCCCGGGACGTCCCCGGTCCACCCGTCAAGCGTGTTTGCGGAGCCGACCCATGCTCACGACCCTCAATACCGCCTACACCGACACCCGTGCCGCCGATCTGGCCTGGGCGTTGGGCCGGGAGCCGCTTCCCGCCCTGGCCGTCCTCGATCTCGAACTGTCCGGTACGACACTCCAGCTCAGGCTCCTCGGCGCCTCCCACCAGGTCCTCGTGGAGGAGGAGCGGGGGACCTGCTCCGAGACCGTCGCCTGCATCCCCGGCAGCAGCACACCGCTGCCGCTCGGCGTCTCCGAGCGTCTGGGCGAGTGGGAGTACGAATTCGCCGCGCGGGTCGAGACGCTGTCGCCCGGCAAGTTCGCGGCCCGCGCGCAGGAGCTGCTCGCGCTGGTCACCGACCACCCGAACGGGCTGGCCGGGACGTTTCCCGGCTCCCCGCACGCGTTCACCGCGATGGTCGCGCACCGCGAGAAGGGTCAGCTGGGCTGGCGCACGTGGCACGCGTACCCCCAGGAGGGGCGGCTCGTCGTCACACGGACCCGGATCGGGGTCCGTACGCCCGCCACGCTGTAGTTACACGCTTGCGCCGTTTTTTACACCCGTGTGGGTGACAAACCGCCCACTTGCTGTGACGTAGCGTTACTGCATGATCGAGCAGTCCGTCTCCTCGCCACCGCAGGGTGGACCGCCTCACGGTGGGCCCCCTCCAGGCGGACCGCCGCAGGGCGGGGCGCGGCTGCCCGTCCGGCCGGATGCCGGGCGCTTCCTGATTCTCGCGGTGGTCTTCATCTGCGCCGCGTGTGGACTGGTGTACGAGCTGGAGCTGGTCGCGCTCGCCTCGTACCTGATCGGTGACTCCGTCACGCAGGCGTCCGTCGTGCTCTCGGTGATGGTCTTCGCGATGGGCGTCGGCTCGCTGCTCGCCAAGCGATTACGGCCCTGGGCGGCGGTCGGGTTCGGGCTGGTGGAGGCGGCGCTCGCGCTGCTGGGGGGCTGTTCGGCGCTGGTCCTGTACGCGAGCTTCGCGTGGGTCGGCGAGTCCCGGCCGGCGCTGGTCGCCTTCTCGCTCGCCATCGGCGTCCTGATCGGCGCGGAGATCCCTCTGCTGATGACGCTCATCCAGCGGGTCTCCCGGCAGGACGCGGGCGGGACGGTCGCGGACCTGTTCGCCGCCGACTACGTGGGCGCGCTGGTCGGCGGCCTCGCCTTTCCGTTCCTGCTGCTGCCGTGGCTGGGCCAGTTGACCGGCGCGCTGCTGACGGGCGCGGTCAACGCGCTGGCGGGCGGGGCGCTCGTCCTGTGGGTCTTCCGCCGGGACCTGACCCCGCGTTCCCGGCTGTTGCTGGTGATCGTCAACATCCTGGTGCTGGCCGTCCTGGCGACGACCGCGGTGCTCGTGGACGACTTCGAACGGGCCGCGCGGCGGGCCGTGTACGGGGACGGGGTGCGGGTCGCGGTGCACACGGAGGTCCAGGAGGTGGTGCTCACGGGCGGGCGGGGCGAGCCGCTCGACCTGTACCTGGACGGGCGGCTGCGGGTCAGCGGGCGCGACGAGTACCGCTACCACGAGGCGCTCGTGCACCCCGCGATGCGCGGGCCGCACGGCCGGGTGCTGGTCCTGGGCGGGGGCGACGGCCTGGCCGCGCGGGAGGTGCTGCGGTACGGGGACGTCCGTGCCGTCACGGTCGTGGAGCTGGACCCCGGGGTGGTCCGGCTGGCCCGTGCGGACCCGGCCCTGTCGGAGCTGAACGGGCACGCGTACGACGACCCGAGGCTGCGGGTGGTGACGGCGGACGCGTTCGCCTGGCTGCGCGCGTGGCACGGTGAGCCGTACGACGTGATCGTCTCGGACCTGCCGAACCCGGGCATCACCGCCAGCACGAAGCTGTACTCGGAGGAGTTCTACGCCCTCGCGCGCGGGGTCCTCGCGGACGGCGGCCGGCTGGCGGTGCACGCGGGCTCGCCGACGGCCCAGCCGCGTACGTACTGGACGGTCGACGCGACGCTCCGGGCGGCCGGGTTCGGTACGAGCCCCTACCGGGCGGAGGGCCGCCTCACCCGCTTCACGGCGGGCCCGGACC
>NZ_WWJY01000826.1 GCF_009865405.1 Streptomyces sp. SID3212 | reverse complement strand
CAAGCCCGTCCGGCGATTGAGGACAATCAGTAAGCGCAACCAAACGCAACGGGCCGAGGCCACAAACCAAGCCCCCCGGCCCCCAGTCGGCCGCCCAGAACCGGCAGGAACACCGCTCCCCTCCTACGCTCGGACCATGTCACAGGTGCACGCGGCCCGCCGCACCCGGCTCCGCGACCGCTGCTCCGCCGCAGGCGACACCGCGGCTCTGGTCTCGCGGCCCGCCAACGTCCGCTATCTCGCCGGCGGCGCCCCACCCGGCGCCGTGCTGCTCGTCGGCCCCGACGAGGACCTGCTCCTGTGCCCCCGTACCCCCGTCCCCGAGTCCACCGAGGGCCACGTCGACGAGGAGCTGCGGCTCACCGTCCTGCCCACCGCCGACGGCGACCCCGCGGTTGCCGCCGCCGGGGTGCTCGCCCGGTCCGCCGTGGACTCGCTGGCCGTCGAGGAGCACCACCTCACCGTCGCCCGGCACCGGGCGATCGGCTCCGTGGCGCCCGGACTGCGCCTCACCGACCTGGGCGCCGCCGTCGAGCACCAGCGGATCGTCAAGGACGAGGAGGAGATCGCCTGCCTGCGGATCGCCGCCGAGATCGCCGACCACGCGCTGGGCGAACTGCTGGAGTCGATCCTCGTCGGCCGTACCGAACGCCACCTCGCCCTGGAGCTGGAGCGCCGGCTGGTCGACCACGGCGCCGACGGTCCCGCCTTCCCCACCGCGATCGCCACCGGCCCCCACTCGGGCCGGCCGCGGCACCGGCCGACGGACCGGAGGGTCGAGGAGGGTGATTTCCTGTCCGTCACCCTCGGCGCCGACTACCGCGGCTACCGCTGTCTGATCGGTCGTACGTTTGTCATCGGGACGTCTCCCGCCGACTGGCAGATCGAGTTGTACGAGCTGGTCTTCGGCGCACAACGGGCAGGTCGGGAGGTACTTGTGCCCGGCAAGGGCTACCGCGACGTGGACCGCGCGGCCCGGCAGCCGCTGGAGGCCGCGGGCCACTCGGAGGGGCTCGCTCCTCGTACGGGGCACGGCGTCGGGCTCGAAATCGACGAGGACCCGCAGATCGCCCCCGCCGCCATGGGTAAACTGGACGCTTGTGTGCCGGTCACCGTCGGACCGGGGGTCCACCTTCCGGGCCGGGGCGGTGTCCGGATCGATGACACGCTCGTCGTCCGCCCCGAGGCGGACGGCGGACCCGAGCTACTCACCATTACGACCAAGGAGCTGCTCGCGCTCTAGCGCGGCGCACCCCTGGTCGTCCGCCAGCTTTCAGTCCAGGAGATTCCGCAACCGTGGCTTCCACGAACGACCTCAAGAACGGCCTGGTCCTCAAGCTCGACGGGGGCCAGCTCTGGTCCGTCGTCGAGTTCCAGCACGTCAAGCCCGGCAAGGGCCCGGCCTTCGTGCGCACCAAGCTGAAGAACGTGCTCTCCGGCAAGGTGGTCGACAAGACCTTCAACGCCGGCGTGAAGGTCGAGACGGCCACCGTTGACCGCCGCGACATGCAGTTCTCGTACATGGACGGCGAGTACTACGTCTTCATGGACATGGACACGTACGACCAGCTCATGGTCGACCGCAAGTCCGTCGGCAACGCCGCGAACTACCTGATCGAGGGCTTCACGGCCAGCGTCGCCCAGCACGAGGGCGAGGTGCTCTACGTGGAGCTGCCCGCCGCGGTCGAGCTGGTCATCCAGCACACCGACCCGGGCCTCCAGGGCGACCGCTCCACCGGCGGCACGAAGCCGGCGACGCTGGAGACCGGTTACGAGATCGGCGTCCCGCTCTTCATCACCACCGGTGAGAAGATCAAGGTCGACACCCGCACCGGCGACTACCTCGGCCGGGTGAACAGCTAACCGTGGCTGCCCGGAACAAGGCCCGTAAGCGGGCCTTCCAGATCCTCTTCGAGGCCGACCAGCGCGGTGCGCCCGTGCAGACGGTCCTCGCGGACTGGATACGGCACGCCAGGACCGACGAGCGCCAGCCGCCGGTCGGTGAGTACACCATGGAGCTGGTCGAGGGGTACGCGGTGTACGCGGACCGGATCGACGACCTCATCTCCACCTACGCGGTCGGCTGGACGCTCGACCGCATGCCGGTCGTCGACCGGAACATCGTGCGGCTCGCCGCGTACGAGCTGGTCTGGGTGGACGACACCCCGGACGCCGTGGTGATCGACGAGGCGGTCCAGCTCGCCAAGGAGTTCTCGACCGACGACTCCCCGTCCTTCGTGAACGGCCTCCTGGGCCGTTTCAAGGAGCTGAAGCCGAGCCTGCGCCGACCCGCGGACACGCCGTAGGGCCCGCCGTGCTCCTGTGCTTCCCGTCGCCGGGCAGGCTGATCGACAGTCTGCCCGGCGACGTCCGTCTGCGGGGGCCCATGTGCTTCCGGTCGAGGAGTGGAGCGGGGGCGCGCGGAGAAGTCGGCTCCGAGCCCCTTGGAGCCCGCGTGCGCCCCCCTGGGGCACCCCCGCGCCCAGATGCCCGGCCACCTGCCCGCAGGCCGGTGGCGGTGCCGTGGGGCGGATCCACGCCGTCTCGCACGGATCAGGTCCCAGGCCCGGACGCACCGGAAGGACGGTCCCGGCGTGCGGGTCCGTCCTCCCGAGGTGACGTTTCTGCTGTTTTGCGTGAGAGGCGGGAGATCAGCCCTCGTCGTGCGCGACGGCACGGCGGGCGTCCGCGTCCAGGACTCCCCAGCTGATCAGCTGCTCGGTCAGGACCGAAGGCGACTGGTCGTAGATGACCGCGAGGGTGCGGAGGTCGTCCTGGCGGATCGACAGCACCTTGCCGTTGTAATCCCCGCGCTGGCTCTGGATCGTCGCCGCGTAACGCTGGAGAGGGCCCGCCTTCTCCTGCGGGACATGGGCCAGGCGCTCCAGCTGGAGGACCAGCTTCGGCGGCGGCTCGGCGGCGCCGCCGGGCGTCGTACCGGGCAGGAGCTCCTGCACCGGGACCCCGTAGAAATCCGCCAGCTCGGCGAGGCGCTGCACCGTGACGGCACGGTCGCCGCGCTCGTACGAACCGACCACGACGGCCTTCCAGCGGCCCTGGGACTTCTCCTCCACGCCATGGAGCGAGAGGCCCTGCTGGGTGCGGATGGCGCGGAGTTTGGCCCCGAGCTGCTTTGCGTATTCGCTGGACATATAGCTCCCCGGACGAAGTCTGGTAACTCACTGTGAGGTTACGCAGCGTTACTTGGATGCGTCAAGCCGAATGGTCCGTACCGCCCTTCCGCACAGCCTCGCGGCTCGTCCCCCGCAGGGGCGCCACCAGGCACTCCACCGTGCCCTGCTAACGTGGGTGGCGCAATTTCGACGTCCTTTAAGATCCGTCCCGTGAGGCGGAGAAGGAGGTCCGTTTCCAATGGACTCGCACAGCCCTGCCCACAGCTCCGACAGCCCTGCCCACAGCTCCGAGGCCGCCCGCCCCGTGCTGGAGGCCCCCGACATCGCCCGGGTCCTCACCCGCATCGCCCACGAGATCGTCGAACGCGCCAGGGGCGCCGACGACGTGGTGCTGCTCGGCATCCCCACCCGCGGCGTCTACCTCGCCCGACGGCTGGCGGACCGCCTCGCGGAGATCACCGGCCGCACGATCCCGGTCGGCTCCCTGGACATCACGATGTACCGCGACGACCTGCGCATGCGGCCCGCCCGCGCGCTGGGCCGCACCGACATCCCCGCCGACGGGGTCGACGGACGCCTCGTGGTCCTCGTGGACGACGTGCTCTTCTCCGGCCGTACGATCCGCGCGGCGCTCGACGCGCTCGGCGACATCGGCCGCCCCAGGGCCGTCCAGCTCGCGGTCCTCGTCGACCGCGGCCACCGCGAACTGCCGATCCGCGCCGACTACGTCGGCAAGAACCTCCCCACGTCGCTGCGGGAGACGGTCAAGGTCCAGCTCGCCGAGGAGGACGGACGCGACACGGTCCTGCTCGGCCTGCGCGGACCCGCCACGTCCGGCGAGCGCTAGCCGCAGCTCCCGTACGCCTCCGACCCACCCGTACGGCAGCGCTCGCGCGCCCGCACACCGCCACCACCTCCGGAGCAGACACCCGATGCTGCGTCTCCCAGGGACAAGCCCCCGCACGCCCGGCCACCTCATCTCCGCCGGCGATCTCACCCGCGACGAAGCCGTCCACATCCTCGACACCGCCGAGGAGATGGCCAGGGTCGCCGACCGGCCCATCAAAAAACTGCCCACCCTCCGCGGCCGTACCGTCGTCAACCTCTTCTTCGAGGACTCGACCCGGACCCGAATCTCGTTCGAGGCCGCCGCCAAGCGCCTCTCGGCGGACGTCATCAACTTCTCCGCGAAGGGCTCGTCCGTCTCCAAGGGCGAGTCGCTCAAGGACACCGCGCTGACCCTGGAGGCGATGGGCGCGGACGCCGTCGTCATCCGGCACGGCGCCTCCGGCGCCCCCTACCGGCTCGCCACCTCGGGCTGGATCGAAGGGGTCGTCGTCAACGCGGGCGACGGCACCCACGAACACCCCACCCAGGCCCTCCTCGACGCGTTCACCCTGCGCCGCCGCCTCGTCGGCGCCGACCAGGGCATCGGCCGCGACCTGGAAGGGCGCCGCGTCACGATCGTCGGCGACGTCCTGCACAGCCGGGTCGCCCGCTCCAACATCCTGCTGCTGCACACCCTGGGCGCCCAGGTCACCGTGGTCGCGCCGCCCACGCTCGTGCCCATCGGCGTCGAGCAGTGGCCCTGCGAGGTCAGCTACGACCTGGACCAGGTGCTGCCCGCCTCCGACGCCGTCATGATGCTGCGCGTGCAGCGCGAGCGGATGAACGCCGCCTTCTTCCCCACCGAGCGGGAGTACTCCCGCCGCTACGGCCTGAACGGCGACCGGATGGCCCGGATGCCCGGGCACTCCGTCGTGATGCACCCCGGCCCGATGAACCGCGGCATGGAGATCACCGCCGAGGTCGCCGACTCCGACCGCTGCACCGCCGTCGAGCAGGTCGCCAACGGCGTGTCCATCCGCATGGCCGTGCTCTACCTGCTGCTGGGCGGCAACGAGCCCGCCGTCAGCCACGCCCGTACCGAGGAGAACAAGTAACCATGACCAAGATCCTTGTCCGGGGCGCACGGGTGCTCGGTGGCGCGGCGCGGGACGTCCTGATCGACGGCGAGACGATCGCGGAGGTCGGCGCCGGCCTCGACGCCGGTGACGCGACCGTGATCGAGGCGGACGGGCTGGTCCTGCTGCCCGGTCTGGTCGACCTCCACACCCACCTGCGCGAGCCGGGCCGCGAGGACTCCGAGACGGTCCTCACCGGCACGAAGGCGGCGGCGATCGGCGGCTTCACGGCCGTCCACGCCATGGCCAACACCTTCCCCGTCGCCGACACCGCCGGAGTGGTCGAGCAGGTCTGGCGGCTGGGCCGCGAGTCCGGCTACTGCGACGTGCAGCCCATCGGCGCGGTCACCGTCGGCCTGGCGGGCAAGCAGCTCGCCGAGCTGGGCGCCATGCACGACTCGGCGGCCGGCGTCCGGGTCTTCTCCGACGACGGCAAGTGCGTGGACGACGCCGTGATCATGCGCCGGGCGCTGGAGTACGTGAAGGCCTTCGACGGCGTCGTCGCCCAGCACGCCCAGGAGCCCCGCCTCACCGAGGGCGCCCAGATGAACGAGGGCGTCGTCTCCGCCGAACTGGGCCTCGGCGGCTGGCCCGCCGTCGCCGAGGAGTCGATCATCGCCCGCGACGTCCTGCTCGCCGCGCACGTCGGCTCGCGGGTGCACATCTGCCACCTCTCCACGGCCGGTTCCGTCGAGCTGGTCCGCTGGGCCAAGTCCAAGGGGTGGAACGTCACCGCCGAGGTCACCCCGCACCACCTGCTCCTCACGGACGAGCTCGTACGGTCGTACAACCCGGTCTACAAGGTGAACCCGCCCCTTCGTACGGAGGCCGACGTGCTGGCCCTGCGCGAGGCGCTCGCCGACGGCACGATCGACTGCGTCGCCACCGACCACGCCCCGCACCCGCACGAGGACAAGGACTGCGAGTGGGCCGCGGCGGCCATGGGCATGGTCGGCCTGGAGACCGCGCTCTCCGTCGTCCAGCAGACGATGGTCGACACCGGGCTGCTCGACTGGGCGGGGGTCGCGGACCGCATGTCGTTCCGCCCGGCCAGGATCGGCCGCCTGGAGGGACACGGGCGGCCCGTCTCGGCAGGCGAGCCCGCCAACCTCACCCTGGTCGATCCGGCTTACCGTGGTGTCGTGGACCCCGCGGGTTTCGCCTCCCGCAGCCGCAACACCCCCTACGAGGGGCGCGAACTGCCGGGACGCGTGACCCACACCTTCCTGCGGGGCCGCGCCACGGTCGTCGACGGGAATCTGGCGTGACAAGCGTGACAACTGCGAACCTCTTCATCCCCCTGGCCGCCGAGCAGAAGTCGGCGGAGGTGACCGACTGGGCCGCCAGGATCGGCTGGGTGGTCGGCCTGCTGCTCTTCGTCGTGCTCATCTACTGGCTGATGCGGCAGGGCTGGAAATGGCGCGGCAGCCTCCAGTCCGACGTACCGGACCTGCCCACGGCCCCGGAGACCCCGGGCGAGGCCCGGCTGACCCTGACCGGCCGCTACCACGGCTCCACCACCGCCGGGCAGTGGCTCGACCGGATCGTGGCCCACGGGCTCGGCACCCGCAGCCGCGTCGAACTGACCCTGACCGACGCGGGACTGGACGTGGTACGCCCCGGCGCCACCGACTTCTTCGTCCCGGCCGGCCAACTGCGCGAGGCGCGGCTCGACAAGGGCATCGCGGGCAAGGTCCTCGCCGAGGGCGGCCTGCTGATCGTCACCTGGCAGCACGGCGACCGGCTGATCGACTCCGGCTTCCGGTCCGACCGGTCGGCCGAGCAGGCGGAATGGGTCGCCGCGATCAACAACGTCGTCATGAACTTCATGAACCACCCGATCACGACGGAAGGCGCATCATGACCACCTCCCCCCGGGGATCCGCCCGTGACAAGGCGTCTCCCGCCGTGCTCGTCCTGGAGGACGGCCGCAGTTTCCGCGGCCGTGCCTACGGGGCCGTGGGGGAGACGTTCGGCGAGGCGGTGTTCTCCACCGGCATGACCGGCTACCAGGAGACCCTCACCGACCCCTCGTACCACCGCCAGGTCGTCGTGATGACGGCCCCGCACGTCGGCAACACCGGGATCAACGACGAGGACCAGGAGTCCCGCCGTATCTGGGTGTCCGGCTATGTCGTACGAGACCCCGCGCGCGTCCCGTCCAACTGGCGCTCACGCCGCTCGCTGGACGACGAACTGTCCGCGCAGGGTGTCGTCGGCATCAGCGGGATCGACACCCGCGCCCTCACCCGCCACCTGCGCGAGCGCGGCGCGATGCGCGTCGGCATCTTCTCCGGGGACGCGCTCAACAGCGCCACGGGCAAGGGCGTCGCGGACGGGGCGGCGCTGCTCGCCCGCGTCCTGCGGGCCCCCGAGATGAGCGGCGCCGAGCTGTCCTCGGAGGTCACCACCACGGAGCCGTACGTCGTGCCCGCGATCGGCACCAAGCGGTTCACCGTCGCCGCCCTCGACCTCGGCATCAAGGGCATGACCCCACACCGGCTGGCCGAACGCGGCATAGAGGTCCACGTCCTGCCCGCCACCGCCACCCTGGACGACGTCTACGCCACCGCCCCCGACGGGGTCTTCCTCTCCAACGGCCCCGGCGACCCCGCCACCGCCGACCTCACCGTCGTCAAGGGCGTCCTGGAGCGCGGCACCCCGCTCTTCGGCATCTGCTTCGGCAACCAACTGCTCGGCCGCGCCCTGGGCTTCGGCACGTACAAGCTCAAGTACGGCCACCGCGGCATCAACCAGCCCGTGCAGGACCGGACGACCGGGAAGGTCGAGGTCACCGCGCACAACCACGGCTTCGCCGTCGACGCCCCGCTCGACCGGGTCTCCGAGACCCCCTACGGCCGCGCCGAGGTCAGCCACGTCTGCCTCAACGACAACGTGGTGGAGGGGCTGCGGCTGCTCGACCGGCCGGTGTTCAGCGTCCAGTACCACCCGGAGGCGGCCGCGGGCCCGCACGACGCCGCGTACCTCTTCGACCGCTTCACATCCCTGATGGAGGACCAGCGTGCCTAAGCGCACCGATATCCAGTCCGTCCTGGTCATCGGATCGGGACCGATCGTCATCGGCCAGGCCGCTGAGTTCGACTACTCCGGCACCCAGGCCTGCCGGGTCCTCAAGTCCGAGGGCCTGCGCGTCATCCTGGTCAACTCCAACCCCGCCACGATCATGACGGACCCGGAGATCGCCGACGCCACGTACGTCGAGCCGATCACCCCGGAGTTCGTCGAGAAGATCATCGCCAAGGAGCGCCCCGACGCGCTGCTGCCCACCCTCGGCGGCCAGACGGCGCTCAACACCGCCATCTCCATGCACGAACAGGGTGTCCTGGAGAAGTACGGCGTCGAGCTGATCGGCGCCAACGTCGAGGCGATCAACAAGGGTGAGGACCGCGAGCTGTTCAAGGGCGTGGTCGAGGCCGTCCGCGCCAAGATCGGCCACGGCGAGTCCGCCCGGTCGGTGATCTGCCACACGATGGACGACGTCCTCGCGGGCGTGGAGACGCTCGGCGGCTACCCCGTCGTCGTCCGCCCCTCCTTCACCATGGGCGGCGCCGGCTCCGGCTTCGCCCACGACGAGGAGGAGCTGCGCCGTATCGCCGGCCAGGGACTGATGCTCTCGCCGACCACCGAGGTGCTCCTGGAGGAGTCCATCCTCGGCTGGAAGGAGTACGAACTGGAGCTGATGCGCGACAAGAAGGACAACGTCGTCGTCGTCTGTTCCATCGAGAACTTCGACCCGATGGGCGTGCACACCGGCGACTCGATCACCGTCGCGCCCGCGATGACGCTGACCGACCGTGAGTACCAGACCCTCCGGGACGTCGGCATCGCGATCATCCGCGAGGTCGGGGTGGACACCGGCGGCTGCAACATCCAGTTCGCCGTCAACCCCGACGACGGCCGCATCATCGTCATCGAGATGAACCCCCGGGTGTCCCGGTCCTCCGCGCTCGCCTCCAAGGCCACCGGCTTCCCGATCGCCAAGATCGCCGCCCGGCTCGCCGTCGGCTACACGCTGGACGAGATCCCGAACGACATCACCGAGAAGACCCCGGCGTCCTTCGAGCCCACCCTCGACTACGTCGTCGTGAAGGTCCCGCGCTTCGCCTTCGAGAAGTTCCCGCTCGCCGACGCCACGCTCACCACCACCATGAAGTCCGTGGGCGAGGCGATGGCCATCGGCCGTAACTTCACCGAGGCGCTCCAGAAGGCCCTGCGCTCCCTGGAGAAGGCCGGCAGCCAGTTCAGCTTCACCGGCCGGCCCGGCGACAAGGACGCGCTGCTGGAGAGCGCCAAGGTCCCCACCGACGGCCGGATCAACACCGTCATGCAGGCCATCAGGGCCGGGGCCACCCCGGAGGAGGTCTTCGACGCGACGAAGATCGACCCGTGGTTCGTGGACCAGCTGTTCCTGATCAAGGAGTACGCGGACGAACTGACCGCCGCCGACCGGCTCTTCCCCGAGCTGCTCGCCGAGGTCAAGCGGCACGGCTTCTCCGACGCCCAGATCGGCGAGATCCGGGGGCTGCGCGAGGACGTCGTCCGGGAGGTCAGGCACTCGCTGGGAGTCCGCCCGGTCTACAAGACGGTCGACACCTGCGCGGCCGAGTTCGCCGCGAAGACCCCGTACTTCTACTCCTCGTACGACGAGGAGAGCGAGGTCGCGCCCCGCGAGAAGCCCGCCGTGATCATCCTCGGCTCGGGGCCCAACCGGATCGGCCAGGGCATCGAGTTCGACTACTCGTGCGTGCACGCCTCCTTCGCGCTCAGTGACGCCGGGTACGAGACCGTGATGGTCAACTGCAACCCCGAGACCGTCTCCACCGACTACGACACCTCCGACCGGCTCTACTTCGAGCCGCTCACCCTGGAGGACGTGCTGGAGATCGTGCACGTCGAGTCGCTCGCCGGGCCGATCGCGGGCGTCATCGTCCAGCTCGGCGGCCAGACCCCGCTGGGCCTCGCCCAGGCACTCAAGGACAACGGCGTCCCGGTCGTCGGCACGCCCCCCGAGGCCATCCACGCCGCCGAGGACCGCGGCGCGTTCGGCCGGGTCCTCGCCGAGGCCGGCCTGCCCGCGCCCAAGCACGGCACCGCCACCACCTTCGCCGGGGCCAAGGCCATCGCCGACGAGATCGGCTACCCGGTGCTCGTCCGCCCGTCGTACGTGCTCGGCGGGCGCGGCATGGAGATCGTGTACGACGAGACGCGCCTGTCCTCGTACATCGCCGAGTCCACGGAGATCAGCCCCACCCGCCCGGTCCTCGTCGACCGCTTCCTCGACGACGCCATCGAGATCGACGTGGACGCCCTCTACGACGGCACCGAGCTGTACCTGGGCGGCGTCATGGAGCACATCGAGGAGGCCGGGATCCACTCCGGCGACTCCGCGTGCGCCCTGCCGCCCATCACGCTCGGCGGGTACGACATCAAGCGGCTGCGCACGTCCACGGAGGCCATCGCCAAGGGCGTCGGGGTACGCGGTCTGATCAACATCCAGTTCGCCCTGGCGGGGGACATCCTGTACGTCCTGGAGGCCAACCCGCGCGCCTCCCGTACGGTCCCCTTCACCTCCAAGGCGACCGCCGTACCGCTGGCCAAGGCGGCGGCCCGCATCTCGCTCGGCGCCACCATCGCCGGACTGCGCGCCGAGGGCCTGCTCCCGGCACACGGTGACGGCGGCACGCTGCCGCTGGACGGGCCGATCTCCGTCAAGGAGGCCGTGATGCCGTGGTCGCGTTTCCGCGACGTCCACGGACGCGGTGTCGACACCGTCCTCGGCCCGGAGATGCGCTCCACCGGCGAGGTCATGGGCATCGACTCCGCCTTCGGCACGGCCTACGCGAAGTCCCAGGCGGGCGCGTACGGGCCGCTGCCGACCAAGGGCCGCGCCTTCATCTCCGTCGCCAACCGCGACAAGCGCTCGATGATCTTCCCGGCGCGTGAGCTGGTGGCCCACGGCTTCGAGCTGCTCGCCACCTCCGGCACGGCCGAGGTCCTCAAGCGCAACGGCATCAAGGCCAGGGTCGTACGCAAGCAGTTCGAGGGCGAGGGCCCCAACGGCGAGCAGACCATCGTCCAGCTCATCCACGCGGGCGAGGTCGACCTCATCGTCAACACCCCGTACGGCACCGGCGGGCGGCTCGACGGCTACGACATCCGTACGGCCGCCGTGGCGCGCGGAGTCCCGTGCCTGACGACGGTCCAGGCGCTGGCCGCCGCCGTCCAGGGCATCGACGCGCTCACCCACGGCGACATCGGCGTCCGGTCCCTCCAGGAACACGCGCGACACCTGATCGCGGCCCGCGAGGACCAGTAGCCCGCACACGAGGGGGGACACCGGAACCGGTGTCCCCCCTCGCGCATGACCTCCCGCATGACTTCTTGAGGAAAGCACCCACCCATGTACGCACTCTTCTTCCAGCTGGTCTTCCGGCGGATGGACGCCGAACGCGCCCATCACCTGGCCTTCCGGTGGATCCGCCTCGCCGCCCGCGTCCCCGTCCTGCGCACCTTCGCCGCGGCCCTCCTCGCCCCCCGCCACCCGGAGCTGCGCACCGAGGCCCTCGGCCTGCGGATGCACGGCCCCTTCGGGCTGGCCGCGGGCTTCGACAAGAACGCCGTCGCCGTGGACGGGCTGGCGATGCTCGGCTTCGACCACATCGAGATCGGGACCGTCACCGGGCAGCCGCAGCCGGGCAACCCGAAGCAGCGGCTCTTCCGGCTCGTCGCCGACCGCGCGCTGATCAACCGGATGGGCTTCAACAACGAGGGCTCCGAGGCCGTGGCCGCCCGCCTCGCCGCCCGGCGCGAGGTCTTCCGTACCACCGTCGGCGTCAACATCGGCAAGACCAAGGTCGTCCCCGAGGGTGAGGCGACCGCGGACTACGTCCTGTCGACGGAGCGGCTGGCCGCCCACGCCGACTACCTGGTGGTCAACGTCAGCTCGCCCAACACCCCGGGACTGCGCAGCCTCCAGGCCGTCGACCAGCTCCGGCCGCTGCTCGCCGCCGTACGCGAGGCGGCCGACCGTACGGTCACCGACCGCCGCGTCCCGCTCCTCGTCAAGATCGCCCCCGACCTCGCGGACGAGGACGTCGACGCCGTCGCCGACCTCGCCGTCGAGCTGGGCCTGGACGGCATCATCGCGACGAACACCACCATCGCCAGGGACGGGCTGGGACTCCGCTCGCCCGCCGGCCTGGTCGCGGAGACCGGCGGGCTGTCCGGCGCGCCCCTCAAGGACCGCTCCCTGGCCGTCCTGAGCCGGTTGTACGCCCGGGTGGGGGACAGGATCACCCTGGTCGGCGTCGGGGGCGTCGAGGACGCCGAGGACGTCTGGCAGCGGATCCTGGCGGGCGCGACGCTCGTCCAGGGCTACAGCGCGTTCGTCTACCGGGGGCCGTTCTGGAGCCGCGCGGTCCACAAGGGGCTCGCGGCGCGGCTGCGCACGAGTCCGTACGCCACCCTCGCCGACGCCGTCGGCGCCGAGACCCGGAAGGTGACCGCATGACCGCGCGACAGGAGCCCGTACCGCGGGAGAACCCGCCGGGCGAGCCGTTCGGTGTCAGGCTGCGCCGGGCCATGGACACCCGCGGGCCGCTCTGCGTCGGCATCGACCCGCACGGATCGCTGCTCACGGCCTGGGGCCTGGGCGACGACCTCGCGGGACTGGAGCGCTTCACCCGGACGACCGTGGAGGCGCTGGCCGACCGGGTCGCCGTCCTCAAGCCGCAGTCCGCGTTCTTCGAGCGCTTCGGCTCCCGGGGCATCGCCGTACTGGAAAAAGCGGTCGAGGAGGCGCGGGCGGCCGGCGCCCTGGTCCTGATGGACGCCAAGCGCGGGGACATCGGCTCGACGATGGAGGCGTACGCGCGGACCTACCTGGACAAGGACTCGCCGCTGTTCTCGGACGCGGTGACGCTCTCGCCGTACCTCGGCTTCGGCTCGCTGCGCCCCGCCCTCGACGCGGCCGCCGTCTCCGGGGCCGGTGTCTTCGTCCTGGCGCTCACCTCCAACCCGGAGGGCGCGGAGGTCCAGCGGGCCACCGCCGCCGACGGCAGGCCGCTGGCACAGGTCGTGCTCGACCACATCGCCGCCGAGAACCGGGGCGCCCCCGTCCTCGGCTCGGTGGGCGCGGTCGTCGGCGCCACGCTCGGTGACGCGGGGGTCGACCTCGCCGTCAACGGACCGCTGCTCGCCCCCGGCATCGGGGCGCAGGGCGCGACCCCGGCGGATCTCCCCGGCGTCTTCGGCGCGGCGATCGGGAACGTCGTCCCGAGCGTCAGCCGGGGCGTCCTGCGGTACGGCCCCGGCGTCGCGGCCCTGCGCGAGGCGGCGGAGCGCTTCACGGCGGAGGTCAGGACGGCCGTCGCGGCGGCCCGGGACACTCCTTCCTGA
Organism: Streptomyces sp. SID3212; assembly: GCF_009865405.1. Lineage (GTDB taxonomy): Bacteria > Actinomycetota > Actinomycetes > Streptomycetales > Streptomycetaceae > Streptomyces. The sequence continues at coordinate 5,054 of NZ_WWJY01000826.1, read as the reverse complement.
CGACCGGACGCGACCGGACGCGAGCGGAAGCGCCCGGAAGCCCCCGGACGCGACCGGACGACGGCTTCGCGGGGACGTCGCGGAGACCTTCCGGAGACCTTCCGGAGACCTTCCGGAGACCGCGCGGGGACCTGGCGGGGACCCGGCGGCGACGCGACAGGAGCCCTCTTGACCAAAATGTGGGGCAAAATGACCGGAATGTCGCCCCCGATCAATGCTGACCAGGACTTTTCGTCTGTTCTCGCTGACTCCGGCGGCCTTGGCCGCTAGTCTCCGTCGAGAGCCAACGTGCAGTGCGTTGCCCGTTGCTCGCCCTGGTGCGGGGCGATCAGGTCCCGCGCCGGTCCGTATCCGACAGTTCGACATCCGAGGTGACGTAGGCGTGGCTCTTCCGCCCCTTACCCCTGAACAGCGCGCAGCCGCGCTCGAAAAGGCCGCCGCGGCTCGCCGGGAGCGGGCCGAGGTCAAGAATCGACTCAAGCACTCCGGTGCTTCTCTCCATGACGTCATCAAGCAGGGCCAGGAGAACGACGTCATCGGGAAGATGAAGGTCTCCGCCCTCCTTGAGTCCCTGCCCGGCGTGGGCAAGGTCCGCGCCAAGCAGATCATGGAGCGGCTCGGGATCTCCGAGAGCCGCCGCGTGCGCGGTCTTGGCTCCAACCAGATCGCGTCCCTGGAACGCGAGTTCGGCGGCGCGGCTTCCTGACGTTCCCGGGCACTCCCGGGAACCTGGATAATCGCTGCATGGCAGCAGAGGTACGACCGCGGCTGACCGTGCTCTCCGGCCCCTCCGGGGTAGGCAAGAGCACGGTCGTCGCGCATATGCGCAAGGTCCACCCCGAGGTATGGCTCTCGGTGTCGGCCACCACAAGAAAGCCGCGCCCCGGTGAGCGCCACGGCGTCCAGTACTTCTTCGTCTCGGACGAGGAGTTCGACAAGCTGGTCGCCAACGGCGAGCTGCTGGAATGGGCCGAGTTCGCGGGCAACCGCTACGGCACCCCGCGCCGGGCGGTCCTGGACCGCCTGGAGTCGGGCGATCCCGTACTGCTGGAGATCGACCTCCAGGGCGCACGGCAGGTCAAGGAGTCGATGCCCGACTCCCAGCTGGTCTTCCTGGCTCCGCCGAGCTGGGACGAGCTGGTGCGCCGGCTCACCGGCCGGGGCACCGAGTCCGCGCCTGTCATCGAGCGACGGCTCGCGGCCGCCAGGATCGAGCTGGCCGCCGAGTCGGAGTTCGACACGACCCTCGTCAACACGTCCGTCGAGGACGTCGCGCGCGAGCTGCTAGCCTTGATGGCAGTTGCATGATCTTTACTGTTGGCGTCTTTGATGCCAACGCCTCTTGAATCTTCACGTGTCCCTTAGCGTTTCCCTGAATTTTCTTCGGAAGGCCAGAGAGTGTCCTCTTCCATTTCCACGCCCGAGGGCATCATCAACCCGCCGATCGACGAGTTGCTTGAGGCCACGGACTCGAAGTACAGCCTCGTGATCTACGCGGCCAAGCGCGCGCGCCAGATCAACGCGTACTACTCGCAGCTCGGCGAGGGCCTGCTGGAGTACGTCGGCCCGCTGGTGGACACCCACGTCCACGAGAAGCCGCTCTCGATCGCCCTGCGCGAGATCAACGCCGGTCTGCTGACCTCCGAGGCCATCGACGGCCCGGCCCAGTAGGCACGTACACGCTCGCTCAGTCACGTACACGCACTTTCACCCAGGCCCGGCAGCGCGACTGCCGGGCCTGCGGTGTGTCATTCCCTGGGAGGAGACACGGTGGACGGCAGGCCGAAGGTTGTTCTGGGAGTCGCGGGCGGGATCGCCGCGTACAAGGCGTGCGAGCTGCTGCGGCGGCTGACCGAGTCGGGTCATGACGTACGGGTCGTGCCGACCGACGCCGCGCTGCACTTCGTGGGGGCGGCCACCTGGTCCGCGCTCTCCGGCCACCCGGTCTCCACCGAGGTCTGGAACGACGTGCACGAGGTGCCGCACGTCCGCATCGGGCAGAGCGCCGACCTGGTGGTGGTGGCACCGGCCACCGCCGACCTCCTCGCGAAGGCGGCGCACGGTCTCGCCGACGACCTGCTCACCAACACGCTCCTCACCGCCCGCTGTCCCGTCGTCCTCGCCCCCGCGATGCACACCGAGATGTGGGAACACCCCGCGACCCAGGAGAACGTGGCGACGCTCCGCCGGCGGGGCGTGATCGTCGTCGAACCGGCGGTCGGCCGGCTCACCGGCGCCGACACCGGCAAGGGGCGGCTGCCGGACCCGGGCGAGATCTTCGAGGTCTGCCGCCGGGTGCTGGCCCGTGGGGTGACCGCACCCGACCTGGCCGGGCGCCACGTCGTGGTCAGCGCCGGCGGGACGCGCGAACCGCTGGACCCCGTCCGCTACCTGGGGAACCGCTCGTCGGGGAAGCAGGGATACGCCCTGGCCCGTACGGCGGCGGCCCGCGGCGCGCGCGTGACGCTGATCGAGGCCAACACGGGGATCACCGACCCGGCGGGCGTCGACGTCGTCCATGTGGGGACGGCGGTGCAGCTGCGCGAGGCCGTGCTGAAGGCCGCGGCGGACGCGGACGCGGTGGTGATGGCGGCGGCCGTCGCCGACTTCCGGCCCGCCGCGTACGCGCCGGGGAAGATCAAGAAGAAGGACGGCGAGGAGCCCGCTCCCGTCGCGCTGGTCCGCAACCCGGACATCCTCGCCGAGATCGCGGGTGAGCGCGCCCGGCCGGAACAGGTGGTGGTCGGCTTCGCGGCGGAGACGGACGACGTCCTCGCCAACGGCCGCCGCAAGCTGCTCCGCAAGGGCTGCGACCTGCTGGTCGTCAACGAGGTGGGGGAGCGCAGGACCTTCGGCGCGGAGGAGAACGAGGCGGTCGTGCTCGCGGCCGACGGGGGCGAGACACCGGTGCCGTACGGTCCCAAGGAAGCGCTCGCGGACGTCGTCTGGGACCTGGTGGTCCCGCGCCTCGGCCCGGCGGGACTCGACCCCCGATCCAGAAACGCATGAATTCTCTGTGGCGGAGTGTCGGACGGCGTTTCGCCGGATCCGTCTCCTCCCGTGGCCGAAAACCCGGGGAAACCGCAGCATAGGCGGCATATTGCCGCCGGACGGGGCCCGATCGGCGGATCCGGCGCCACGCCGATGCGCACCATGAAACCTTCATGGATCGAGAAACGTGGCCCGGTGTCCGCATCTGACCGATAAAGTGGTCGAGGAGCGTCGCGGGGCGCAGCCCCCCGCCGTTCCGGAACCACCCATGTTTGAGCCAGCAGCCGCTGCAACCCCAGGGAGCGTTGTGTCCCGTCGTCTCTTCACCTCGGAGTCAGTGACCGAAGGTCACCCCGACAAGATCGCTGACCAGATCAGCGACACCATTCTCGACGCGCTCCTGCGGGAGGACCCGGCCTCCCGGGTCGCCGTGGAGACCTTGATCACCACGGGCCAGGTCCACGTGGCCGGCGAGGTGACCACGAAGGCGTACGCGCCGATCGCCCAGCTGGTCCGCGACAAGATCCTGGACATCGGTTACGACTCCTCGAAGAAGGGCTTCGACGGCGCCTCCTGCGGCGTGTCGGTGTCCATCGGCGCCCAGTCGCCCGACATCGCGCAGGGTGTCGACACCGCGTACGAGAAGCGTGTCGAGGGATCCGCCGCGGGTGAAGAGGGCGACGACCTCGACAAGCAGGGCGCGGGCGACCAGGGCCTGATGTTCGGCTACGCGTGCGACGAGACGCCCGAGCTGATGCCCCTCCCGATCCACCTGGCGCACCGGCTCTCCCGGCGCCTGTCCGAGGTCCGCAAGAACGGGACGATCCCGTACCTGCGCCCGGACGGCAAGACGCAGGTCACCATCGAGTACGACGGCGACAAGGCCGTCCGTCTCGACACGGTCGTCGTCTCCTCCCAGCACGCCTCGGACATCGACCTGGACTCGCTGCTGGCGCCCGACGTCCGCGAGTTCGTCGTGGAGCACGTCCTGAACCAGCTGGTCGAGGACGGCATCAAGCTCGACACCGAGGGCTACCGCCTCCTGGTCAACCCGACCGGCCGCTTCGAGATCGGCGGCCCGATGGGCGACGCCGGCCTGACCGGCCGCAAGATCATCATCGACACGTACGGCGGCATGGCCCGCCACGGCGGCGGCGCCTTCTCGGGCAAGGACCCGTCGAAGGTCGACCGCTCGGCGGCGTACGCGATGCGCTGGGTCGCGAAGAACGTCGTCGCGGCCGGCCTGGCCTCCCGCTGCGAGGTCCAGGTCGCGTACGCGATCGGCAAGGCCGAGCCGGTCGGCCTCTTCGTGGAGACCTTCGGCACGCACACGGTCGACCCGGAGAAGATCGAGCAGGCCATCGCCCACGTCTTCGACCTCCGCCCGGCCGCGATCATCCGCGACCTGGACCTGCTCCGCCCGATCTACGCCCAGACGGCGGCGTACGGCCACTTCGGCCGCGAGCTCCCCGAGTTCACCTGGGAGCGCACGGACCGCGTGGACGCCCTCCGCGAGGCAGCGGGCCTGTAGCACCCCCAGCACCGCACGACGGACCCCGGCCACCTCTGTTGGTGGCCGGGGTCCGCCGCGTCCGGGCCCGGTCGTGCCGCGGTCGGCCCGGCGGACCTGCCGCTGTCCGCCGGCCGGCGGCACGTCCGCCGGTGTCGGTGGTGTCTGGTAGGTATGAAGCTGTGAGCAGCGACGACAAGCAGCCTGAGGGGTCCGGGGAGGGGGGCGGGCCCGAGCAGCTCGCGTTCATTCGGGAGACCGTGCGGAAGGCCAAGGTGCCGCGGGCGAAGCCGCGGACGTGGCGGGGGGCCGCGTTGGCGGGGGAGTTGCCCGTGGCGCGAGTGGTGGTGAACAAGGGGGTGCTGCACCTCGACCAGTTCTTCGACTACGCGGTGCCCGAGGAGCTGGACCGGGACGCGCAGCCGGGGGTGCGGGTGCGGGTGCGGTTCGGGGCCGGGGCACGTCAGGTTCGGGGTGGGCGGCGTGAGGGCGGGCGGCTGATCGACGGGTTCGTCGTGGAGCGCCGGGCCGAGTCCGACTACGCCGGGCCGCT
>NZ_WWJY01000825.1 GCF_009865405.1 Streptomyces sp. SID3212 | reverse complement strand
GCCGCCTGGACGCCCCACGTCCCCCCGCCCCGTCCCGCGTGGTCGCGGAGAACACCCCCCACCCCCGCGAACCCCTCAAAACCCCCTGACGCCCCGCCCCCCACTGTCCTCAATCGCCGGACGGGCTCAGGGACGCACCCGGCCCGTCGCACCGAACGCTTCGTCCTCAATCGCCGGACGGGCTTCAGAGCGCGCCCCGGGTCGTCAGCGCGACGCGGCCGCGCGGGGCGCTTCCGTCCTCAATCGCCGGACGGGCTGAGAGCCGGACGGCCATTCCCAGCCCCTCCGGCGTCAACGCCCCGCCCCAGCCCAACCCACCCCGCCGAAGGCCGAGCGCAGCCACTCCCAGCCCGTCCGGCGTTTGAGGACGGACCGGCATCCGGACGGTCCCGCGCTTAACGTCCCGCCCCGGCCAACGTCTCGGCGCAGGATGTCCCGCCGTAGGCCGTGCGGGCGGCCACACCCAGCCCGTCCGGCGTTTGAGGACGGACCGGCATCCGGACGGTCCCGCGCTTAACGTCCCGCCCCGGCCAACGTCCCGGCGCGGGACGCCCCGCCGAAGGCCGAGCGCGGTCACACCCAGCCCGTCCGGCGCTTGAGGACAAAGCCTCCCCCGGGCGGGCCCGGGCACGGGGCTCCGGGTCAGCCCGAAGGGGACTCCCGCCACCGGTTCGTGATCGGGAGGCGGCGGTCCTTGCCGAAACCCTTCGCCGAGATCTTCGTCCCCGGCGGATACTGCCGCCGCTTGTACTCCGCCACGTCCACCATCCGCAGCGTCCGCGTCACCAGCTCCTCCTCGAACCCGGCCGCCACAATCGCGTCCTTGCCCGTGTCCCGGTCCACGTACAGCTCCAGGATCCGGTCCAGGACGTCGTAGTCCGGCAGCGAGTCCGTGTCGACCTGGCCAGGACGCAGCTCCGCGCTCGGGGGCTTGCTGATCGAGTTCTCCGGGATCGGCGGCGTCTGCCCCCGCTCCTCCGCCGCGCGGTTGCGCCACCGCGCCAGCCGGAACACGGTCGTCTTGTAGACGTCCTTGATCGGCCCGTACGCGCCGACCGAGTCCCCGTACAGCGTCGAATACCCCACCGCCAGCTCGGACTTGTTGCCCGGCGCGAGCACGATCTGGCCCTCCTGGTTGGACACCGCCATCAGCGTCGTCCCGCGTAGCCGCGACTGGAGGTTCTCCTCCGCCAGACCCGTCAGGCCCAGCGCGTCCATGTACGCGTCGAACATCGGCTCGATGACCACCGTGCGCAGGTTGAGGCCCGTACGCCGGGCCAGTTCGGCCGCGTCGTCCTTCGAGTGGTCCGAGGAGTACTTGGACGGCATGGAGATGCCGTACACGTTCTCCGCCCCCACCGCGTCGCACGCGATCGCCGCGACCAGCGCCGAGTCGATGCCCCCGGAGAGCCCGATCAGGACGGACCGGAAGCCGTTCTTCGCCGCGTACGCGCGCAGCCCCACCACCAGCGCCGAGTAGATCTCCTCGTCGTCCTCCAGCCGCTCCGCGTACCCGCCGGACAGCTCACGCTCGTACGCCGGCAGCGGCTCCTCGGAGAGGACCACGTGGTCGATCACCAGCCCGTCGTCCACCACACCCGACGGCGGCACCGCGGGCGCGGCCGGCAGATCGAGGTCGAGCACCACACAGCCCTCCGCGAACTGCGGCGCACGCGCGACCACTTCGCCGTCCTTGTCGACGACGATCGAGTCCCCGTCGAAGACCAGCTCGTCCTGGCCGCCGATCATCGCGACGTACGCCGTGGTGCAGCCCGCCTCCTGGGCGCGCTTGCGCACCAGGTCCAGGCGGGTGTCGTCCTTCTCCTTCTCGTACGGAGAGGCGTTGATGGAGATCAGCAGTCCGGCACCGGCCGAGCAGGTCGCCGGGACCCGCCCGCCGTCCTGCCAGAGGTCCTCGCAGATCGCCAGCGCGATGTCGATGCCGTGGACCCGTACGACGGGCAGGGTGTTGCCCGGCACGAAGTACCGGAACTCGTCGAACACCCCGTAGTTCGGCAGATGGTGCTTGGCGAACGTCAGCACCACCTCCCCGCCGAACAGCACCGCGCCCGCGTTCTGCGGCGCGCCCGCGGGCTGGCCGTACCGGGGCTGGGCCTTCTCGGAACGGTCGAGGTACCCGACGATCACCGGCCGCCCGCCGAAGCCCTCGGCGTCCAGGCGGCCCGCGAGGGCGCGCAGGGCGTCCCGGGACGCCTCGACGAAGGACGACCGCAGGGCGAGGTCCTCGACGGGGTAGCCGGTCAGCACCATCTCGGGGAACGCGACGACATGCGCTCCCTGCTCGACGGCGTGCCGGGTCCAGTGCACGATCGCCTCGGCATTCGCGGCGAGATCGCCGACGGTCGAGTCGATCTGATTCAGAGCGAGGCGTAGTTGAGGCACGGTGTCAGTGTAATCGTCTTTCTGACGCGATGTCGTGCGGTGGGAGGTGGGTGTGGCCGGTCCCACTCCGGCGGGGACGGAGCTCGCACTCCCGGGAGGGGCGGGCCGGTCACGTACCGTACGGAGATCTCAGCCGTGTCCGGCAGGGGTACGAGGACCTCAGCCCCGCGCGTACACCTGCTCCACCCACGCGCCCATCTGCGACTCGGTCAGGTGCCTGGCCAGGTCGGCCTCGCTGATCATCCCGACCAGCCGCTTGTCCTGGATGACCGGGAGCCGGCGGATCTGGTGGCTCTGCATCTCCCGGAGCACCTCGCCCACGTCCGCGTCCGAGTCGATCCAGCGCGGGGTGCCCTGGGCGAGATCGCCCGCGGTGATCTTCGACGGGTCGTGGCCCATCGCCACACAGCCGACGACGATGTCGCGGTCCGTGAGAATGCCCGCGAGCCGTTCCTGCTCGTCGGCGATGAGCAGCGACCCGACCTCCTTCTCGCGCATGATCTGCGCGGCGCGGTCGAGGGTCTCGTGGGCGGGGATCCACTGGGCCCCCGGGTGCATGATGTCCTTGGCGGTGGTCATGGGGTCGTACCTCCTGCGTGTCCTGGCCGTACTCCCCGAGCCCCATCCATTCTCCGGGGGCGGTCCGGATGACGCGACCGCGCGACCCCGACCGTACGATCCCGCGACCCGACCGTACGACCGTACGACCGTACGACCCCGCGACTGTGCGGGGGCCGACCGTACGAGGGCCGGGCGGACGAGGAAGAAGCCCCCCGCCCGCCCCGCGACACCGCCGCCGTCACGCCCGGGGCTTCGCCCCCCGCTCCTTCAGCAGGTCCGCCATCAGCCGTATCTCCGACTCCTGCGCCGTCACCATGCCCTGCGCCAGGTCACGCTCCGTACCCGCCGCGCACAGATCGACACACCCTTGCGCCATCATCACGCCACCCTTGTGGTGGTCGGTCATGAGCTGGAGGTACAGCACCTCGGCCGCCTTGCCGCGCGCCTTCCGCAGCCGCTCCAGCTCCGTCGTCGTGGCCATGCCCTCCATCAGCGCGCCGTCGTGCGGCTCGAACATCGCGTGCCTGGCGCCCATCCGCATGTCCATCGGCATCCACGCCATCGGCTCCGCGCCCGACTCGACCTTCGGCAGCTTCCACAGGTCGAGCCAGCCCAGCAGCATCCCGCGCTGGTTCGCCTGCGTGTTGGCGATGTCGTACGCCAGCCGGCGCACGTCCTCGTCGTCCGTGCTGTCCCGGACGATGAAGGACATCTCCACCGCCTGCTGGTGGTGGAGCGCCATGTCACGCGCGAAGCCCGCGTCCGGCGAGCCCGCCGAGGGGGTACGGGGGGCTCCCGCGCCGTCGTCCCGCCCGGCGGAGGCCACCGTCGCCGCGCCGGCGAAGAGCAGCGCCAGCACGACGGCCGCGATCGCCGCCCACTGCGTACGGTTCACCGAGGCCACGACCCCGAGCCTCACTGCGCGCCCATTCCACCCGTGCAGGCGGCGCCCGGCTCGGGGGTCTGCGGGCCCTGCACGTACTTCGTGAGGAACTGGTTCACCCGCGGGTCCGACGCCTTGTCGACCGTGAGCTGCTTGCCCCACGCGCTCAGCATGATCGTGCCGGCCTGGTCCTTGTACGGGCTCAGCAGCGTGTACGAGGTCTTCTCGACCTTGTCGGTCAGCGTCTTGACGTCGTCGTCCGAGGCCTTGTCGTTGTACGTGACCCAGACCGCGCCGTGCTCCAGCGAGTGCACCGCGTTCATGTCCGGTATCGCGTCCTTGTAGACGTTCCGGTCGCAGTTCATCCAGACCTGGTTGTGGTCACCGCCGACCGGCGGCTTCATCGGGTACTTCACCGCTTCGGTGACGTGGTTACGGGTCAGCTTCTTGGCGTCCCACGACTTCTCGCCCTTCACGGGCTCCTTGGCGGCGGCCTGTTCCTGTTCCTTCTGGTCCGACTCCTTGTTCAGGATCACGGCGCCGAAGGCGACGAGACCCGCGACGACGACGGCACTCACCGAGATCGTGATGATGCGACTGCGCCGCTCGCGGGCCTGCTCGGCGCGGCGCATCTGCTCTATTCGGGCCTTGCGCTCGGCGGACTGGGACTTGGAAGCCATGGTGTCTGTCCTTCTGGGGGTGACTGCGTACGTACGTGACGGGTGGGGTGATCTCGGGAATCCCGCGCACAAGGGCGCCGGGTTCCCCGGCTGGGCTACGTCTTGGACTACGTCCGCAGTACTTGAAGGACGTGGAGGTCAGGCGCGCGCGCCCGCGCGCCGGGGCGGGGGAGCCGGCCGTCCGGGGCCGCCGGTCCGACCAGCGGATACGGGACTCCGGCGTCCAGAGGGGCGGCCGGCGGCGGTACGGTGAGCACGGCCGGGCTCAGGTGCGGGAAGTATCCGCAGTCGTTGCCGTCGTACGGGCAGCTGTATCGGGCCACGGGCTCGTTCACGGGAGTGAACGGGGCGGCGGCGGCACGATGATGGCTGTCGGGGCCCCGGGCGGAGTCCCCGGCGGGCCCGTCGGCGGCACCCAGACAGACGAAGAGCGCGGCGAACAGCGTCGCCACGGCACTCAGCAGTGCCATGGGACGCGTGATGCGCGTGCGGCGGGCTCCCCCCATGAGCGCAGATCGTAGTGCGTACTGCCCCGGTAGCAGCAGTGAGGAGCCGCTTCCGGTCGGTGATCGGGCCGACGGGCCCACCCGTTGCGGTACGAACCGGGCGCGGGCGCGGTACAAAGAGGCATGGCCGACCGAGCAGAGCCACCACGTCGCGCCGAAGGACCGTCGGATCCGAGCGGCGATCCGGCCGCGGCCCCGGCGGTCGACCCGACCGCCGATCCGACGCCCGACCCGGCCGCCGATCCGACGCCCGACCCGACCGCCGACCCCGGCGGGGCGATCCCCGGTGACGTCGACGCGGTGACGCACGCCGTGCTCGCCGCGTCCCGGCTGCTCGTCGCCATCTCCGTACGCGCGCTGGCAGCCGTCCCGGACCGGGTGACCCTTCCGCAGTACCGCCTGCTGGTGGTCCTCGACACCCACGGCGACGCCAAGCTCGTGGAGGTCGCCGAGCGGCTGGGCGTGAACCCCTCGACGGCCATGCGCATGCTGGACCGGCTGATCGCGGCGGGCCTCGCCGCCCGGCGGAGCAACCCGGCCAGCCGCCGCGAGACCCTGCTGCGGCTCACGCCGGACGGCAGGCGGCTGGTGGACGAGGTCTCGGCCGCCCGCCGCCGCGAGATCACGGCGATCGTCGAACGGCTGCCACCCGAACAGCGCGCCGATCTGGTCACGGCGCTGACGGCGTTCACCGAGGCGGGCGGGGAACCTCCGGCTCCGGTCGGGGACTCGGAGCCGTACCCCTTGGGCTGGTCGGACACCCACGCGAGGCAGAGCGACGACGGCCCCGAGGACCGCCCCGACAACCGGCCCGACAACCGACTCGGCCCCTGACCCGCCGACCGGACCGAGGGACCGACCCGCCGCCGGAGGTACCGGCGTACCCGCCGAGCAGGCACTATGGGCAGAGACCCGTACATCCGCGCGACGGAAGGCGTTGGACCGGGGTTCGCAACGCGCCGGAAATCGTGTGGTGGGATGCTCGTGTGCCCCAACGTGCCCCTCGGCATGGGAGCAGGTGGCCTGACCAGCAAGGATGGGTAGGACAGCGATATGGACAAGCAGCAGGAATTTGTGCTCCGCACACTGGAGGAGCGCGACATCCGCTTCGTACGGCTTTGGTTCACCGACGTGCTCGGCTTCCTGAAGTCGGTCGCCGTGGCGCCCGCCGAGCTGGAGCAGGCCTTCGACGAGGGCATGGGATTCGACGGCTCGGCGATCGAGGGCTTCGCCCGCGTGTACGAGTCGGACATGATCGCCAAGCCCGACCCGGGCACGTTCCAGATCCTGCCCTGGCGCGCGGAGGCCCCCGGCACGGCGCGGATGTTCTGCGACATCCTGATGCCCGACGGCTCGCCCTCCTTCGCCGACCCGCGGTACGTCCTCAAGCGGATGCTCGCCAAGACCTCGGACCTGGGTTTCACCTTCTACACCCACCCCGAGATCGAGTTCTTCCTGCTGAAGGACAAGCCGCTGGACGGCTCGCGGCCCACCCCCGCCGACAACTCCGGCTACTTCGACCACACGCCCCAGAACGTCGGCATGGACTTCCGCCGCCAGGCGATCACCATGCTCGAATCCATGGGGATCTCGGTGGAGTTCAGCCACCACGAGGGCGCGCCGGGACAGCAGGAGATCGACCTCCGTTACGCGGACGCGCTCTCCACGGCCGACAACATCATGACGTTCCGTCTGGTGATGAAGCAGGTCGCGCTGGAGCAGGGCATCAACGCCACGTTCATGCCCAAGCCCTTCTCGGAGTACCCGGGTTCGGGCATGCACACCCACCTCTCCCTCTTCGAGGGCGACCGCAACGCGTTCTACGAGTCGGGCTCGGAGTACCAACTCTCCAAGGTCGGCCGCTCGTTCATCGCCGGCCTGCTCAAGCACGCCGCCGAGATCTCGGCCGTCACCAACCAGTGGGTCAACTCCTACAAGCGCATCTGGGGCGGCTCCACCCGCACCGCGGGCTCGGGCGGCGAGGCCCCCTCGTACATCTGCTGGGGCCACAACAACCGCTCCGCGCTGATCCGGGTCCCGATGTACAAGCCCGGCAAGACCGGCTCGGCCCGCGTGGAGGTCCGCTCGATCGACTCCGGCGCCAACCCCTACCTGACCTACGCGGTCCTCCTCGCGGCAGGCCTCAAGGGCGTGGAGGAGGGCTACGAACTCCCGGCCGGCGCCGACGACGACGTCTGGGCCCTCTCCGACGCCGAACGCCGAGCGATGGGCATCGAACCCCTCCCCCAGAACCTGGGCGAGGCGATCTCCCTGATGGAACGCAGCGAACTGGTGGCGGAAACCCTCGGCGAACACGTCTTCGACTTCTTCCTCCGCAACAAGAAGCAGGAGTGGGAGGAATACCGCAGCGAGGTAACCGCCTTCGAACTCCGCAAGAACCTCCCGGTGTTGTAGCCCCGCCCCGGTCGCCACCGGCACACCACGGCTCCGGCCCGACGGCACCAACCCGTCGAGCCGGGGCCGTGTCAGGTTTCCAGGGCTGTTGCCGTCAGGTGGAAGCCCAGGCGGGTATAGATGCGGGCCACTTGGGGGTCCGTGGCGCCCAGGAAGACGGTGTGGGCCTTGCGGGAGCGGGCCTCGCGGATCAGGGCCGCGGTGACCGCCAGGGCCAGGCCCCGGCGGCGGGCCGTGGGGAGGGTGGCGACGGCGCAGATCTCGGTGACGCCGTCGACCACTCCCGGGAGCAGGCCCGAGCTGACGGCGACGCCGTCCTCCACCGCCGCGACCAGCGTGGTGCTGCCCTCGCGGATGCGACGGGCCATGAGGGCCGTCTCGGGGGCGTGTCGTGTCTGTGCCTCCGGCAGGTCCGCCGGGCCCACGTCGCCCACGTGGGTGCCCAGGTTCGCGAAGGACAGGTACGCGGTGGCCACCGCGCTGGGCAGCCACGGGGAGTCCGGCGCGAGGGTCACGACCTGGACCCCTGGTGGGGTGAGGTCGGCCAGGGGTGGGGTGGGAGCCTCCTCCGGGAGTATCAGGAGGGGGCGGGGCGTGACCGGCAGGCCCGCTTCCTCCACCGCAGGACGCAGGCCCGGCGCCGACTCGTGGACCCACTCGAAGCTCTCGGGGACGCCCAGTTCACGCTGACGCGCCCGGACGTCCGCGACGTCCGCCGCGGTGACGGGCCGGCCCCGCCAGCCCTGGGTCGGGCGGGCATGGAGCGGTCTGCCCCCGTCCTCCCGTACGAACAGGGTCAGCGGTCCGAAGTCCTCGGCCCGGCCGATCCGGCGGGGCAGGGTGTCGCGGTACCGGTCGACCCGGTCGAGCGGATCGAGTGGGTCGAGTACGTCGAGTGGGGCTGTTGGATGGTGTGTCACCTCGGAAGCACATCATCGGGTCATCGTCCCGGACCAGTGATTTACGCGGTACGGCCGTCAGAGGCGCCGGCGCGTCCGGCTGTACGGCGCGTCAGAAGCGCCAGCGCGTCTGGCTGTACGGCGCCTTGCCGAAGCCGAAGGCCGTCCGGGGCGCCACCTCGTGGACCTCGGCCACGTTCCCCCGGTCGCCCGCGAAGCCGCCGTCCCGTACGTCGAAGTGCCACTCGGCGCCGTACTTCGCCTCCCACGCCCGTGCCAGCGCCATCAGGCGCGCCTCGTCCGTCACGCGGACCGCCGTGCCCTCGACCACCAGGTCGCAGCCCCCGGCCAGAACGTTCGTGCCGGTCGTCAGGATCACCTCCGGGTTCCGCGCGAGGTTCCGGCTCTTGCGCTCCTCGGGGCCGGTGCAGAAGTACAGCGCGCCGTCCGACCACACCGCCAGCAGCGGGGTGACGTGCGGGCGGCCCTCGGGCCGTACGGTCGTCAGCCAGAACAGCTCCGCCGACGTCAGCAGGGCCACCGCCTCCTGCCACGAGGTCGCCGTCGCCTGCGGCTCGCCGTAACGGGTGTCCAGTTCCGTACGGGGTTCGGATTCCTTCGGTGCCATCGTCCGCTCCTGGTGCGTTTCGGTTCGGGGCCGGGGCCGGGGCCGGGGCCGGGGGCCGGGGTTCGGGGCCGGGATCTCGCAGGGACGGACCCGCCCCTCGGCCCCAAGTCATCGCTCCTCTTCCCGACCGCGCCGCACGCGGCCGGTCCCGCCTTCCCTCCCTGCGGTTACGCTCGATCCCCTCAGCTTGATCGGGAACGCTGGCGGGAACGCGGACGGGAGACGGCGACATGACGATGCCGGGGCGCAGGAGCAGTATCTTCACCCGTCTGCTCCGCCACGGCTTCACCGATCCGTCCGGCGCCGAGCGGCTTCTCGACGTCCCGGAGATGGCGACCGTACGGTCCGACCCGCTGTTCCTCGACGCGCTCGGCGCCACCGCCGACCCCGATCTCGCCCTGCGCGGTCTCGTACGGCTCGTGGAGGCGGCCAACCCGGGGGAGCGGCGGGTCCTGCTGGACACCCTGCTCACCGCGAAGCCCCTCCGGGACCGGCTGCTCGGCGTGCTCGGCGCGTCCGAGGCGCTCGGCGACCACCTGGCCAGGCACCCGCACGACTGGCACGTGCTGGTGACGTACGAGTCGACCGACCTGCACCCCGGAGTCGCGGAGTTCGAACGCGGACTCGCCGACGCCACCGACCCCGTCTCCCTGCGCATCGCCTACCGCCGCTGCCTGCTCGCCATCGCGGCCAGGGACGTCTGCGGCACGATCGACATCGCCCAGACCGCCGCCGAACTCGCCGACCTGGCCACCGCGACCCTCCGCGCCGCCCTCGCGATCGCCCGCGCCGCCGCGCCCGAGGACGCCGCCGCCTGCCGGCTCGCCGTCATCGCGATGGGCAAGTGCGGCGGACACGAGCTGAACTACATCTCCGACGTGGACGTGATCTTCGTCGGCGGCCTTCCCGAGGCCCCCGCCGGGACGATGGAGAACGGCGAGGACGGAGGCGCCGGCCTCAACACCGACGAGGGCAAGGCCGTCCAGGCCGCCACCCGCCTCGCCTCCCACCTCATGCGCATCTGCTCCGAGACCACCGTCGAAGGCTCCATCTGGCCCGTCGACGCCAACCTCCGCCCCGAAGGCCGCAACGGCCCCCTCGTCCGCACCCTGAGCAGCCACCTCGCCTACTACCAGCGCTGGGCCAAGACCTGGGAGTTCCAGGCACTCCTCAAGGCCCGCGCCGTCGCCGGGGACGTACCGCTCGGCGCCGAGTACATCGACGCCGTCTCCCCCCTCGTCTGGCAGGCCGCCGACCGCGAGCACTTCGTCCCCGACGTGCAGAAGATGCGCCGCCGCGTCGTGGACAACATCCCCGCCGCCCAGCTGGACCGTGAACTCAAGCTCGGCCCCGGCGGTCTGCGCGACGTCGAATTCGCCGTCCAGCTCCTCCAGTTGGTCCACGGCCGCGGCGACACCTCCCTCCGCAGCGGCTCCACGCTCGACGCCCTCGGCGCGCTCGCCGCCGGCGGTTACGTGGGCAGGGCGGACGCGGCCCAACTGGACGACGCCTACCGCTTCCTGCGCTCCATGGAGCACCGCATCCAGCTCCACCGGCTGCGCCGCACCCACCTGGTCCCCGAGGACGAGGCCGACCTGCGCCGCCTCGGCCGCTCCCTCGGCCTGCGCGGCGACCCCGTCGTGGAGCTCAACAAGGCCTGGAAACGCCACGCTTCGGTCGTACGGCGTCTGCACGAGAAGATCTTCTACCGGCCCCTGCTCGACGCGGTCGCCCAACTCGCCCCCGGCGAGACCCGGTTGAGTACGAAGGCGGCCCGCCAGCGCCTCGAAGCGCTCGGGTACGCCGACCCGGCCGCCGCCCTGCGCCACCTGGAGGCCCTGTCGTCCGGGGTGAGCCGCAAGGCGGCGATCCAGCGGACGCTGCTCCCCGTGCTGCTCGGCTGGTTCGCCGACTCCGCCGACCCCGACGCCGGTCTGCTCGGCTTCCGCAAGGTGTCCGACGCGCTCGGCAAGACCCCCTGGTACCTGCGGCTGCTGCGCGACGAGGGCGCGGCCGCCGAGAACCTGGCACGGGTGCTGTCCGCCGGCCGCCTCGCCCCCGACCTGCTGCTCCGCGCCCCCGAGTCGGTCGCGATCCTCGGCGACCCCCACGGGCTCGTGCCGCACGACCGTGCCCACCTCGAACAGGAGGTCATCGCGGCGATCGGCCGCGCGGAGACCGCCGAGGGCGCCGTCGCGACGGCCCGCGGGATGCGCCGCCGCGAGCTGTTCCGTACGACGGCCGCCGACATCATCGGCTCGTACGGCACCGAGGAGAGCCCCGCCGAGGAGGACCCGGGCGCGCTGGTCGACCGGGTCGGCAACGCCCTCACCGATCTCAACGCCGCCACCCTCGCCGGCGCCCTGCGCGCCGCCGTCGGCGGCCACTGGGGCGACACACTCCCCACCAGGTTCGCCGTCATCGGCATGGGCCGGTTCGGCGGGCACGAGATGGGTTACGGCTCCGACGCGGACGTCGTCTTCGTCCACGAACCCCGCGAGGGCGTCGGCGACCAGGAAGCGGCCCAGGCGGCGAACGCCGTGGTCGCCGAGATGCGCCGCCTCCTCGAAGTCCCCAGCCCGGAACCGCCGTTGCTGATCGACGCCGACCTGCGCCCCGAGGGCAAGAGCGGCCCCATGGTCCGTACGCTCGCCTCCTACGCCGCGTACTACCGGCGCTGGTCGCTGGTCTGGGAGAGCCAGGCCCTGCTGCGCGCCGAACCGATGGCGGGCGACGCCGACCTCGGCCGCCGCTTCGTCGAGCTGATCGACCCGCTGCGCTACCCGTCCGAGGGCCTGGCCGAGGACGCCGCGCGCGAGATCCGCCGCCTCAAGGCGCGGATGGAGACGGAACGGATGCCGAGGGGCGCCGACCCGACCCTGCACACCAAACTGGGCCGCGGCGGGCTCTCGGACGTCGAGTGGACGATCCAGCTGCTCCAGATGCGGCACGCCTGGGCGGTGCCGGGCCTGCGGACCACCCGGACCCGCCGGGCGCTCGCGGCGGCGCGGGAGGCCGGGCTGATGTCGGAGGAGGACGCGCAGACCCTGGACGACGCGTGGGTGCTGGCGACCCGGGTCAGGAACGGGGTGATGCTCGTACGGGGCAGGCCCGGCGACACCTTCCCGTCGGACGGCCGCGAGCTGGGCGCGATGGGGCGTTACCTGGGGTACGGGGCGGGTCCGACGCGGGGCCAGACGCTGGAGGTGCACAGCGGGGACATGCTGGACGACTACCGCAGGACGACGCGCCGGGCGCGTGGGGTGATGGAGAGGCTGTTCTACGGGGCGGAGTGAGCCCCACCACCGGGCTCAGCACTCGATCCCTGCTTCTTCTTCGGCCGCCGCCCGTCCACGTAACGCGGCAGGCTGTACGGCAGTGAGCCGTACCAGAGGTACGAGACGGTGAAGCCGAACGCCAGGCACACCAGGCCCCCCGCCGCGTCCAGCCAGAAGTGGTTCGCGGTGGCCACGATCACCAGCAGCGTCACCACGGGGTAGAGCAGCCCGAGGATCCGCACCCACGGGATCCGGCACAGCGCGAAGATCGTCAGCCCCGACCAGGTCGACCAGCCGATGTGCATCGACGGCATCGCCGCGTACTGGTTCGACACGGTCTTGAGGTTGTCCGAGGACAGCGAGCCCCACGTGTGGTGCAGGGAGACGGTGTCGATGAAGTGGCCGTTGGTCATCAGCCGGGGCGGCGCGAGCGGGAACAGGTAGTAGCCGAGCAGGGCCACGACGGTGGTCGCCAGCAGGACCAGGCGGGCCGCCGAGTAGCGCCCCGGATGACTGCGGAACAGCCAGATCAGCACCCCGAGGGTGATGATGAAGTGCAGGGTGGCGTAGTAGTAGTTCATCCCTACGATGAGCCACGTCACGGAATTGACGCCGTGGTTGACGGCCCGCTCGAAGCCGAGTCCCAGCAGGCGTTCCGCGTGCCAGATCCGGTCGGCGTTCTCCAGGGCCTTCGTACGCTGTTCGGGTACGGCGTTGCGGATCAGCGAGTAGATCCAGTAACTCACCGCGATCAGCAGGATTTCGAACCAGAGGCGGGGCTTGCGGGGTGTCCGGAGCCGCCGGATGAACGTGTGCATCTCCACCGGTTCGGTTTCCGTGTCCCTCGCTGTGTCTGTCGTGTCAGCCACCTCGTCGGTGAAGGGCGACGAGCCGGTCCTCCGGGCCGCCTGCGCCTTCACGGTCGATTCACCCATAGCCAGGAGTCTGCCAGATCCGGACTCCCCGACCGATCATCCCCCGGTCGGGTCGGTCCCGCATTCGCTACGCCCCGCGGACGAGGCGGGGGCGCCTCACCGACGACGCGGGACGCCCTACGGACGACGTCCGGGCCCCGATGCCGTCGACCCGCGGACCACCAGTTCGGGCATGAAGACGAACTCGCTGTGGGGGGCCGGGGTGCCCCCGATCTCCTCCAGGAGCGTACGGACCGCGGCCTGGCCCATCGACGGCACCGGCTTGCGGACCGTGGTGAGCGGCGGGTCCGTGAAGGCTATGAGGGGGGAGTCGTCGAAACCGACGACCGAGAGGTCCCGCGGCACGTCCAGCCCCATGCGCCGCCCGGCCCTGATCGCGCCGAGCGCCATCATGTCGCTCGCGCAGACCACCGCCGTGCAGCCCCGTTCGATCAGGGCGGTGGCCGCCGCCTGACCACCCTCCAGAGTGAACAGCGACTGCTGGATCAGCTCGTCCGTCTCGGCCGGCGACAGGCCGAGCAGCTCGTGGACCGTGGCCCGGAAGCCCTCGATCTTGCGCAGTACCGGCACGAACCGCTCCGGCCCCACGGCCAGGCCGATCCGGTGGTGCCCCAGCGAGACGAGGTGCGTCACGGCGAGCCGTACGGCGGCCCGGTCGTCCGGCGAGATGAAGGGGGCCCGCACCTTCGGCGAGAAGCCGTCCACCAGGACGAACGGCACCCCCTGGGCGCGCAGCTTCTCGTACCGCCGCATGTCCGCCGACGTGTCGGCGTGCAGTCCGGAGACGAAGATGATGCCGGAGACGTCCCGCTCGACCAGCATCTCGGTCAGCTCGTCCTCGGTGGAGCCGCCGGGGGTCTGGGTCGCCAGGACCGGGGTGTACCCCTGACGGGTGAGCGCCTGCCCTATCACCTGGGCGAGCGCCGGGAAGATCGGGTTCTCCAGCTCCGGGGTGATCAGGCCGACCAGCCCCGCGCTGCGGCGGCGGAGGCGCACGGGGCGTTCGTACCCGAGGACGTCGAGTGCGGCGAGTACGGATTCGCGGGTGGCCGCGGCAACCCCGGGCTTGCCGTTCAGAACGCGGCTGACCGTCGCTTCGCTGACCCCCGCCTGGGCTGCGATGTCGGCAAGCCGTGCGGTCATGGGAGTGGACTGTACCGGTGGTTCACCGGATTGCCCACCGGACGGCCGGGGAGCGGACGCACCCCCGTTCTGCAAGATCTTGCGAAACCTTTCTGCCCTGTCCGTGCCGGACTTCCGTACCCGGTCAGGTCGTACGGCCCTGCCACGCCTGGGCACTTGTCACCGTCACCGGGCCCGGCGGAAATCTGCCGCAAGGCCTTTCGGGTTTCTTGCAACGCTGTTACTTTCACGTCCGACCCGGAGCCGCAACGGAGCGGTACGGCAGTTGAAGGAGTTCGGATGCGACGTGGCATAACGGCCACAGCCCTGGCCGTGACCCTGGCCCTCGCCGTGACCGCGTGCGGTGGTGACGACACGTCGGACGGCGGCAAGAGCGCCGGGGGTGAACTGTCGGGGAAGGTCACCTGGTGGGACACGTCGACCGTCGGCAGCGAGGACAAGGTTTTCGAGCAGCTCGCCGAGGGCTTCGAGAAACTGCATCCCAAGGTCGACGTCGTGTACGTCAACGTGCCCTTCGGCGACGCCCAGAACAAGTTCAAGAACGCCGCGCAGGCGGACTCCGGCGCCCCCGACGTCATCCGCTCCGAGGTCGCCTGGACACCCGAGTTCGCCGACCTGGGCTATCTCGCGCCGCTGGACGGCACCCCGGCGCTCAAGGACGAGAAGGACTTCCTGCCCCAGGCCGCCGCCTCCACCCGCTACGCCGGCAAGACCTACGCCGTGCCGCAGGTCATCGACTCCATGGGCATCTTCTACAACAAGAAGATCTTCAAGGAGGCGGGGGTGGAAGTCCCCGCGAGCGTGGACGAGTTGAAGGCCACCGCCAAGACGATCAAGGACAGGACCGGGAAGACGGGCCTGTACCTGCGCGGTGACGACGCGTACTGGTTCCTGTCCTTCCTGTACGGCGAGGGCGGCAACCTCGTGGACGCCGACAGCAAGACCGTCACGGTCGACGACGCCGCCGGCGTCAAGGCACTGACCGTCGTCAAGGACCTGGTCGACTCGGGCGCGGCCCGGACCGACGCCACGGACGGCTGGGAGAACATGCAGGCCGCGTTCAAGGACGGCAAGGTCGCCATGATGATCAACGGTCCCTGGGCCGTCACCGACACGTACGGCGGTGCGCAGTTCAAGGACAAGGCCAACCTCGGCATCGCGCCCGTCCCCGCCGGATCCGCCGCACAGGGCGCTCCCCAGGGCGGCCACAACCTCGCCGTCTACGCGGGCTCCAGGAATCTGGACGCCTCGTACGCCTTCACCGAGTACATGACCTCCGTGCAGAGCCAGACGCAGGTCGCGGAGAAACTGAGCCTGCTGCCCACCCGTACCTCCGTCTACACCCGGCCCGGGGTCGCGGACAACGAGATCGTCGGCTTCTTCAAGCCCGTCGTGGACAAGGCCGTAGAGCGCCCCTGGATCCCGGAGACCGGCAGCCTCTTCGCGCCGCTCGTCACCGAGTACACCAAGGTCCTCACCGGCCAGACCACCCCGGAGAAGGGCGCCTCGGCCACCGGGGACGCGTACCGCAAGCTGCTCAAGGGCTGGAAGTAACAGGAAGGCGGGCCGGCTGATGGCCGTCCAGACCGGCCGGTCGGTGGCGAGGACCCCGGGCGAACACACCGCCCGCGGGCCCCGCCGCGGCACCGGCACCCCCTCCGGCGGGCTCCGCCGCGCCGTCTCCACGCACTGGTACGCGTGGGCCATGGTCGCCCCGGTCGTCGCCGTGATCGGCGTGATCATCGGGTATCCCCTGGTACGGGGCGTCTACTTGTCGCTCACCGACGCCAACGAGCGCAACGTCGCACGCCACATCGGCGTCAACAACCTGCCCGCCACCTACGAGTTCGTCGGACTGGACAACTACCGGGCGGCCCTGACGGGGGATCAGTTCCTCTCCACCCTCGGCTGGACGCTGGTGTGGACGGTGTCCTGCGTCGCCGTCACCTTCGCGCTGGGCCTGGGCCTCGCCACGCTCCTCAACCGCCGGATCGCGGGGCGCTCGCTCTACCGGATGCTGCTGATCCTGCCCTGGGCCGTCCCGGGCTTCGTCTCCGTCTTCGCCTGGCGCTTCCTCTACAACGAGGACCGCGGGCTCCTCAACAGACTGCTCGCCGGCGGCGGCATCGACGCCGTGCCCTGGCTCAACGACCCGACCTGGGCCAAGTTCTCGGTCATCGCCGTCAACATCTGGCTCGGGGTGCCGTTCATGATGGTCGCCCTGCTCGGCGGCCTCCAGTCGATCTCCGGCGAGATGTACGAGGCGGCCGAGATGGACGGCGCCAACGCCTGGCAGCGCTTCGCGCACATCACCCTGCCGGGGCTGCGGCCCGTCAGCACGACCGTGATCCTGCTCTCCACCATCTGGACGTTCAACATGTTCCCGGTGATCTTCCTGCTGACCCGCGGCGGACCCGGCGAGGCCACCCAGATCCTGGTCACGCAGGCGTACAAGTTCTCCTTCGAGATCAGCCCCCGCGACTACGCGCAGTCCTCCACCTGGGGTGTGCTGATCCTCGTCCTGCTGATGCTCTTCGCCGCGCTCTACCGGCGCGTGCTCCGCAACCAGGGAGACAGCTGGTGACCCTCGCCGCGCCCGACACCGCGACCGACACCCCGTCCGCCGCCGCGCGGGTCACCGCCGTGCCCCACGCCGGTCACCGGCACCGCCGTTCACCCCTGGCCTCCGTCGCGCTGCACACCACCCTGGTCGTGGCCTCGGTGATCGCGGTCTTCCCCGTGCTGTGGGTCCTGCTGACCTCGCTCAAGCCCGCCGCCCACGCCACCACCACCGACTTCTTCAAGGACCCGACCTTCGCGAACTACACCGGGCTGCTCCGCGACACCCCGTTCCTCACCTGGTTCGGCAACTCGCTGGTCATCGCCGGACTCACCACCGTGCTCGGGGTCTTCGTCGCCGCCACCACCGGCTACGCCGTCAGCCGCTTCCGCTTCCCCGGCAAGCGCGGGCTGATGTGGACGCTGCTGGTCACCCAGATGTTCCCGGTCGC
This sequence comes from Streptomyces sp. SID3212, assembly GCF_009865405.1. Classification (GTDB taxonomy): domain Bacteria; phylum Actinomycetota; class Actinomycetes; order Streptomycetales; family Streptomycetaceae; genus Streptomyces. Next base: position 7,165 of record NZ_WWJY01000825.1, on the reverse strand, counting down.
CGTCCTCATCGTGCCGATCTACAACATCATGGCCGGGCTCGGGCTGCTCAACGACCCGGCCGGCCTGGTGATCACGTACCTCACCATCGCCGTGCCGTTCTGCGCCTGGATGATGAAGGGGTTCTTCGACACCATCCCCCGCGAAATCGACGAGTCCGGCATGGTCGACGGGCTCACGCCCTTCGGCACCTTCTGGCGCCTCGTCCTGCCGCTCGCCAAGCCGGGGCTCGCGGTGACCGCCTTCTACTCCTTCATCACCGCGTGGGGCGAGGTCGCCTACGCCTCCGCGTTCATGGTCGGCGACGAGAACCTCACCCTCGCCGGCGGCCTCCAGAAGTTCGTCAACCAGTACGGGGCCCAGTGGGGCCCGATGTCCGCCGCGTCCGTACTCATCGCCGTCCCCGCCGCGCTGGTCTTCCTCTTCGCCCAGCGCCATCTCGTCACCGGCATGTCCGCCGGTGCGGTGAAGGGCTGACCCCGCGCGGGCCCGCCCGCTTGCCACACCTCCCGGACACCTCTCCGCCCCCTCAGACACTCCAGGAACCACATGACCCAGCACCTCACCGCCCCTTCCGCCCCCTCCGCCCGCCCGGCCGCCAGGACGTCCGACGACGCCCGGGGCCACCGTCCGGGCTGGTGGCGGGACGCGGTGATCTACCAGGTCTACCCGCGCAGCTTCGCCGACGCGAACGGCGACGCGATGGGTGACCTCGACGGGGTACGCCGCCGGCTCCCGTACCTCAGGGACCTCGGGGTCGACGCCGTCTGGCTCAGCCCGTTCTACGCCTCCCCGCAGGCCGACGCGGGCTACGACGTCGCCGACTACCGTGCCATCGACCCGATGTTCGGCACCCTGCACGACGCCGACGCGCTGATCAGGGACGCGCACGACCTGGGCCTGCGGATCATCGTCGACGTCGTGCCCAACCACTCGTCCGTGGCGCACGACTGGTTCAGGCGCGCCCTGCGCGAGGGCCCCGGCTCCGCGCTGCGGGCCCGCTACCACTTCCGCCCCGGCAAGGGCGCCCACGGTGAACTCCCGCCCAACGACTGGCAGTCCGTCTTCGGCGGGCCCGCCTGGACCCGGACGACCGACCCCGACGGCACCCCCGGCGACTGGTACCTGCACCTCTTCGCCCCCGAACAGCCCGACTTCGACTGGACGCACCCGGCCGTCGCCGACGAGTTCCGCTCGATCCTGCGCTTCTGGCTGGACATGGGCGTGGACGGCTTCCGTATCGACGTCGCCCACGGACTGGTCAAGGCCGACGGACTCCCCGACCTCGGCGGGGACGCCCAACTCCGGCTGCTCGCCAACGAGATCACGCCGTTCTTCGACCAGGACGGCGTCCACGAGATCTACCGGCAGTGGCGCACGATCCTCGACGAGTACCCGGACGAGCGCATCGCCGTCGCCGAGGCCTGGACGCGGACCGTGGAGCGCACCGCGCGGTACGTACGCCCCGACGAACTGCACCAGGCCTTCAACTTCCAGTACCTGGCCACCTCCTGGGACGGCGAGGCGCTGCGCGAGGTCATCGACGCCTCGCTCGCCGCGATGCGGCCCGTCGGCGCCCCCGCCACCTGGGTGCTCTCCAACCACGACGTCACCCGCCACGCGACCCGCTTCGCCGGGCCGCCCCTCGCGAGCACCCAGACGCGCGAGCCCGGCAACCGCGAACTGGGCCTGCGGCGGGCCCGCGCCGCGACGATGCTCATGCTGGCGCTGCCCGGATCCGCGTACGTCTACCAGGGCGAGGAACTGGGCCTGCCCGACGTCACCGACCTGCCCGACGAGGCCAGGCAGGACCCCTCGTACTTCCGCGCGGACGGCCAGGACGGCTTCCGCGACGGCTGCCGGGTCCCGATCCCCTGGACGCGTGAGGGGAGTTCGTACGGGTTCGGCAGCGCGGGCAGCTGGCTGCCGCAGCCTGCGGGCTGGGGCGAGCTGAGCGTCGAGGCGCAGACCGGCGACCCGTCCTCGACCCTGGAGCTGTACCGCGCCGCGCTGGCCGTGCGGCGCGAGCACCCGGGGCTCGGCGCGGGGGACTCGGTGGAGTGGCTGGACGCGCCCCCGGGTGTGCTGGCCTTCACCCGGGCCGGCTTCGCCTGCACGGTCAACACCACCTCGGAGCCGGTACGGATCCCCGTACGCGGCCGGCTCCTGCTGTCGAGCGGCCCGGTGACGCCCGACGGCACCCACGCCGACCTGCCGCCGGACACGACGGCGTGGTGGACGCTCTGAGCGAAGCCGAAGCCGAAGCCGGAGCCGGAGCCGTACCCCTGGCCACACCCGTACCCGTCCCCCCGAACCGCACCACACCGTAAGGAGCCTTGAGGGCAGAGCGCGTCGCCACGCGAGGCCGCACCACCGTCACCCGCACACCCCCACCAGTGCTGGAGGAACCATGGTCCGCAGATCCCTCGCCGCCGCGCTCGCCCTCGGGGCGGCCGCCACCGCCCTCGCCGTCCCCGCCGGGACCGCGCAGGCCGTCCCGCCGGGCACCAAGGACGTCACCGCCGTCCTCTTCGAGTGGACGTTCGCGTCCGTCGCCAAGGCGTGCACGGACACCCTCGGCCCGGCCGGGTACGGATACGTCCAGGTCTCGCCGCCCCAGGAGCACATCCAGGGCGGCCAGTGGTGGACCTCGTACCAGCCGGTCAGCTACCGGATCGCCGGCCGCCTCGGCGACCGCGCCGCCTTCTCGTCCATGGTCGGCACCTGCCACGCGGCCGGGGTCAAGGTCGTCGCCGACAGCGTCATCAACCACATGGCCGCCGGCGACGGCACCGGCACCGGCGGCTCCCCGTACACCAAGTACACGTACCCCGGCATCTATTCGGGCGCCGACCTGGACGACTGCCGGGCGCAGATCAGCAACTACCAGGACCGGGCGAACGTGCAGAACTGCGAACTCGTCGGCCTCGCGGACCTGGACACCGGTGAACCGTACGTACGCGGCCGGATCGCCGCGTACCTCAACGACCTGCTCTCGCTGGGCGTCGACGGCTTCCGGATCGACGCCGCCAAGCACATGCCGGCCGGCGACCTCGCCGACATCAAGAGCCGGCTGACCAACCCCGGCGCCTACTGGAAGCAGGAGGTCATCTACGGCGCGGGGGAGGCGATATCGCCCGACGAGTACCTCAACACCGGTGACGTACAGGAGTTCCGGTACGGGCGCAGCCTCAAGCAGGTCTTCCTCAACGAGAACCTCGCCTACCTGAAGAACTATGGCGAGGGCTGGGCCTTCATGCGGGGCGACAAGGCGGCCGTCTTCGTCGACAACCACGACACCGAGCGCGGCGGCGACACCCTCAGCTACAAGGACGGCGCCAACTACACCCTCGCCAACGTCTTCATGCTGGCCTGGCCCTACGGCTCACCCGACATCAACTCCGGTTACGAGTTCACCGACCGGGACGCCGGGCCGCCCAACGGCGGCACGGTCAGGGCCTGTTACAGCGACGGCTGGAAGTGCCAGCACGCCTGGCGGGAGATCGCCTCCATGGTCGGCTTCCGCAACACCACCCGGGGCCAGGCCGTCACCCGGTGGTGGGACAACGGCGGCGACCAGATCGCGTTCGGCCGGGGGACGAAGGGGTACGTGGCCCTCAACCACGAAGGATCCGCGCTGACCCGTACCTTCGAGACGTCCCTGCCCCCGGGGAACTACTGCGACGTCCAGAGCGGCCGGCGGGTCACCGTCGACAGCGCCGGGAAGTTCACGGCAACACTCGGCTCCAACACGGCGGTTGCCCTCCACGCGGGCGCCAGGAACTGCTGACACCCGGCGCCGGAACGGGCGCGGCGGGGCCGTTTGATACGGATCTTGTAACGGACCCCGCCGCGTCCGTGTGAACCGCGCGCGGCGGGAAATCAGAGGGGTATGACGTCCACCGACGTGCAACCGGAACAGAGCCAGCACAAGCCCCGCCCGGCGGGGCTGTCCTGGTGGAGCAAGCTGCTCATCACCCTCGTCGCCGTCGCGGCGCTGCTCTTCGCCGGCAGCAAGCTGGACCTGATCCCCGGGTTCGGCGACGTCTTCGGCAGCGAGACGAAGGACCGGACAGGGCCGACCCTGCTCCAGTCCATGCAGGACCTCGACCGCTACGAAGCCGCCTCGGGCAACTTCCAGGTGGTCGTGGACCTGGAGAAGGACGCCAAGTACCTGCCCGACGCCATCCGCGGCACCCGTACCCTCTACGTCGGCGCCGGTACGGTCAGCGCCTTCGTGGACTTCGGCGGCATCGGCGAGAACAGCGTCACCACGGACAAGGAACGGACCATGGCGACGATCCGGCTGCCGCACGCGCAGCTGGGCAAGCCCGCGCTCGACCCCGACCGCTCCTACGCCGTCTCCAAGCAGCGGGGTCTGCTGGACCGGCTCGGTGACCTGTTCTCGGACAACGCGGCGAGCGAGCGGGCCGTGAACCAGCTGGCCGCCAAGCACATCGGGGAGGCGGCCAAGGACAGCGAACTGGCCGACCGCGCCGAGAAGAACACCACCAGCATGCTGGAGGGCCTGCTGCGGTCCCTCGGCTTCACCCAGGTCACCGTCGTCTACGGCACCAGCTGACCGACCGCCCCGGCCGGCCTTCTACGGGAGGCGCTGGCCCGGGAGTTGAGTACCCAGCCCCATGAGCCGGCCGAGCAGATCGCCGAACGGGCCTTCGGCCGGCTCGTCGGCGACGATCCGCAGCAGGATCGCCGCCATCTCCGCGTCGTACGCGGCGCTCACCGCGGCGAGCGCCGCGAAGTCGTGCACGAGCTGCAACTCCAGCTCCGCGCGCGGGATGTCCCGGCCGTCCAGCCAGATCAGCGCCGTCGACTCGGCGAGCGACACCCAGGACCGGACGACCAGGTGCAGCCGCGCGGGCGGGGTCGTCACCTCCAGATGGGACAGGATCTGGACGTACGCGGCCTGCCGCACCTCGTCGATCATCGCGTTCGCCGTCGAGGAACCCACCGCGGGGCCGCCGCGCATCAGCGCGGAGAAACCGGGACCGTGCTCCTCCACGAAGTCGAAGAACCGCCCCATGACCCGCGACAGCCGGGCCCCGAGCGGTCCTTCCCTCGGCTCCACGAACCGCTCCGCCAACTCGTCGGCCGCCCGGCGCAGCGCCGCCTCGTACAGGCTCTGCTTGCCGGGGAAGTAGTGGTAGACGAGGGGCCGGGAGATGCCGGCCGCGGCGGCGATCTCGTCGATGGAGACGTCCTCGGGGGAGCGGTGGCTGAACAGTTCCAGCGCGACACCGATCAGCTGTTGCTTCCGCTCTTCGACGCCCATCCTGCGGCGCACCCCGGTCGTCATACGAACAGCCTAACGGGCACGCTCCCCGGGGTGTCGATTACGCTGCCGGTCCATGACCTCAACTGACCCGGACCAGCCGATAGAGACACCCGCCGAGGGTCCGACGTCCGGTCTGACGCGTGAACTGACGCCCCGTCAGGCACGGGCGCTGCGGGTCGCGCTCGCGTCGGTGCTGCTGGTGGCGATGGCCGTACTGCTGGCGGTACGGCTGGCGGAGCGCACGTCGGTCCTGGTGGTGGGGGTGTACGGGCTGGCGATGGTCCTGTGCGGTGTGGTGATCGAGCTGAGCCGCAACGGCCGTACACGCCTGGGTACTTGGCTGCTGGCGGTGTGCCTGCTGTCGGCGCTGGGGGCGGACTGGCTGCTGCCGTAGGACGCGCGGGCCGCGCCCGGTGACGGCGTACGGCCCCGGTCACGCCGGCACGCCTCGTGTCAGCGCGGCACGCCACGCGTCAGCGCCCCTCACCGCGTCACCGCAGCGCTCCCACCGACCCGCCGCCCTCCACGGCCCCCTTCAGCTCCGCCCGCGCCCCGGCCGAGGCCCGTACCGCCAGCATCCGCCCCTTCGCGGTGCCCTTCACCCCGCCCGACACCTCCAGCGACCTGAACTCCTCGCTGCCCGCCGCCAGGACGTACCACTGGCCGCCCCGGGACTTCCAGAGCACCCCGGCCAGCACCTCACGCGGCCCCCGCGCCCCGCACGCGAGGGAGTCCTCCGCGCGGGCCGCGATCGCCCCCGCCGACGCGGGCTTCGTGGCGGACGGGGGCTGGAACTGCGCCAGCACCCGGCTCCCCGTACCCCGCCAGGTCTCCGCGCGGGTGCACAGCCACTCCGCCGTGCCGTTCGCCTCCGGCAGCGTCTGGCGCGCGAACGCCCAGGAGTTCACCGACCGCACCCCGTGCGAGCGGACCGTGGGCAACAGACACGCGGTCCTGGCCCACGCCACCCGGTCCTGCGTGCTCGACACGTCCGACGGGGACGACGGCGGCCCGGACGTCAGCCGCGCCGGTGTCAGCTCGCCGAGGTCCGTGAGCAGCCGGTCGTGGGACCCGTCCCGGAGGTCGAGGGTGTCCCAGGACCCGCAGTCCCGGGCCGTCGCCGGGCTGCCCATGGGCTCCGTCACCCCGTCCGCGTCCCGCCCCAGCGGCCGGGCGGGCGCCTGGGGGTCGCGCAGATCCCGTACGGACGTACGGCTCACCCAAGGCGCCGTCAGATAGCGGACGTTGCTGTCGGAGCGCGCCACCACCAGCGCCCCGGAGGCGGCCCCGTCCGCGCCGTCGACCCGGGCGAAGTCCAGCCCCGCCGCGTCGCCGCCGTCGGCCGCCTCGGCGTACCGCACGACCCGCAGGCCGTCGTACAGCAGCACGATCCGCGCGGCGTCGACCCGGCCCGCGTACAGCAACTGCGGTGATCCCATGGGCGGTCCCGAGGGGGTCCCGGGGGTGGTGGAGACCTGGACGGTACGGCCCGGCCGCGCCCAGACCGCCAGCGCCCGCCGCAGCAGCCCCGTGTCGTTGGCCAGCGCGCCACGGGTGGGCCAGGCGGAGAAGTCGGTACGGGCGGAGCCCTCCCAGAAGGCGGGCGCGACCCGCCGCACCTTCGCCGGATCGAGGGCGGCCTGGGCCATGGGGTTGCGGGCGTACGAGGGGGCCGCGGCGCTCTCGGGTCCCCAGCCGTCCCCCGGCAGCCCGAGCAGGGTCCCGCAGACGAGCAGGGCGGCGGTGGCGGCGAGCGCGGCCTTCGCGTGCTGGCGCCGGCGCATCAGGTCGGTGGGCCTGGCCTGGAGCGAGCAGGGGTCGAACTCGGGCGACCGCAGCAGCGCGCCGCTCTCCGGCGTCTCGGCGGCGAC
>NZ_WWJY01000082.1 GCF_009865405.1 Streptomyces sp. SID3212 | reverse complement strand
GGGGGTCTGTCGGTTGGGTGGGGTGTGTCGGCCGGGTGAGGGGTGCCAGCCTGGGAGGGCGTGTTGGCCCGGTGGGGCGCGTCGGCTGCGCCGGGTGCGTTGGCCGGATGGGGTGTGCTGGCCCGGTGGGGCGCGTCGGCTGGATGGGGGTTGTGGGGCTGGGAGGGTGTGTCGCCCGGGTGGGGTGCGTCGGCTTGAGAAGGCGTGTTGGCCCGGTAGGGGGCGTCGGCCTGGGAGAGCGGGTCGGCCGGGTGGGGTGTGTTGGTCCGAGGGGGCATGTCCGCTGGGTGGGGGACGTCGGTTCGGTTCGGCGCGTCGGCTAGGGAGGGTGCCTCGGCCCTGTGGGGTGTGTCGGCCGGGTGGGGTGTGTTGGTCCGAGCGGTCGCGTCGGCTGGGTGGGGGGCGTCGGTTCGGTTCGGCGCGTGGGCCTCAGACGGAGCGTCTGCCTGAGGGGGTTCGCCCGTTCGGGAGGGCGTGTTGGTGCTGGGCGGTGTGTCGGTCGGGGAGGGAGCCCCGGCCTGGGGCCGTGCGTCGGGGGCGGATTCGGCGGACCGCCAGGCCGTGCTCATCGCCCTGATGCCCGTCAGGTCCGTCGGCTCGTACACCGCCAACGGCGAGTCCAGCAGGGCCAGTTCGTCCAGCAGCTCCTCTGCCACCGCGCGCAGGCGCGCAGACGCGGCGGTCGGGGACGCGCCCGCGCGGGGCGGGGCCGGGTGGCCGCCCGCCTCGTACCAGCGCCGTTCGATCTCCGTCGCGTCCCGGCCGTCCCGCGCCGCCTGCGCCAGCTCGTGGCCGATCAGATCCTCGGGCTGGACCCAGGTGAGGCGCAGGTCGTCCGCACTGCTCAGCGCCGCCCCACTCACCTCCGCCCCGCTCATCGCTGCCCCGTCAGGCGCGCGAACGCGCTCTCGTGGGCGCGGCGGTGTTCCGTGTCCCGTGCGAACACCTCGTACGCCACCTCCGTCAGCATCCGCGCGGGCGCGTGCAGGTCGAGACGGCTCGCCTCGGCCACCCGCGAGGCCCACTCCGCCGGCACGGCGGACTCGCCGCCCAGCGCCCCGGCGATCGCCCCGCTCATCGTCGCGATGGAGTCGCAGTCGCGGCCGTAGTTGACCGACCCCAGCACCGTACGGCGGACATCGCCCCCGCCGATGAGCAACATGCCGAGCGCCACGGGCAGTTCCTCGATCGAGTGCAGGCGGGACGGGCGGCGGGCGCCGAGGGAGGGGGCGCGGTAGTTGGGGCCGACGGTGTCGAAGGGCGCGACCGCCTCCCGCAGCCCACGCAGCGCCGACTCCGCGTCACCGTGGCACGCGGCCACCTCGCACACCGCCTCGATCGCCGCGCGTGTCCCGTCCTTCGCCAGCGCCAGGCACGCCTCGACGACCGACGCGGGGGTGGCGCCCGGCACGCACGCCGCCGCGACCGCCGCCGCGAACACCCCGGCCGCCTCGCGCCCGTACGACGACTGGTGCGCGCCGGCCACGTCCAGCGCCTCCGCGTAGGCCGCCGCCGGGTGGGCCGCGTTGACCAGGCCGACCGGCGCCATGTACATCGCTGCCCCGCAGTTGACGATGTTCCCGGTGCCGGCCTCGCGCGGGTCGACGTGCCCGTAGTGCAGCCGGGCGACGATCCACTTCTCCGCGAGGAAGATCCGCTGCAGGGGGAGCGCCTCGGCCTCCAGCTCGGGGATCCAGCGGGGGGTGGACATCAGGTCGGGGACGAGGTGTTCGGCGACCGCGTACGCGTCGAGGTGGTCGCGGACCGTCCCGTACACCCGTACCAGGGCGTGGGTCATCAGGGTGTCGTCGGTGACGTGGCCGTCGCCCTTGTGGTACGGCGCGATGGGGCGGGCGGTGCGCCAGTCCTCGTTCCACGGGCCGACGATGCCCGTGACCCGGCCGCCGTGGCGCTCGACGATCTGGTCGGGGGAGTACCCCTCGACCGGGCCGCCGAGCGCGTCGCCGACGGCCGCGCCGAGCAGGCAGCCGGTGACGCGGTCAGCGAGGGTGGGGGTCTCCGTGGCGGAGGGGGTGGGGGGTGTGCTCAGGGTCGTCATGTCGGAATTGTCCACCCGGAGAGGCCAGTTCCGTGTCTGCCAGCAGTCCGGCGAGTTCGATGAGATCGATGCCGGCGAGGCGGGGGAGTGCGCAGCCCGCGAGCGTACGGCAGGCGTCCCGCCAGGCGGCCGGTACGGTGTCGCCGCCGCCGAGCGCGCCGGTCAGCGCGCCGGCGAGGGCGGGC
>NZ_WWJY01000824.1 GCF_009865405.1 Streptomyces sp. SID3212 | reverse complement strand
GTCTGCGACCGGGGGAGCGGACCGGCCCGGAGCGGCTGGCCGAGCGCCTGCTGGTGGCGCCCGGCCAACGACGCCTGCTCGACGCGGTGTACGCCGCCCTGGTGCACGGCGGCCACCTCACGGCCGACGGCACGGTGACCGCGCTCCACCACGACGCCGCCGCGTTCGGCGCGGAACTGGCCAGGACCCACCCGCACAGCGC
>NZ_WWJY01000823.1 GCF_009865405.1 Streptomyces sp. SID3212 | reverse complement strand
GCTGACGGCCGCGCTCGCGCTCGGCCGCGCGGAGGACACCCTGCCCGAACTGGCCGCGCTCTGCGAGGAGTTCCCCCTCGACGAACCTCTCCAGGCGCTCCGCGTCCGCGCCCTGCGCGACGCGTCCCGCACGGCGGAGGCGCTGGCCGCGTACGACGAGGTCCGCCGAGGCCTGGCAGACCGCCTCGGCACCGACCCGGGCCCGGAGCTGCGCGCGCTGCACGAGGAACTGCTGCACGAG
>NZ_WWJY01000081.1 GCF_009865405.1 Streptomyces sp. SID3212 | reverse complement strand
CGCGGCGGCGGCGCGGGCCTGGGTCCGCAGGGGGTCGGGCAGCGGCGCGTACCCCGGAGGCAGGTCGCCCGGGTCGGTGCCGCTGCTCTGCCCGGCGCCCGCCGCGTACGTCAGGAGCGCCGCGTAGTCCTTGCGCGCCGCCGCCTTCAGCTCGGCCGGGCGCACCGCGCCGTACACGAGCTGGGCGAGCGGGTACGCGTCGGCCGCCGTCACCTCGGCTGGATCGATCACCCGTACGGCGTCGCCGGTCGCGCTCGCCGCGGCGGCGGTCAGCGCGCCCGTGGTGGGGGCGGTGAACTTGCCTGCCGCGTTGAGCAGTCGGGCGCTCTGGAGGCTGTAGCGGGCGGCCGAGGCCGCGTCCGTCACGGAGATCACGAAGCGGGAGCCGACGATCTGCGGGCCCACGCTCTTGTAGGCGGGCGGTACGGCGAGCGCGTCCCAGTTGGACTTCCACAGGGTGTCCGCGCGGCGGGTGTTCAGGGCGCCGGCGTGCATGTCGTCCACGTAGGGGTGGAAGTCCGTCATGCACTGCTTGGCGTCGGGGCCGAGGCCGTCGGGGACCAGGCACCACGGGTCGCTCTTGGGGAAGTCGTCACGGGCCAGGTCGAAGGCGAAGCCGGTGGGGTTCACGTCCGCGCTGGTGCTGAAGTACGGGTTGACGCGCATCCCCCACTGGTCGGGGACGCCGGACAGGAACGCGCGGGCGTCGTTGTCCGCGGCGATCCAGTTCCACACCGTGCGGGCCGTGTCGGAGTGGCCGAGCGCGGTGATCAGGTCCGTGTCCGTCGCCGGGGTCTCGGCGACGGAGAGGTGGGCGAACTCCGGGTTCAGGGCGAGGAAATCGGGGTCGCTCACCAGGCCGGCCGGGTTGCCCGTCAGCCACTCGTACCCCTTGGCGGCGTGGAGTTCCGGCGCGCCGCCACCGGTGGACGTGCTGGTGACCGCGCCCCATACGGAGCTGCGGTACGACTCCGTGAGCAGCTTGGCGACCAGCCGGGGGGTGAGGTCGAGGGAGCGCACCTTGGTGCCCGAGACCTTCTGGGCGGACTCCGGTGCGCCCGCCTTCGCCCGGCGCTCGATGGTGAAGCCGATGACGGCGCCGGACAGCGCGACGGGGGCGTAGGCGGTGGGGCCTTCCGGCGCGGTGGTCCCGGGGTCGTCGCCGAGGGCGCGGGTGGTGAAGGCGAGGCCGGAGGAACCGTCGCGGGAGAGCCGCCCCCGGGCATCGGGCTCGCCCATCTCGGTGTAGCCGTACACGGTGCCGGAGGGGCAGAGGGCGGCCTGCCAGCTCGTCATGGCGTCGGCGGCCAGTTCGCTGCCGTTGGTGGCCCGTTCGTCGGCGCCGAGGGCGCAGTTCGAGGCGACCGAGTTGAAGCCGAGCTTGATCGCGACCCGGTTCTTCCAGTTCGTGGAGGAGACCGGGGATCCGGCGTTGACCTGGGTGGTGTCGGCGTACGGCTTGCCGTCGAGGTCCAGGTGGCCCTGCGGGACGATCACCAGCCAGCAGGAACGGGGCTTGGTGGCGCCGCTCTTGGTGACGGGGGCGCCGCAGCCGAGGTGCGGGGCCTCGTTGGCGGTCTGTACCTCGAAGTACTCCTGCCCGCTCCCGTCGGAGCTGGTGCGGGCGAAGTCCACCTCGTTGGTGGTGTTGTAGTTGAAGAGCGGGTTGTTCTGGGTGTTGGTGGCGACGACCGTGCCGTCGACGGACTTGAACGGCACCTCGCCCTGGCCGTTGGCGCCGTCCAGGCCGTAGCTGTCGTCCTGCCCGTAGTTCGTCGGTTCCGCGGTGTAGGTGACGGCCCGGGTGTCGTCGTAGGCGTTGCCCGGCCAGCCGCTGCGGTTGGTGGTGGGTGAGGCGCCGTACTGGCACTGGGTACGGGAGGGGCCCGGGTTGCTCTTGACCGTCCCGTCGTCGTCGCCCCAGCACTGCATGATCTGGACGAAGTCGGTGTTGAACAGGGCCCCGGCGAACCGGGTGGGTGTCCCGCCGGTCCACGACACGGAGACGGCCTGGTTGGTGAGGTGCGTGGTCTGGCTGACCGTGAACCGCATGTCCTTGAACTCGCCGCGCCCGGACACGGTCACGGCGGAACCCGTGACGGCGGCGGCCGGCTGGGCGGCCTGGGCCACGACGGCGCCGAGGAGCGCGCCGATCAGGGCCCCGGCCGCCAGGCGCACGGTCGTACGGCGGAAACGGCGGAGCCGGCGGAACTCTCCGCGTCTTCTCAGAGCTGAGGTCTTCACGAGGCCGGGCCCTTCCGGGAGGCGAGCGTGCGGGAGATGACGGAGGGGAGCAGCACCAGGCCCAGCAGGACCAGCGCGGTCAGCAGCATCAGGGTCTGCGCGCCGCCCCAGCCGCCGCGGCCGGCCACGGTGACCGGTTCGGCGAGGTTCACGGCCCCGGCGGCGCCGCCCGACGCGGTCTCGCCGCCGGCTCCGCCGTCCCCGGAGGCGAGCACCTGACCGGTGTCCGGGTCGAC
>NZ_WWJY01000822.1 GCF_009865405.1 Streptomyces sp. SID3212 | reverse complement strand
GTCCTCGCTCGCGGGGCCTTCCGGCCACAGGCTGACCCGGCCCTCGCGCAGGGTGTCCGCCAGCGTGGGGAGGGACCGGATCGGCAGGTCGGGCCACTCGGAACGCCACTCCGACCGCCAGACGTCCGGCCACGCGGAGGGTTCCGGCGGATCGAGCGCGAGGACGACCAGCCGGTCCGACTCGATCTCGCCGAACGCCACCCGGTCGGCACCCAGCGGGCCGCGCAGCGCGGAGACCAGCACCCGGCCCACGTCCCGGACGCTCTTCGCGCCCGCCAGCGCCGCGGCGAGCCGCTGCACGCGGGACACCTCGTCG
>NZ_WWJY01000821.1 GCF_009865405.1 Streptomyces sp. SID3212 | reverse complement strand
CCCGGTGCGGGTCCGGCAGGTTCGGGCGGCGGGCACGCGGGTTCCGGTGCGAGTGCCGCCGGGCCCGGCGGCACTCCCGGGGCGCGGGACATCGCCGATGCCGCGACCAGCAAGGCGTACGCGCCTCCGCGCGGTGGCCGTGGGGGCGGTTCCACCACACCTCCGCCGCCCAGCCCGCCGGGTGTTCCCGGTGGGGCCGGTGCGGCCGGCGGGACACCTCCGGCGTCCGGCCCGGGTGCGCCCGGTGTGCCGGCCGGCGGTTATCTGCCGACCCAACTCGTCCCGCAGCAAGGCTCCGACGCCCCGCAGCCGCCCGGTCCGCCGGGCGCTCCCGGC
>NZ_WWJY01000820.1 GCF_009865405.1 Streptomyces sp. SID3212 | reverse complement strand
CCGCTCGCTGCGGCAGGCCCTCGGAGCGTGGCGCGGGCAGGCCCTCGCCGGGACACGGGGGATCTTCTTCGAGTCCGAGCGCGACCGGCTGGAGGAGCTGCGCCTCGCCGCGCTGGAGGAACTGCACGCCGCCGAACTCCAACTCGGCGAGCGGCCCGGCCTGACGGCCGAACTCCGCGCCGCCGTCGCGGCGCACCCGCTGCGCGAGCGCCTGCACGAGCAGCTGATGCTGTCCCTGTACCGCTCCGGCCGCCGCGCCGACGCCCTGGCCGCGTACCGCGAGGCCCGGAAGGTCCTGCGGGAGGAGCTGGGCGTCGACCCCGGCGCCGGACTCGACCGGCTGCACAGCCGCATCCTGCACACCGACCCGGCGCTGGACGTACGGCGTGCCGTGCGGCAGCCGGTCCCGTCCCAACTGCCCCCGGACCTGCCGGCGTTCACCGGCCG
>NZ_WWJY01000819.1 GCF_009865405.1 Streptomyces sp. SID3212 | reverse complement strand
GGTCGGGCGCGGGCCGGGGAGCCGGTACGCCGCCGGTCTCGACGTCCGTACCGTACGCCCGGAGGCCCTGGCCGCCCGCCGTGTCCTGGGCCGGACGGGGGTCGTCGGGCCAGCCGGGCGGTCCGACCATCGGGCCGAAACCGGAGGGTGTCGCGGGTCCGTCCTGCCCGTTCGCGACCGGGCCGTTCCCGAATCCGTGGCTCTGGTCCTGCGCGCTTCGGCCACCGGCCGGACCGGGGTCGGCGTCCGGCGCCCCCCACTGATTCCCGTTCGGGTCGAAGGACATGGCCCCGGTGTCCAGCTGGACGGGCATCTCCATCGAGTCGTCCGCGCCACCGCCGACGTCCCTGCGCGCCCGCCGCCGCCCGGACGGTACGCCCTGCGTCGGCGTCTGCGGCGGGGTGAGGCCGGGGGCGTCCGGATCCGTACGTACGTCACGCACGTCACGTACGTCATGCTCCGCCGAAGCGGGCGCCGGCACGGCGTCCTGGCGTAGCGAGTCCTGTCGTACGGCGTCCTGACGTCCGGAGTTCTGGCGTACGGCGTCCTGCCCGACGGCGTCGTGCCGACGGCCCGGCAGCGAGTCGTCCGGCGCCGCCGCGACCGGCACGCCGCGCGCGGG
>NZ_WWJY01000818.1 GCF_009865405.1 Streptomyces sp. SID3212 | reverse complement strand
CTGTCGCGGCGCCCGGCGCCGTTTCCGTGGCCCGCGCCGCTCGCGCGCGGCGGATCGCCGTGACGGCGCTGCTGGTTCTGGTCGCGCTTCTGGGCATGTCCCTGGACACCGGTCATGATCCGGCCTCCGCCGCCGAGCCCAGGCCCCCCGCCTCCGCCGCGCCCGAACCGGCGGGCGAGGGGCAGCAGGACCCCGCCGAGAGCGAACGTGCCGCCGTCGGCCGGGGCGTCGTACGGGCCGGTGGCGCACCCGCCGTACCCCGGACCGTGGCCGGGTGGCGCGGGCCGCAACCGGCCGCGTACACCCGGCCGTTCACCCCTCAGGAACCCTCACGCGTGCCGTCGGCCGCCTCCGGGGCCGTGCTGCGCTGCTGACAGGTCGGGCACCCATGTGCCCTTCCCGCCCGAGCAGTTGAGCCAGCACCGCACCCCCACCCTCGTGAGGACACAGCCATGCCCATTGATCCCTTCGCCGCCCTCAACGCCCTGCTGCGCGCCGAGGCCGCCCGCGCCGACGAGCCCACGATCCGCCGCCGCCCGCCCACGGCCGAGACCGACTCCGCCGCGACGGCCGACCACGCGTCCGGGGAC
>NZ_WWJY01000817.1 GCF_009865405.1 Streptomyces sp. SID3212 | reverse complement strand
CGGCGAGGTGCGGATCGCCACGGCCGTACCGCTCGCCGGGGCCGCCGCCGTCCACATCGACGCGGACGACGCGGACGCCGACGTCTCGGCCGCCGCCGCCGCGCTGGGCGCTGCGGATCACGGCGACGACGACGCGCAGTTCGTCGTGGACGGCGCCGAGGACCACGAACTGCTCTGGTACGGCGTCCAGGAGATCGACCACCTCATCGGCTGAGCGTCCCGCCGGGACCCGTACGGCCCGTGGCCACTGCACCGATGTCGGTGGCGGGCGGTACGGTTTTGCCATGGGGAAGCAGAACACGCATCTGGTCTGGGACTGGAACGGCACGCTCCTGGACGACATCCAGGCCGTCATCGGGGCGACCAACGCCGCCTTCGGTGAGATCGGGCTGGAGCCGATCACCCTGGCGCGCTACCGCGAGCTGTACTGCGTGCCCGTGCCGGTCTTCTACGAGCGGCTGATGGGCCGGCTGCCGACGGACGCCGAATGGACCGTCATGGACGAGACGTTCCACCGGCACTACACGGAGCAGCGTGTCGGCTGCGCGCTCACGGCGGGCGTCGAGGAGCTGCTCGCGGGCTGGACGCGGGCGGGCCGCAGCCAGTCGCTGCTGAGCATGTACGGCCATGAGGAGCTGGTTCCGGTGGTACGGGGGTACGGCATCGAGAGCCATTTCGTACGGGTCGACGGGCGCACGGGCCCCTCCGGGGGGAGCAAGGCGCTGCACATGGAGCGCCATCTGGTAGCCCTCGCGTCGGTCGGCGCGATATCGCCCGGGCGCACGGTGGTCATCGGCGACGCGGTGGACGACGCGGTGGCGGCGGCGCATGTGGGTGCGCGGGCGGTGCTGTACACGGGCGGGTCGCACAGCAGGACGAGTCTGGTGGCGGCGGGGGTGCCGGTGGTGGACTCCCTGGAGGAGGCGGTGGCGGTGGCGCAGGATCTGGTGGGCTGAGGAAGGCTCCTTGGCCTCTGCCCGTTGGGCGGTGCGGCTCACTGATGTCCTCAATCGCCGGACGGGCTTGAGAGGGCCGGAGCAGTCCGCAGGCCTTGTGTCGCTGGCCGGAGTGTCAAAGTTCACCTTGCGCTTTTGTACACATGCGGCTCATGACGGCGGGCAGGTGGAGAGCGATAGCCTGGGGCAGTGATCAGCGCGATATGCCGTGGGGGCAGCGAAGCCCCCCGTCTGCGCCCGGAGCGCCACCGCGCCCGGGCCGTCGTCGATCGCCGTTATCCGGACCGGCCGTCAAAATTGGCCAATAACGTCTCGGGCATCTCTCATCGCGGCATAACGTCGACCTCGACCGGAAACCCCGCGTCGTGGCGTTGTGGCGCTTCCTTCATACACGTCACGCAACGGCGCGCGACAGGAGCCAGAGGACATGCAGACCAAGCTGGACGAAGCCAAGGCCGAGCTGCTCGAACGGGCGGCCCGGGTCGCTGAGAACAGCCCGGCGGGGGAGACCGGAGGGCTGGGGGGAAGCCCCCTGGCGGACCAGGCCGCGGCCGGGTCCCACGAGGGGCGTTCCGGACAGGACGCGCTTCTCGCGTACCTCCAGCGCTACTACCTGCACACCGCTCCCGAAGACCTGGCCGACCGTGATCCGGTCGACCTCTACGGCGCGGCGCTCTCCCACTACCGACTGGCCGAGAACCGCCCGCAGGGGACCGCCGACGTGCGGGTCCACACCCCCACGGTCGAGGAGAACGGCTGGACGTCCAGCCACACCGTCGTCGAGGTCGTCACCGACGACATGCCCTTCCTGGTCGACTCCGTCACCAACGAGCTGACCCGCCAGGGCCGCGGCATCCACGCCGTGATCCACCCGCAGGTCGTCGTCCGGCGCGACGTCACCGGCAAGCTGATCGAGGTGCTCCCCGACGGCCCCGCCGCCGGGGCGGAGCGTCCCCACGACGCGCTCACCGAGTCCTGGATCCACGTCGAGATCGACCGCGAGTCCGACCGCGACGACCTCCGGCAGATGACCGCCGACCTGCGGCGCGTCCTGTCGGACGTACGGGAGACCGTCGAGGACTGGGACAAGATGCGCGAGGCCGCGCTGCGCATCGCCGAGGAGCTGCCCGGCGAGCCGACCGCGGACGATCTGCGCGTCCAGGAGGTGGACGAGGCCAGGGAGCTGCTGCGCTGGCTGGCCGCCGACCACTTCACGTTCCTCGGCTACCGCGAGTACCAGCTGACGGACACCGACTCGCTGTCCGCCGTGGCCGGCACCGGCCTCGGCATCCTGCGCTCCGACCCGCACCACAGCGAGGACGACGACCACCCGGTCAGCCCCTCGTTCAGCCGGCTGCCCGCCGACGCCCGGGCCAAGGCCCGGGAGCACAAGCTGCTCGTCATCACCAAGGCCAACAGCCGCGCCACCGTGCACCGCCCCAGCTATCTCGACTACGTCGGGGTGAAGAAGTTCGACGACAAGGGCAACGTCGTCGGCGAGCGCCGCTTCCTGGGCCTCTTCTCCTCGGCCGCGTACACCGAGTCCGTCCGCCGGGTGCCGGTCGTGCGCCGCAAGGTGGCCGAGGTCCTGGAGGGCGCCGGCTACTCGCCGAACAGCCACGACGGCCGCGACCTGGTGCAGATCCTGGAGACGTACCCGCGCGACGAGCTGTTCCAGACGCCGGTCGACCAGCTCCGCTCGATCGTCACCAGCGTCCTGTACCTCCAGGAGCGCCGGCGGCTGCGGCTGTACCTGCGCCAGGACGAGTACGGGCGCTACTACTCCGCCCTCGTCTACCTGCCGCGCGACCGGTACACCACCGGGGTCAGGCTGCGGCTGGTCGACATCCTCAAGGAGGAGCTGGGCGGCACCAGCGTCGACTTCACCGCGTGGAACACCGAATCGATCCTCTCCCGGCTGCACTTCGTCGTCCGGGTCCCCCCGGGCACCGAGATCGGCGAGCTGACCGACGACGACGCCGACCGCATCGAGGCCCGGCTCGTGGAGGCCGCCCGCTCCTGGGCGGACGCCTTCTCCGAGGCGCTCAACACCGAATGCGGTGAGGAGCGCGCCGCCGGGCTGCTGCGCCGGTACGGGAGCGCCTTCCCCGAGGGCTACAAGGCCGACCACAGCCCCCGGGCCGCGGTCGCCGACCTCGTCCACCTGGAGGCGCTCACCAACGACGGGAAGGACTTCTCGCTCTCCCTGTACGAACCGGTCGGGGCGGCCCCCGGAGAGCGGCGCTTCAAGATCTACCGGCTGGGCGAGCAGGTGTCCCTCTCGCGGGTCCTGCCCGTGCTCCAGCGGCTCGGGGTGGAGGTCGTCGACGAGCGTCCGTACGAGCTGCGCTGCGCGGACCGCACCCACGCCTGGATCTACGACTTCGGTCTGCGGATGCCGGTCAGCGGCCTGGGCGGGGAGACGCGCGCCGACGACGCCCGCGAGCGCTTCCAGGAGGCCTTCGCGGCCGTCTGGACCGGCGCCGCCGAGAACGACGGCTTCAACTCCCTCGTCCTGGAGGCCGGCCTGAGCTGGCGCCAGGCGATGGTGCTGCGCGCGTACGCCAAGTACCTGCGCCAGTCCGGGTCGACGTTCAGCCAGGACTACATGGAGGACACCCTCCGTACGAACGTCCACACCACGCGGCTGCTGGTCTCGCTCTTCGAGGCGCGGATGTCGCCGGGCCACCAGCGCGCCGGCACGGAGCTGACGGACGGGCTGCTGGAGGAGCTGGACGGGGCGCTGGACCAGGTCGCGAGCCTGGACCAGGACCGGATCCTGCGGTCCTTCCTCACGCTCATCAAGGCCACGCTGCGCACCAATTACTTCCAGTCCGCGAGCCTGGACACCGGTACGACGGACAGGACCGGCGAGGCCGAGCGGGCCGAGAACCCCGGCAAGGCCGACAAGAAGCCCGTCGCCAAGCACCACACCTACGTGTCGATGAAGTTCGACCCGCAGGCCATCCCCGACCTGCCGGCGCCCCGGCCCGCGTACGAGATCTGGGTCTACTCCCCGCGTGTGGAGGGCGTGCACCTGCGCTTCGGCAAGGTCGCGCGCGGCGGGCTGCGCTGGTCCGACCGGCGGGAGGACTTCCGTACGGAGATCCTCGGCCTGGTCAAGGCACAGATGGTCAAGAACACGGTGATCGTGCCGGTCGGCGCCAAGGGCGGCTTCGTCGCCAAGCAGCTGCCCGACCCGGCCGTGGACCGGGACGCGTGGCTGGCCGAGGGCATCGCCGCGTACAAGATCTTCATCTCGGCGCTGCTCGACATCACGGACAACATGGTCGCGGGCGCGGTGGTGCCTCCTACGGACGTCGTCCGGCACGACGAGGACGACACCTACCTGGTCGTCGCCGCGGACAAGGGCACGGCGAGCTTCTCCGACATCGCCAACGCGGTCGCGGTCGCCTACGACTTCTGGCTCGGCGACGCGTTCGCCTCCGGCGGCAGCGCCGGGTACGACCACAAGGGCATGGGCATCACGGCCCGCGGCGCCTGGGAGTCCGTCGAGCGGCACTTCCGCGAGCTGGGCCACGACACCCAGTCCGAGGACTTCACGGTCGTCGGCGTCGGCGACATGTCGGGTGACGTGTTCGGCAACGGCATGCTGCTCTCCGAGCGCATCCGGCTGGTCGCGGCCTTCGACCACCGGCACATCTTCATCGACCCGCACCCGGACGCCGCCACCTCCTTCGCGGAGCGCCGCAGGCTCTTCGGCCTCCAGCGCTCCTCGTGGGCCGACTACGACAAGGCGCTGCTCTCGCAGGGCGGCGGCATCCACCCCCGTACGGCCAAGTCGATCCCCGTCAACACCCACGTCCGCGAGGCGCTCGGCATCGAGCCCGGGGTCACCAAGCTGACCCCCGCCGAGCTGATGAAGGCGATCCTCCAGGCCCCCGTGGACCTGCTGTGGAACGGCGGGATCGGTACGTACGTCAAGGCGTCCACGGAGACGGACGCGGACGTCGGCGACAAGGCCAACGACGCGATCCGGGTCAACGGCGAGGACCTGCGGGTCAAGGTCGTCGGCGAGGGCGGCAACCTGGGGCTGACGCAGCTCGGCCGCATCGAGTTCGCCCGCCGGGGCGCCGGCGGCGAGGGCGGCAAGGTCAACACCGACGCCATCGACAACAGCGCGGGCGTCGACACCTCCGACCACGAGGTCAACATCAAGGTCCTGCTCAACGGCCTGGTGACGGAGGGGGACATGACGGTCAAGCAGCGCAACAAGCTGCTGGCCGCGATGACCGACGAGGTCGGCGCGCTCGTGCTGCGCAACAACTACGCGCAGAACACGGCGCTCGGCAACGCCCTCATCCAGTCCCCGTCCCTGCTCCACGCCCACCAGCGCTTCATGCGCCGGCTGGTGCGGGACGGGCATCTGAACCGGGCGCTGGAGTTCCTGCCGACCGACCGGCAGATCCGGGAGCTGCTCAGCGCCAACAAGGGGCTGTCCCAGCCCGAGCTGGCGGTGCTGCTCGCGTACACCAAGATCACGGTGGCGGAGGAGCTGATCCACACGGATCTGCCCGACGACCCGTACCTGCGCAAGCTGCTGCACGCGTACTTCCCCGCCCCGCTGCGGGAGCAGTTCGCCGAGCAGATCGACGGGCACGCGCTGCGCCGCGAGATCATCACGACGGTGCTGGTCAACGACACGGTGAACACGGGGGGTTCGACCTTCCTGCACCGGCTCCGCGAGGAGACGGGGGCGTCGATCGAGGAGATCGTACGGGCGCACACCGCGGCCCGTGAGATCTTCGGGCTCAACGCCGTGTGGGACTCCGTCGAGGCGCTCGACAACAAGGTCGAGGCGGACGTCCAGACCCGGATCCGGCTGCACTCCCGCCGCCTGGTGGAGCGCGGCACGCGCTGGCTGCTGGGCAACCGGCCGCAGCCGCTGGAGATCGCGTCCACGATCGAGTTCTTCGCGGACGGCGTGGAGGACGTCTGGGCCCAGCTGCCGACGATGCTGCGCGGCGCGGAGCTGGAGTGGTACCAGCGGATCCTGGACGAGCTGACCTCGGCGGACGTGCCGGAGGAGCTGGCCCTGCGGGTCGCCGGGTTCTCGTCGGCCTTCCCGACGCTGGACATCGTGGCGATCGCGGACCGTACGGGACAGGACCCGCTGGGCGTCGCCGAGGTGTACTACGACCTCGGGGACCGGCTGCGGATCACGCAGCTGATGGACCGGATCATCGAGCTGCCGCGGGCCGACCGCTGGCAGTCCATGGCCCGCGCCTCCATCCGCGAGGACCTGTACGCGGCGCACGCGGGGCTCACCGCGGACGTGCTGTCCGTCGGGGACGCCAACTCGACTCCCGAGGAGCGCTTCAAGGCGTGGGAGCAGAAAAACGCGGCGATTCTCGGGCGGTCGCGTACGACGCTGGAGGAGATCCAGAGCTCCGACGCGTTCGACCTGGCGAATCTGTCGGTGGCGATGCGGACGATGCGGACGCTGCTGCGGACGCACAGCTGAGCCGCAAGGCTGAGCCGTAAGGCTGAATAGCGCCGCGCCCCGGCCTCCGTACGAGCTGGCTCTCAGCCCGTACGGAGGCCGGGGCGCGCGGCCGTCCTGCTGCTGTTCCTACTTCTTGCCGCCGGTGAACTTCTGGTAGGCGGCCACGACCTCTTTCGCGGGGCCGTCCATCCGCAGGACCCCCGACTCCAGCCAGAGCGCGCGGTCGCAGGTGTCGGTGATGGTGGTGTTGCTGTGGCTGACGAGGAAGACCGTGCCGGCCTCCTTCCTCAGCTCGGCGATGCGCTCCTTGCTGCGGTGCTGGAACTTGGCGTCGCCGGTGGAGAGTGCCTCGTCGATCAGCAGGACGTCGTGGTTCTTGGCGGCGGCGATGGAGAAGCGCAGCCGGGCGCCCATGCCCGAGGAGTACGTCCGCATCGGCAGGGAGATGAAGTCGCCCTTCTCGTTGATGCCGGAGAA
>NZ_WWJY01000816.1 GCF_009865405.1 Streptomyces sp. SID3212 | reverse complement strand
GTCCGCGCGGGTGGGGGTGGGCGGCGGGTCGGCCTGTCCGGGGACGGTCAGGGGGCGGGAACCGTACTCGTACGGGCTTGGTTCGTCGCTTGGGGGCGCCCTGGGCGGTCGGGCTGAGTAGGCTCGGTTCCCATGGAGCATGAGGTGTTCGTTCCGGTGACGGCAGAGACCCTCCGGCAGACGCTGCGGGACCCCGTCCGCGTCGCCCGCTGCGTACCGGGACTCCAACAGGACGCGGACGCCGACGCGGGCGCGCTCGCGGGGCGGCTCAAGGTCCGGGCCGGCGGCCACACCATCACGTACCGGGGAGCGCTGACGCTGACCGAGGGCGCGGACGGTGTCTTCACGGCCGGGGCCGAGGGTACGGAGATCCGGGGTACGGGCTCTGCCAAGCTGACGCTCACGCTGCGCCTGACCGACACCCCGGGCGGCGACGGCACCACGCTCGTCTTCACCGGCGCCTCACGGGCCGAGGGGCGCCTCGCGGAGCTGCCCCCGGAGGCGGCGACGGCTGCCGCGCACCGGCTGTTGAACCGGTTCGTCACCCGTTTGGCGGAAGAGGCCGAGGGGGTGGGGGTCGCCGGGGCTTCCTCCGGAGCGCCCGAGCCGTCGGAGTCCGGCTCCGATTCCGGCTCCGGCTCCGGCTCCGACGACGAGACGTCCGCCACCCCGCCGGACAGGCCCGCGCCCCCGCCATCCGCCGATCAGGCCGCCGACCCGCTGCCGCCTGCCCAGGACGACCAGGCCGCCGACAAGGACGGCGTCGACCCCGATCCCGACCCGGACGCCGACGCAGGGAGTGGATTCGGGGCCTCCGTACCTCCCTCCGCCCTCGACGGCCCGCTCGACGTGCCCCTCGACGGTGAGACCACCGCCGGTGAAGGCGACTTCCTGGTCCCCGACGAACCCCCCGCCGAAGCCGCGCACGCCCGCCGCACCATGATCGGGCGCAGCGCCGAGGAGGTCGACCACGCGCCGCCGCGCGGCCGGTACGCCCCCGTGCCCGCCCC
>NZ_WWJY01000815.1 GCF_009865405.1 Streptomyces sp. SID3212 | reverse complement strand
GCCAGACCCCACTTCGCGGACACGCCCTAGGAGCGTACTTCGAGGAGGGGGACGAGCTGTTCGACGGGGGTCATCGAGCCGTGCATCCCGACCATCGCGGACTCGTGGGGCTCCTTCACCGAGGCGGTGATCACGACGTCGGCGTGGGCCGCCGCGACCACGTCGCCGATCCTGCCGTACACCCGCTCCTCCACCGTGCCCGGCGGGCCGAACCAGCCCGCCTCGACGGCCTCGTCGCGGCTCGCCACCCAGAAGCGGTCGCCGATCACCTCGCGCCACACGGTCAGGACGTCGGCCTCGGCGCCCGGGACGGCGTACACGTGACGGGCGCGGCCCTCTCCGCCCAGCAGGGCGACCCCGGCGCGCAGCTCCCAGTCCTCGTCGAAGTCGATGCGCGACTCCTCGTCGAAGGGGATGTCGATCATGCCGTGGTCGGCGGTGACGTAGAGCGCGGCGCGGGGCGGGAGTTGCTCGGCGAGGCGCTGGACGAGCCGGTCGACGTACATCAACTGCCCGCGCCAGGCGTCGGAGTCGACGCCGAAGCGGTGGCCCTTGCCGTCGACCTCGCTGTAGTACGTGTAGACCAGCGACCGGTCGGCGGCGGCGAGTTGGGCGGCGGCGAGGTCCATCCGGTCCTCGCCGGTGAGCCGGCCGTGGAACGTGCCTCCGCTCAGCGCGACCTGGGTGAGCGGGGTGTTCCGGAACGTCGGGGACGACACCTGGGCCGTGTGCACGCCGGCTGCGTCGGCGAGCTGGAAGACCGTCGGGTACGGCTGCCAGACGTGCGGCGCGGTCCAGGGCTGCCAGCGGAGCTGGTTCATCAGCGCGCCCGTAGCGGGGTCGCGGACGGTGTAGCCGGGCAGGCCGTGCGCGCCGGGCGGCAGGCCGGTGCCGACGGAGGCGAGGGAGGTCGCGGTGGTGGCGGGGAACCCGGCGGTGATCGGCCGTCCCGTGGAGCCCCGGGAGGTGCCGAGCAGGGAGGTCAGGTACGGCGCTTCGGCGGCGTGGGCCTTGATCTGCTCCCAGCCGAGGCCGTCGATCAGGAAGACGCAGTTGCGGTCGGCGGGGGTGAGTTCGGGGATCGCCGCGGTCAGGTTCGGTACGCCCTGTCCGGCGGCGAGGGTGGGGAGCAGGTCGGCGAGGGAACCGCTGCCGTACTCCGGTACGGGGGCGGTGCCGAGGGCCAGCGGGAGCGGGTCGTCCGGCCAGCGGACCGTGGCAGGGGTGTGCGCCGGTACGGGGGTGTGCGCCGGTACGGGCCGGGAGCCGGTCTGCGGGGTCGGCGTCGGCGGCTGCCGGGG
>NZ_WWJY01000814.1 GCF_009865405.1 Streptomyces sp. SID3212 | reverse complement strand
CGTCGCCCCCGCGCCCGCCCCCGACAGCACGTACGCGACCAAGGCCGCGAAGGTCCTGGCGTTCGCGCGCGCACAGATCGGGAAGCCGTACGTGTCCGGCGCCACCGGCCCCAGCTCGTACGACAGCACCGGCCTGACCCAGACCGCCTGGCGGGTCGCGGGCGTGGACCTGCCCCGTACCACCTGGGAGCAGGTGGGCGCGGGCACGAACATCACCACCCAGGACCTGCTCCCCGGCGACCTCGTCTTCTTCTACGACGACATCAGCCACGTCGGGATCTACACCGGCGACGGCATGATGATCCACGCCCCCGAGCCGGGCGCGAACGTCCGCGAGGAATCCATCTACTACCTGCCCATCCACGGCAGCGTCCGCCCCGCCTGACGGAACCCGCCGGAACGACAGCCGGCGGCCGACAGCTGACGACCACGGCTCCGACGTCGCCGTACGACCGGCGCGTGTCCGGTCCTGATCGAAACAGCGGCATGGGCAGCCGATCGTACGGTCGCAAAACGCCTCGGAACCCTCACCTGCTGTCAATTCCCGCCATGCCGACACCGCGTCGTGACCTTCACCTAGCGTCCTTCTCCAGGTGGCCGACCCCCGCCACCCGGCCCGCACGGCCCCAAACGTGCGATGTTGGACCAGTAAGGAAGTGGACGCCCTCGTGGCAGCGCACCGGAAACACAAACAGCGCCCGCTCACCGGCCCCGCCGGACGTACCGCCGCGAGCCTCGCCCTGGCGGGCGCCGCGACGGCGACGGCCGGGGCCGCGGCCGGATCCGCGCACGCGGAACCGCGCCTGACGGTGGCTCAGGTCAAGTCGAAGGTCGACAGGCTCTACGAGCAGGCCGAGGCCGCCACCGAGAGGTACAACGGGGCGAAGGAGAAGGCCGACGACGCCCGTGACGCGCTGGACGAGCTGCGCGACGAGGCCGCCCGGCGGACGGAGCGGCTCAACACCTCGCGCGCGGCGCTCGGTTCGATCGCCACCGCCCAGTACCGGGCCGGGGGCCTCACCCCCACCGTGCAGCTCGCGCTCAGCTCGGACCCGGACACGTTCCTCCAGGCCGCCGCCCTCGCCGAACGGACCGCCGCCCACCAGGCCTCGACGGTCACGCGGATCCGCAAGGAACTGGCGGCGATCGCGGAGTTACGGACCCGGGCCGACGACCGCCTCGTGGACCTCAAGGCCCGTCAGAACGAGGTGGCCGCGCAGAAGACCACCGTCCAGAAGCGCCTCACGGCCGCCGAGGACCTCCTGGACACGCTCACCGCCCAGGAGCGCGCCCGGTACGCCGAGCAGGAGGCGGCGGCGGACCAGGGCCGGCAGGTGTCGTACGGCGCCGCGCGGACGGACGGCTCCCTCGCCCGCGCCGGCCGTTCCGCCT
>NZ_WWJY01000813.1 GCF_009865405.1 Streptomyces sp. SID3212 | reverse complement strand
CTGCCGTCGGGGCCCGTGGCGGCCACGGCGAGGTCGAGGGTGACCGGGGTGCCGCCGCTGTTGCGGTACGTGACCGTCCGCGACCCGGGCGTGTCGTCGGCGTGCGGCCACTGCTGCACACCGAAGCTCACGGACGTCTGGTCGCTCACGACCGACTGCGTGACGGCCCGGGCCACGTCCACCCGGCCAGTGCCCTGCTGGTACGCGGAGAGGCCGGTGCCGGGCGCGGTGGAGGCGGTGAGCGCCTGCTTGATCCGCGCGCCGGTCCAGTCCGGGTGCTCCTGGGCCAGGATCGCGGCGGCTCCCGCCACGTGCGGGGTCGCCATGGACGTACCGGAGAGGGCCACGTACCCGTCGGCCGCCGGGTCGCCGATCTGGCCCTGGGCCGCCTTGGCCGCCACGATGTCCACGCCGGGCGCCGTGAGGTCGGGCTTCAGCGTCCCGTCGGCCGCCGGTCCGGTGCTGGAGAACTCGGCGAGCTTGTCGTCGTGGTCGACGGCGCCGACGGTCAGGGCCGCCGCCGCGCTGCCGGGGGAACCGACGGTGCGTGCGCCGGGTCCTTCGTTGCCCGCCGCGACGACGAAGAGGATGCCCCGGTCGGCGGAGAGCTTCTCCACCGCCGCCTCGATCGGGTCCACCTCGGGGTAGTCGTGCCCGCCGAGGCTGAGGTTGGCCACCTTCGCGCCCTGGTCGGCGGCCCACTGCATACCGGCGACGATCCCGGACTCGTCACCCGAGCCGGAGTCGTCCAGGACCTTGCCGTCGAGGATCTTCGCGCCGGGCGCGACCCCCTTGTACGTACCGCCGGACCTGGCCCCGGAGCCCGCCGCGATGGACGCGACGTGGGTGCCGTGGCCCACGTGGTCGACGGCGTTGCCCGCCCCGGAGAAGTCCTTCTGCGCGATCTCGGTGCCCTGGAGATCGGGGTGCGTCTCGTCGACCCCGGTGTCCAGTACGGCGATCTTCACGCCCTTGCCGTCGTACCCGGCCTGCCAGGCGGCCGGCGCGCCGATCCGCGGAACGCTCCGGTCCAGGCTCGCTTCGCGTTTGCCGTCGAGCCAGACGCGCCCGATGCCCGCCCCGGCGACACGCGCCGAACTCCCCCGCGCGTCGGGGGCGGTGAGCGCCTGCCACACCTCCGAAGAGGCCGCCTTCGGCACGGTCACCGCCTCCGCGGAGAGCACCGGCAGGCTGCGGCGGACCGACACGTCGGCCGCCGCGAAGGCGGACTTCGCCCGTGCCTTCTGCTGGGTGTAAGACACGATGAGCGGGAGCGTCGTACGGTGCGCGTCGTCGTACCCGTCCGCGAGCAGTCCGGTGATGTCGAAGAGCCGGCGGTCCAGCTTCCCCTGGGACACCAGTTTCGCCGCGTCGGCCGGCAGGACGTACGTCCGGCCCTGCCACCGGCGTACCGCCATGGCGATGTGGTCGCGGCCCTCGGCCGGCCGCACCCGGCTGACCCGGCCCTTCGCGTCCGCGTGGACCCGGTCGCCGGTGACCAGGGTGACGACGGAGGACACACCGCCGGTCCGCGGTGCCTCCCCCGCCGGAGTCCCGCCCGCGTGCGGTGCCCCGCCCGGGTGCGGTGCCGCCGCGGTCACGCCGGTCGTGA
>NZ_WWJY01000080.1 GCF_009865405.1 Streptomyces sp. SID3212 | reverse complement strand
ACGGTCAGCGGCGCCCCGAGATCGGCGGCCACCGCGTCGGCCAGCTCCACGACCTGGGCGGCGATCCCCTCGCACAGGGCGCGGACCAGATGCCCCGCGCCGGTGTCGAGGCCCAGCCCGGTCACCGAGCCCCGCAGGTCGCCCCGCCACCACGGCGCGGCCAGCCCGGCGAGCGCCGGGACGAACGTGACCCCGCCGCTGTCCGGCACGGACAGGCCGACCGGATCCAGGTCAGCGGCCCCGGAGATCACCCCGAGATCGGTGAGCCAGCGTACGGCGGAGGCGGCCGTGTAGACCTGCCCGTCCAGGCAGTAGCTGGTCCGGCCGCCGAGCCGCCAGGCGACACAGCTGACCAGCCCCGAGGTGCCCCTGCGTGGCCGGTTGCCGGTCTGCGCGAGGAGGAACGCCCCGGTGCCGTACGTGCACTTGGCGGTGCCCGGCTCCGTCACGTCCTGGGCGAGCAGCGCGGCCTGCTGGTCGACCAGCAGGCCGGTGAGCGGGATCTCGGGCCCGAACGCGGTGGTGGTGCCGACGGGTCCCGCCGCGTCGACGATCCCGGGCATCGCCTCGTCGGCCAGCCCGTACAGCGCCCGCGCCTCCCGCGACCATTCCACCCGGTCCAGGTCGAGGAGCTGGGTCCGGCCCGCGGTCGCGGCGTCGGTGACGAACGCGCCGGTCAACCGGTGGACCAGCCAGGCGTCGCTGGTGGTGACCACCCCCTCGCGGGTGAGCCGGCGCCGGATCCAGGCCATCTTGGGCGCGGCGAAGTACGGGTCGACGGGCAGACCGGTCAGTTCCGTCAACCGGGCCCCGTGCGGGGCCAGTTCGGCGCAGAGCGACTCCGCGCGCCGGTCCTGCCAGACGATCGCGTCGGTCAGCGGGGCCCCCGTCACCGGATCCCAGGCCAGGACCGTCTCGCCCTGGTTGGCGAGGCCGACGGCCGCGACGGGCTCACCGGCGTCCGCGAGCGCCCGGCGGCCCGCCTCGACGACGGAGGAGAGCAGCAGGGCCGGATCCACCTCCACCGTGCCCCCGGGGCCGTAACGGGGGGCCGCCGGGGCCGATCCCGCGCCGATCACGCCGCGTTCGGGACAGATGACCAGCGCCTTGGTGGACGACGTGCCCTGGTCGACGGCGAGCACCGGCCGGGAGGCGGGCCCGGAGATGCCGGAGATGCCGGGGAGGGAGTGCTGGGCCGGGCGCATGTCCCCGTTCTTCGCTCGCAGGAGGTGGTGCGGGTGGTGGTGATCGCTCTGCGAAAGGGTGGTGCAGGTCAGAGACGGCGTCAAGGGCGGCACGGCGGACGGCGGAGCACGGGAACGGGCCCGCGCGCCGGGGCGGATCCGTACGAAACTCCCGTGGCCTGTGTGACGAGTTGCAAAAAGTCGGCTGAGCGACCGGATTTTGACAGGGCGGGACCTACAATGATCGCCGAGCACCGGCAGGGCGCCCTTGAATCGCCCGACCAGCAGCGGATCGCTTCGCACCCCCACCGCGCCAGAGGATCCATGACCACCACATGCCTATCCGGGTGTTGCCCGCGCCGCACCCGACACACCGGACGCACGCGTGTTCCGGGTCCACCGGGGCCGGGCTGATGGCGGCCGACCACATACGCCCCGTCTACCACCCGGCGGGCCACGACAGCGAGTTGCGCGCCGCAGTACAGGACCTCAAGGCCGGGCGCTGGGTGTCGATGCGCAACCTCCTGGCCGACACGGCCGGTTGGGGCCTGTGGACCCAGCGGACGCAGGTGCTCGCGGCCGTCGCCGCCGGCTCGGACGCCGTCCGGACCTGGCGCGCCGAGGAACCCACGAATGTCGCCGCGACGGTGATGCACACCCGTGTCGTGGTCGAACGCGCCCTGCGGGCGCACCGGGAGGGGCATCCGCGCACCAAGGAGCTCTGGCAGCTGGGGTGGGAGGCGTGCGGTGCCGCGGCCAGGATCGCCCCCGACGACCCGGTGCCGTGGGTGTGCCTGCTCGCGCTGTCCCAACTCGACTCCAAGCAGCGGCTGGAGGAGCACCGGCTCGCGCCGCCGGGCCCGATGCTGTTCCCGGGCCCCTGGGAACTGCTCTCCGAGGCCGACCGGCGCGACCCGTACAACCGCGAGGCGTACCACCGCATGCTCCAGTTCGTGTACGCGCGCCGGGGCTCCCGCTCGCTCGCCGAGGCCGTCAACTTCGCCCAGTGGGCGGCCTCCACGGCGCCGGCGGGCTCGGCCCTGCACGTCCTGCCGCTGTACGTACGGGTGGAGCGCTACCGCCGCGAGAACGGGCAGGAGAAGGCCCTCGACCTGCACTGGGTCACGGAGGACGCCACCCGGGACGCGGCGCGGGCACTGGACCTGTGGTTCGACCGGGCGGTCCTGGCCGAGGCCTCGCTGCTCGACCTGAGCCATCTCGCGCACGCCCTCTGGGGATCGCTCCAATTCGAGTCCGCGGCACGGGTGTTCGAGGCGCTCGGGCCGTTCTACGCCACCCTTCCCTGGGCCTACCGCGCCCGGGAACCCGGGCAGGCGGAGGAGATGTTCCTCCGCGCCCGGAGCCGCTCGCTCGCCGGGGCCCGCGAGGCCAGGGGAGACCCGCCGGGCTGAGCCGGGCCCCGGCCGGGCCCGGCCGGGCCTGAGCAGCGCCCCGGCCGGTCCGGCCGTACGATTCCGCCGCGCCCGGCTCCGTACCCCCGCGTCCCGTTCCTTTCGCACCGTCCCGCATGCCCGTCCCTTGCCCTCGCCCGCGCCCCACCCCGGAGGTTTCCCGTGTCCCTTTCCCCGCCGGCCTGGTCGAACTCCGGCCTCGGTCCGCAGAAGGACGAAGAACAACGGCTGCGCGAACTGGGCTACCAGCCCGTCCTCGCCCGCCGCATGGGCGGGTTCGGCAACTTCGCGATCAGCTTCTCGGTCATCTCCATCCTCTCCGGATGCATGACCCTGTACGGCTTCGGCATGAACACCGGCGGGCCGGCGGTGATGCTCTGGGGCTGGGCGGGCGTCGGCCTGTTCGTGCTCTGCGTCGGCATGGCGCTGGCCGAGGTGACCAGCGCGTATCCGACCTCCGGCGCCCTCTACTACATGGCCGACCGGCTGGGCGGCCGCAAGTGGGGCTGGTACACGGGCTGGTTGAACCTGCTCGGGCTGCTGGGCGCGATCGCCGGGATCGACTACGGCGCCGCGCTGTTCACCGGGGCCTTCCTCAACCTGCGCTTCGGGTTCGAGCCCACCCCGGGCTGGACCATGGTCATCTTCGTGTGCATCCTGCTGCTGCACGCCGTGCTCAACCTGTTCGGCGTACGGCTGGTCAGTGTGCTGAACTCGGTCAGTGTGTGGTGGCACCTGGGCGGTGTCGCCGTCATCGTCGGCGCCCTGGCGATCGTGCCGTCCCACCACCAGTCGCCCAGCTACGTCTTCACCGAGTTCGTCAACAACACCGGCTGGCACAACTCGCTGTACGTGGCGGCGGTCGGACTGCTCCTGGCGCAGTACACCTTCTGCGGGTACGACGCCTCCGCCCACCTCTCCGAGGAGACCTCGAACGCCTCCGTCACGGCGGCGCGCGGCATCGTGCGCGCCATCTGGGTCTCCTGGATCGCCGGCTTCGCCTTGCTGGCCGGCCTCACCTTCGCCATCCAGGACTACACCGGCGCCCTGAACAGCTCCACCGGCGTGCCGCCCGCGCAGATCCTCATCGACGCGCTCGGCACGAGCGGCGCCACCGCGATGCTGCTGATCGTGATCGTCGCGCAGCTGTTCTGCGGCAACGCGGAGGTCGCCGCCGCCAGCCGGATGGTGTTCGCGTTCAGCCGCGACAACGCGCTGCCCGGCTCGGCGCTGTGGCGGCGCGTCAGCAGCCGTACGCAGACCCCCGTCAACGCCGTGTGGCTGTCGGTCGTCGTCGCCTGCGTGCTCGCCCTGCCCTCGCTGTACTCCACGACCGCGTACAACGCCGTCGTCGCCATCAACGTCATCGGCATCACCCCCGCCTACGCCATCCCGATCTACCTGCGGCTGCGCGCGGGCAAGCGCTTTGAGCCCGGGCCGTGGAACCTCGGCCGCTGGAGCAGGCCGGTCGGCTGGATCGCGGTGACGTGGGTGGCCGGGGTGACCGTTCTCTTCTGCCTCCCGCAGGCGAGCCCGGTGACCGTCGACTCCATGAACTACGCGGTGGTCGCGCTCGCCGTCGTGCTCGTGCTCGCCACGGTGTGGTGGTACGTGGCGCGTGGCTCGTACAGCACCCCGCAGTCGTACGGGAACGCGCGCGAGCAGTCGGAGATCTCCGAGGGGATCGTCTAGCCGCTCGACCGGGCGCTGAGCGGTCCGGGCGGTCCGAGCGGTCCGAGCGGCCCCGTCCCGGGACAGGGGCGGGGCCGCTCCCCGTCCCTGTCCTGGGACGGCCGCCCCTACTTCGCGCCGCCGTTCTCCCGTACGAACTTCTTCGCCAGCGCGTCCCCGAGCCGGACGGCCTCCGCGTGGTTCTCGATGGGGGAGACCCGGGTGTTCTTGAACAGGATGTACGTCACTCCCGAAGGCACACCGCCCCGCTGGGGGTGCGCCGGAATGCCCAGACCGTCCGCCGTGGCGTACGAGGCCTCCCCGATGATGCCCACCGGGCCGGTGTCGCCGACCACGGCGTACTGCACCCGCCCGCCGTGGACGACGGCCACGACCCCGCCCCCGCGGATGCCCGACGCCGGGTAGCTCCACAGCTCGCTCGGCGCCGGCACGACGACGAACGGCAGCTTCTCCGAGTTCAGCGGCCTGCCGTCGGACTGGGAGAAGGCGGTGCTCTCCTGGAACCACGGGTCGGTCGTCGTGTTGCAGTGCGCGGTGACCTGCCCGTCGCAGTCGATGTCCATGTCGGCCTTCCAGAACACCGCGCCCGACGCACCGCAGACGGGAACGGTGGCCGCCGCGCCCGCGTCGGTGCGGTACTTCCCCTTCGAGACCGGGGCGCAGGTGGTGGTCGCGGCCAGCAGGTCCGCCGCCCCCACCGTGGCCTCCGGGCCCGGTGCCCGCCGCTCGCCGCCC
>NZ_WWJY01000812.1 GCF_009865405.1 Streptomyces sp. SID3212 | reverse complement strand
TCTGCCGGACAGGACGTCTGCCGGACAGGACATCCGAACGGGCAGGACACCCGAGGAGAGGAGCCCACCCCATGGCAGACCCGGCCGCATTCGAGCAACAGCGCACCCGCCTCTGGGCGATCGCGTACCGCGTCACGGGTTCCGTCGCGGACGCGGACGACGCGGTGCAGGAAAGCTGGCTGCGCTGGCAGGGGCTGCCGGACGGAGAAGTCCTCGACCCCCGGGCGTATCTGACGACCGTGGTCAGCCGGATCTGTTACGACCAGCTCGGCTCGGCGCGCGCCCGGCGCGAGGTGTACGTCGGGCCGTGGCTCCCCGAGCCCGTGGTCACCGAGTCCGGGCCCGAGGACCGGGCGACCCTCGACGAGTCCGTGGGGGTGGCGCTGCTCACCGTGCTGGAGCGGCTGACTCCGGCCGAGCGGACGGCCCTCATCCTGCACGACGTGTTCGCGGTGCCGTTCCCGGAGATCGCCGAGGTCGTCGGCCGTACGCCCGATTCCGTACGGCAGCTGGCCTCCCGCGCCCGCCGCCGGGTCCGCGCCGAGGCCCCGCGCCGCTCGGTCGACCGCGACGAGCACCGCAGGGCCGTGGACGCCTTCCTCACCGCGGTGATGGGCGGGGACTTCGACGGGCTGCTCCAGGTCCTCGACCCGGACGTGGTGTGGCGCTCCGACGGCGGCGGCCTCGTCACGGCGGCCCGCCTCCCGCTCCTGGGCCACGAGAAGGCCGCCCGTTTCGCCGTTCTCATCACCCGCGGCTACGACCCGGAGACGATGTCCCTGCTCGCGCGGGACGTGAACGGCGCCCCGGGCCTGATCCTCACCGACGTCACCGACCCCACCGGCGCCCCGTCCGTGGTCTTCGCCTTCACGGTGCACGAAGGCCGGATCACGGAGGTCGACGCGATACTCAACCCGGAGAAGCTGCGACACCTCGCACGTCCCGCCCGCTGACCCGTCAGGACCGATCCCCCCCCAGGACGGACCGGAACAACCTCAGGACGGAGGTGTCACACCCGAAGGGGCTGCGTCGTCCCCCTTGCATGACACAGTCACGAACACAGGACAAGAACCTCCCCTCCTCCGCCCACCACGTCGTTGTCGTCGGCGCGGGATACGGCGGTCTGATGACCGCGCTGCGCCTCGCGCCGCACACCCGGGTCACGCTGGTCGACCCGGCCGGAGACTTCACCGAGCGCGTCCGGCTCCACGAACGGGCCTCCGGGCGCCCCGACGTCACCCACCCGCTCGACGGATTCCTGCGCGGCACAGGCGTCACGCACGTAGCCGCACGGGCGACCCGGCTGGACCTGGCAGCCCGGGAGGTCCACACCGACGACGGCCGGGTCCTCCGCTACGACCGGCTGGTCCACGCCCTCGGCAGCCGCACCACCCCCGTCGAGGGGACACCGGCGGACAAGGAGCGCGCCTACACCACCGAGTCCGCCGCCGAACTCCACAAGCGCCTCCTCGAAGGCCCCGGCTCCCTGGCCGTCGTCGGCGGCGGCCTCACCGGCGTCGAACTGGCCACCGAACTCGCCGAGACCCACCCCGGATGGGAGATCGGCCTGCACACCCGGGGGGCCGTCGGCGCGAGCCTGTCGGAGCGCGGCCGGGCGCACGTCCGTACGGTGCTGACGGAGCGGGGCGTACGGGTCGAGGAGGGCCACCGCGTCGCGGGCCCGGACGCGGTCGACGCGGACGTGGTGCTCTGGGCCGCCTCGATGGTCCCCGCCACCGGCCTGGCCACCGCCGCCGGGATCGCGGTCGACGGGACCGGCCGGATCACGGTCGACACCGCGCTGCGCTCCGTGTCCCACCCCGAGGTCTACGCCGTGGGCGACTCGGCCGCCGCGCACACCGCGGAGGCCGGCCCCCTGCGCAT
>NZ_WWJY01000811.1 GCF_009865405.1 Streptomyces sp. SID3212 | reverse complement strand
GGCCCGGGACGCGGACCGGGACCGGTTCCAGGACCCGGCCACGCGGCCGGACCCGGCCCGGCGGCAGCACCCGGCGGACTGCCGGGCACCCAGGTACGACGCTGGATCGAGATCAACGGCACCCGCCACCAGATCTCCCGCGCGACGCTCGTGCTCGGCCGCAGCACCGAGGCGGACGTGCGGATCGACGACCCCGGCGTATCGCGGCGGCACTGCGAGATCCGGGTCGGTACGCCCTCGACTATCCAGGATCTCGGGTCCACCAACGGCATCGTGGTAGACGGACAGCACACCACCCGCGCTACGCTCCGCGACGGCTCGCGGATCGTCGTGGGCAATTCCACCATCGTTTACCGGCAAGCCGAAGGGTGAAGCGGGGGCAATGTCAGAGCTGACCCTGACGGTCATGCGGCTAGGTTTCCTGGCCGTTCTGTGGCTGTTCGTGATCGTGGCCGTCCAGGTCATCCGCAGCGACCTGTTCGGAACACGCGTCACCCAGCGCGGCTCACGCCGCAACGCGGACGCCAGACCGCAACAGGCACGCCAGACCGCGGCGGCGGCCCCGCCGCCGCAACGCCAGCAGCAGGGAGGCCGGCAGCGCCGCGGCGCACCCACCAAGCTGGTCGTCTCCGAAGGCATCCTGACCGGCACCACGGTCGCGCTCCAGGGCCAGACCATCACCCTGGGCCGCGCGCACGACTCAACGATCGTGCTGGACGACGACTACGCGTCCAGCCGGCATGCCAGGATCTACCCGGACCGTGACGGCCAGTGGATCGTCGAGGATCTCGGGTCCACCAACGGCACGTATCTCGACCGGACCCGGCTCACGACCCCGACACCGATTCCGCTGGGCTCACCGATCCGCATCGGGAAGACCGTCATCGAGCTGCGGAAGTAGTACGACAATGAGCGAGCGGAGCGAGCGAGCCGCAGCGGTCCCGACAGCGGACCGGAGCAGGCTCCCGACCGGAGGGTGGGCAGTGTGGCTCGAGACCGGCTGGCGCGACAGTCGACCGGCGAGCCGACGGGCGAGGTGCGCATGAGTCTGTCGCTGCGCTTCGCCGCCGGGTCGCACAAAGGCATGATCCGGGAGGGCAACGAGGACTCCGGCTACGCCGGCCCCCGATTGCTCGCCATCGCCGACGGCATGGGCGGCCAGGCCGCGGGTGAGGTCGCCTCCTCCGAGGTGATCTCCACCCTCGTGCAGCTCGACGACGACGTGCCGGGCTCCGACATCCTCACCTCGCTCGGTACGGCGGTCCAGCGCGCCAACGACCAGCTCCGCCTGATGGTCGAGGAGGACCCGCAGCTGGAGGGCATGGGCACCACGCTCACCGCCCTCCTGTGGACCGGCCAGCGCCTCGGCCTCGTCCACGTCGGCGACTCCCGCGCCTACCTCCTGCGCGACGGCGTCCTCACGCAGATCACCCAGGACCACACCTGGGTGCAACGCCTGGTCGACGAGGGCCGGATCACCGAGGAAGAGGCCACCACCCACCCGCAGCGCTCCCTGCTGATGCGCGCCCTGGGCAGCGGCGACCACGTCGAGCCGGACCTCTCCATCCGTGAGGTACGGGCGGGCGACCGGTACTTGATCTGTTCGGACGGTCTCTCCGGCGTCGTCTCCCACCAGACCATGGAAGAGGCCCTCGCCGGCTACCAGGGCCCGCAGGAGACCATCCAGACCCTCATCGAGCTCGCCCTGCGCGGCGGCGGCCCGGACAACATCACCTGCATCGTCGCCGACGTCCTGGACGTCGA
Organism: Streptomyces sp. SID3212; assembly: GCF_009865405.1. GTDB lineage: Bacteria > Actinomycetota > Actinomycetes > Streptomycetales > Streptomycetaceae > Streptomyces. The sequence continues at coordinate 155 of NZ_WWJY01000811.1, read as the reverse complement.
CGCCAACGACACCCTCGCCGCCCAGCTCAACGACACCCCCGTCGTCGTCGGCGCCGTCGCCGAGAACCAGCTCCCGCCCAGCGCCGCGGAGAACGCCGCCGCGATGCAGACCCCCGCGGGCCGCGCGGCCGGCCTCGGCCGCGCCGTACCGCAGC
>NZ_WWJY01000810.1 GCF_009865405.1 Streptomyces sp. SID3212 | reverse complement strand
GGACGTACCACCGGCGCGGTCGCGCCCGCCGGCACCTCCGTCACGGACGTGTTGTCGTACACCGGGAACCGCCCCGTGCTCGCCGCGAGAATCGCGCCGTACGGCAGGCTGGTCGTCGTCCACTGCGGCTGCGAGGCCGGGTCGGAGACGGGGACGAGCCCGGTCCGCGAGAGGTTCTCGTTGTCCCCGAAGCCGCCGCGCCAGGCGCCGTTGAAGCGCTCCACGTCGATCCGGCCGACCCGGCCCTGGCTGACGGTGGTGAAGAGGTCGGCCCGGGACAGCGGCCCGCGCAGGGCCTGTTCGACCGTTCCGGCCGCGAAGTCGTCCCAGCGGACGGGGAAGACGGCCGTCTCGATACGGGCGGGCCCGTCGGCGGTCGTGACGACCGTGCCGTCCAGCGCCAGCGCCGTCGCCCCCGACGGGTTGCTGATCCGGACGTCCCGGTCCAGCGTGAACGGGTCGAAGCCGGTCATCACGATCCGCTTGACGGCCCTGCCGTGCCGATCCCTGCCGGGGAACGCCATCGAGTCCTGGCCGCGCGACGCGCGCTCCAGCGCCCCGAGCAGCCGCGTCCGCGCCGCGTCGGACAGTGGGAACTCCGGCTGCCACGCCCGCAGTTCGCGGGTCATCCCCAACCGCGCCCAGTACAGCGGCCGGTCGTCGTCCCGGCTCAGGTCACCCCGCGCGGGACCCCGCCCCTGCACCCGGTCCACCGCCCGCTGCCACAGCCGCTGCCCCTGCCGTACGACCACCCGCTCGGCGGCGGCGTACGACCCGGCCCCGTCCAGCGCCCGCGCCAGCCCCGGCGCCACCGTGTCGAAGCCGCTGCGCCGCAGGATCTCCTGCGGTACGGCCCGGTCGAGCCGCGCCTCCTCGACGGTGAACGCCGGTGCGGCGGGCGGTAGTTGGCCGGGCGAGGGCCGCGCGTGCGCGAGGGCGGACGGCGCGGGGACGACGAGGGCGAGCGCGGCCGTGGTGAGCAGGACAAGACCAACGCGCGTGTGACTCCTGAGCCTCATGGGGTGCTCCTTCCGTCGGATGGCGGAAGTATCGCGTCGGGGCGGCCCGATGACCATGGTGCGAAACCGGTCGATGACACCCTTCCGAACCACCCGTCGGCGTCGCCCGGCCGGCACCCCCGCTCAGGAACCGGGCGCCGGCCCCCCGGCCCGCAGCAGCGTCAGGAAGTCGCGGAACGCCCCCGGCATGTCCACCGACTCCGGGTCCAGCAGCCACTGGTACTGGAGCCCGTCCATGACGGCCGTCAGCAGCGGCGCCGCCTGCTCGGGCGTCAGCCCGCCCGGCAGGCGGTCGCCGAACTCGTCGCGCAGCACCGCCGTCATGTTGCCCCGCACCTGGTCGTAACGGTGGGTGAAGAACTCCCGCGCCGGATGGTCCTCCGTCACGCTCTCGCCCAGCAGCGCCGAGAACGTCTGCACCATCCCGGGGCGCATCGCGTTGTACTCCACCAGCGACGTCAGCAGCTCCAGCCGCCAGCCCCGCCGCCCCCGGCCCCCGCCGCCGGTGTCCCACTGGTCGCGCTCCTCCAGGACGGCGACGAGCAGCGCCTCCTTGGACGGGAAGTAGTGCAGAAGGCCCTGCTGGGTGAGGCCCACGCGCTCGGCCACCCCGCCCAGGGTGGTCCCCCGGTAGCCGCGCTCGGCGATCACTTCGAGGGTGGCGCGCAGGATGTCCGCCCGCCGCTCCTCGTTCCTGGCTCTCGCCATCGGCCCGCTCCTCCCACCCCGCCGTACGCGGTCGCGACCATGACGGCAATATTACAAATCAATAACGAACCCTACCTCCTTACAGGATGCAGGGTCACCATGTAACCGTCCACCCGAACTCGACGAGGAGGTACGGCCGTGGCAGGCGCACCCACCCGGGCCGACCAGGCACGCACCGCCGCCGTCGAGGCGGCGCTCGGCAAGCTCGACCTGGACGCCAGGACCCGCCTCCTGGCCGGCCAGGACATGTGGTCCCTGCCCGCGCTCCCCGAGATCGGACTCGCCTCCCTCGTCCTGTCCGACGGTCCCATCGGCGTCCGGGGGGTCCGCTGGACCGCCGACGACCCGTCGGTCGCCCTGCCCTCCCCGACCGCGCTGGCCGCCACCTGGGACCCGGAGCTGGCCCGGCGCGCCGGCCGGCTGCTCGCCCAGGAGGCCCGCCGCAAGGGCGTGCACGTCCTGCTCGCCCCGACGGTGAACCTGCACCGCTCGCCCCTGGGCGGACGCCACTTCGAGGCGTACAGCGAGGACCCGTACCTGACGGGCGAGATCGGCACCGGCTACGTGCTCGGCGTCCAGGACGGCGGGGTCGGCACGACCGTCAAGCACTTCGTCGCCAACGACGCCGAGACCGACCGCTTCACCGTCGACAACGTCGTCGCGCCCCGGCCGCTGCGCGAGCTGTACCTCGCGCCCTTCGAGACCATCGTGGCCAACGCCCACCCCTGGGGCATCATGGCCGCGTACAACCAGGTCAACGGCGCGACCATGACCGAACACCGCTACCTCCAGCAGGAGGTGCTGCGCGGCGAGTGGGGCTTCGACGGGTTCATCGTCTCCGACTGGCTCGCCGCCCGCTCCACCACCGGGGCGCTCCTCGGCGGCCTCGACGTCGCCATGCCGGGGCCGAGGACCGTGTACGGCGAGGCGCTGGCCGCCGCCGTCCGGGCCGGCGAGGTGGACGAACCGGCCGTCGACGAGGCCGTACGGAACGTCCTGCGGCTCGCCGCCCGCGTCGGCGCCCTCGACGGCGCGCCTCCCGTCGTCACCGACCTCCCCGCGCCCCTGGACGGTGACGCGCTGGCCCGCGAGGTCGCCC
>NZ_WWJY01000809.1 GCF_009865405.1 Streptomyces sp. SID3212 | reverse complement strand
AGGCGGCCCTGCGGGAGCACGACGGCCGGCGCGGCGGCTCGCCCGCGCTGCTCACCGCCACGGAGGATTTTTTCGGACCCGCCCCCGAGCTGCCGGGACTTCTCTATCCGCGCGCCGACCGGCCCGCCGTACTCGCCTCGTTCGCCCCCGAAGTGGCACGCCTCGCGTCCGGCGATCCGGTCGCGCGGTCGATCCTCTCGGCCGCCGCGGAGCGGATCGCGGAGTCGGCCGAGGCGGTCTGCCCGAGGTCCGGGGAGTGCGAAGTCGCCCTTACGGGTGGCCTGTTCAAACTGGGCGAGCCGTTGCTGGCGCCGCTGCGGGCCGAACTGGCGGACCGGCTGCCCCACGCCCGTACCGTCCCCGCGGCCGGCGATCCGCTGGCCGGCGCGCTGAACATCGCGACCGCGCTCGCCACGGACACGCTGCGACTGCCGCCCGACGAGCGGCTGTTGTACATCACGACACAACAGGATAGATGAGCAGAAAAATACCTAACGGATAAATAGGGACAGATGCCTCGGTGTTGGCCCCTCCCCGAACAGCCGCACCCACAAAACCAGTAGCATTCGACGCCATGAGCACCCCCACTGGGCCTGCACCCGGCCTGCCTGTACGAATGCCGCGCCCCCGTCAGTCGGGGCGCCACCGCCGCCCGGAGCCCGTGGCGGCGCCCGAAGGTGCGCCCGCGCTGGTCCTCGCCGTCCCCGGCGCTCCCTCGGACGCGGCGCGCGGCCTGGCCGAGGAAGTCATCAGCATCGCCCGTTCCGAGCTGCCGGGGCTGGACGCCGCGATCGGCTTCCTGGACGGCGTCGACGACGCGGACGAGACGACCGAGCAGCCCACGCTCCAGGCCGTCCTGACCCGGCTCGCCGCCCGGCGCATCGAGCGCTACGAGCTGGCGAAGGCCGCGGGCCGCGAGGTCACCGAGCCCGAGGGCCCGGCCGCAGTGGTCGTCCCCCTGCTGACGGGTCCCGAGAACGACCTGCTCGACCGGATACGCCGGGCTGTCGCGGACAGCGGCACGGAGGCGCGGACGACGGACGTCCTCGGTCCGCACCCGCTGCTCGCCGAAGGTCTGCACGTACGGCTGTCGGAGGCCGGGCTCGCCCGCGCCGACCGCGCCCGGCTGTTCACGGTGGCGACCGCCGCCGACGGCATCATCCTCGTCACGGTGGGCGGTGAGGAGGCCGTACGGACCGCCGGGATCACGGGCATGCTGCTGGCTGCCCGTCTCGCCGTGCCGGTGATGGCCGCCGCGCTCGACGTGGAGGGTTCGGTCGCCGCCGTCGCGGAGGAGCTGCGCGGCTCCGGCGCGACGCAGCTGGCGCTCGCGCCGTACCTGGTCGGTCCCGAGCTGCCCGGCGGGCTGCTCGACGCGGCCCTCAAGGAGGCGGACAGCGCCGCGGCCGAGCCGCTCGGGGCGTACCCGGCGATCGGCAAGCTGGTGCTCTCGAAGTACACGGCGGAGCTGGGCATCGCGGAGCCGGCGCAGGGGGCACCGACCCACTGACGCCGGGCCGCGCAGGGCGGCAGGCACACCCCGTGACGCGGAAGGGCCGCGCCGGTCTTTCTTACGGCGCGGGCCCTTCCTCGGGTGCTCTCACGGGGTCACAGGGGCTCTCGCGGGCCGGCCCGGGGCGGGTCGGCCCGCGCTCAGTGGTCGTACGGCCGCGCTCAGCCGGGCCAGGGGCCGGCCAGGAGGTCAGCCGAAGATCACACAGGAGGCCGCGGGGGCCGTGAAGGACCCCGCCGGGACGGGGATCCCCGTCTCCTGGTCGATGTCGAACCAGCTCACGTCGCCGGAGTGCTCATTCGCGGCGTAGAGGCGGCGGCCCGCCGGGTCCAGCGCGAGATCGCGCGGCCAGTGGCCGCCGCACGGCACGGTGGTGACCAGCTCGGCCTTCTCGCGCGACACGTCGAGCGCGAGGACGCTGATGCTGTCGTGTCCCCGGTTGGCCGTCCAGACGAAGCGGCCGTCCCGCGCCACGACCACCTCGGACGCGAAGCTCTCCGTCTCCACGCCGTCCGGCAGGACGGCCGTCTCGCCAACCGCCTCCAGGACCCCCGCCGCCGCGTCCCAGCGGCAGAAGGTCAGGGTCGGTTCGAGTTCGTGCAGGACGTACGCGTGGCTGCCTTCCGGGTGGAAGGCGAGGTGACGCGGCCCCGAGCCCGGCCGCAGGGCCGTCTCCCCGTGCGGGACCAGCTCTCCCGACGTGGCGTCCACGGAGGAGACCTGGACGGAGTCGGTGCCGAGGTCGACGGCGAGGAGCCACCGGCCGCTCGGATCGGCCACCACCTGGTGCGCGTGCGGTCCGCGCTGCCGGTCGGGGTGCGGTCCC
>NZ_WWJY01000808.1 GCF_009865405.1 Streptomyces sp. SID3212 | reverse complement strand
ACCCGCTGCCGCAGCGGACCCGCCCCGCGCACGGAGGTCGCGGGCGGCCCGTCGAGCCGGTCGAGCAGATCGGGGAAGGCGGCCAGGTGCTCGTCGTAGCCGCGGCGACGGGTGCTGAGGACCGCCACCCCCACCACGTCCTCGGCGACCGGGGTCACGTACGCCTCGCCCGCGTCCGACCAGTGCACCTCGACGAAGTCCGTCCAGGGCTTCACGTGGTAGTGCCGCCGCAGGCCGTACCGCCGGGGCCTGCGGTCGGGCAGGTCCAGGCCGAGACCGCGCCGTACCGGCGAGTGCAGCCCGTCCGCCGCCACCAGCCAGCGGGCCCGCAGCCCCGCCGCCGTGACGGAGTCGGCGCTCTGCCCGATCTCGCCGACGCGGTCCGTCACGATCTTGACGCCGGCCTCCTCGGCGCGCCGGGTGAGGGCCGCGTGCAGTTCCGTACGGCGGACCCCGAGCCCCGTACCGTCGCCGAACGGCGCTTCGGCGTGGTGGGGGCCGCGAACGTAGCGGATCCCGCGCAGCGGGTGGCCGGGCGGGAGTTCGAGGCCGAGGGCGCGCAACGCCCGTACGCCGCTGGGCATCACGCCCTCGCCGCAGGCCTTGTCGACCGGGGAGGGACGCGGTTCGACCACCACCGCCTCCATCCCGGCGAGGGTGGCGTGCACCGCGGTCGCCAGCCCCGCCGGTCCGCCCCCGACGACCAGGAGGTCGATCACGTCGTGACGCCGACGGCGACCGTGTCGAGCGCCCGGTTCTCGCACCTTGTGCGGACGGTCAGCAGCCAGGCGTTGAGGACGGTGAACACGAGCGCCGTCGTCCAGGCGGTGTGCACGAGGGGCAGCGCGATCCCCTCCGCCACCACCGCCACGTAGTTGGGGTGGCGGAACCACCGGTACGGTCCGCCCGTCACCAGCGGCAGCCCCGGGACAACCACCACCTTGGTGTTCCAGCGCGGGCCCAGGGTGCGGATGCACCACCAGCGCAGCCCTTGCGCGGCCACCGCGACGGCGAGCATCGACCAGCCGAGGGCGGCGTCGAACGGCCGGTCGGCCAGCCACACTTCGGCGAGGCAGCCGAGCAGCAGTCCGGTGTGCAGGACCACCATCGGCGGATAGTGCCCCTGCCCCCGCTCGACGCCGCCGCGCTCCAGGCTCCAGCGCAAGTTCCGCTTGGCGACGACCAGTTCGGCGAGGCGCTCGGCGCCGACGGCCAGGATCAGCGCGGTGTACCAGATCATCTCGTCCTTCCCTCTACCAGCGCAGCAGGACCATCTCGGAGCAGAAACCGGGCCCCATGGCGATCAGGAGTCCCGCGCTGCCGGCCGGCGGCCGGCGCTCGGCCAGCGTGTCACGCAGGACGTGCAGCACGGACGACGACGACAGATTGCCCGCCGACGCGAGCGAACGCCACGTCAGATCCAGTGCCCCGTCGTGGAGTTCGAGGACGTCCTCCATCGCCTCCAGCACCTTCGGCCCGCCCGGGTGGCATACCCAGGCGGTGATGTCGTCGCGGGTGAGGCCGTGGTCGGCGAGGAAGGAGTCCACCTCCGGCGCCAGGTTCTTCCGTACGAGGTCGGGGACGACCGCGTCCAGCACGATCCGGAAGCCGGAGCCCGTGATGTCCCAGCCCATGACCTCCTGGGTGTCCGGGTACATGTGGCTGCGGGTGTCGACGACGACCGGCCCCGCGCCCCGGCGCCTGGCGCCGGTGGCGACCAGCGCCGAGGCGCCGTCCCCGAAGAGCGCGGAGGCGACCAGGTTGGCCCCCGACATGTCGTCGCGCTGCAAGGTCAGGGAGCACAGCTCGACCGAGAGCAGCACCGCCACGTCGTCGGGGCGCCCCCGGAGGTAGTCGTCGAGCCGCGAGATGCCCGCCGCCCCGGCGACACACCCGAGTCCGAAGACGGGGACCCTCCTGACGTCGGGCCGCATCCCGAGCAGTCCCACCAGCCGGGCGTCCACGGAGGGGGCGGCGATGCCGGTGACGGAGGTGAACATCAGCAGGTCGACGTCGCGGGGGGACAGCCCCGCCTCGTCCAGCGCCGCGCCGACGACCTCGGCGCCCAGCGGCACGGCGGCGGCGATGAAGGCGTCGTTGCTGGCCCCGAAGTCCTTGAGATCCCCGTACGCCTCCAACGGCAGTGCCGTGTGGCGGGTGTCCACCCGCGCGCCGCGGTGCACCCGGTCCAGGACCCGGCGGTCCGCTCCCGCCGGCAGACACGTCTTCGCGACCATGTCGGTGAGCTCTTGTTGGCTGTGCTGGTGCGGAGCCAGGGCTCCATGGACGGCTGCGATGCGAGTCATCTGCGGTCCGAGGCTGGGGGATGTGGGACGTGCCATTCCTGCCCCCGCTCCGCATCGCCACACCCGAAGTCGCCTGTACGGCCCCGCGAAAGCCCCTGGGCGGCCGTCTGCGGGGCCGGGACACCCGTCACCCGTACAGCCCTCCGGTGACGCACCCCCAACCCGCCTGCGGGCGGCCTACGATGAGGGCGTGGACGCCACCGAGCAGGCAGAGGCACAGGTCGGGGCCGCGACCGGGGCAACGGCTCGCGGGCCGGTCGGCGGGGTGCCCCGCAACGCGCAGGGCCGGTCGTCGCGCGGCGTCGTGGCCGGGCTGCTGAGGGCCTGTCACCCCGGCCCCAC
>NZ_WWJY01000807.1 GCF_009865405.1 Streptomyces sp. SID3212 | reverse complement strand
ACCCCGCCGCTCACCGGCCTCCGTATCCGCAGCCGTACGCGACCCGCCCGCAGCCCTACCCGACACCTCAGCCCTACACCACGCCGCATCAGATGCCGTACGGCCGGAGCCGGCGGCGCCGCTGGGTGCTGCCGTCGGTCGTCGCCGCCGTCGTCCTCCTGGGCCTGGCGGGGGTCCTGCTGAAGCCGGAGGGCGACCGGGGGCGGGACCCCGTCGCGGACGGCGACGGCACCGCGTCCCCGGCCCCCACCGCAGCCGGGAAGGCCTTCGCCTACCGGGGCAGGTGGAGCGGCATGATCGAGCAGAGCGGTTCCCAGGACTACTCGGTGAAGGTCGACTACACCGGCGGGAGGACGGGCCGCCAGGTGGCCACCGTCGAGTACCCGTCGCTGGGGTGCGGCGGGCACTGGATTCTGCTCGACGAGGACGCCGGGGGGGCAGACCGTACGCGAAAAGATCACCCACAACTCGCACTGCGTGGACGACGTCGAGATCAGTCTGACCCGCTCGGGCGGAGACCGGCTCCTCTACGAGATCACCGGCTCCATCACCGCGACGGGCACGCTCAGCCGCAACAACTGACCACGGTCAGCCCAGGTAGGCCGGGGCGACGGCGGAGCGCATCAGGCGCCGGGGCGCCCCGGTGCCGTCGGCGGGGACCGTCCACAGGTCGGAGCCGTAGTCGCCCGGCAGCGCGTACACGAGGGTGGAGCCGTCCGCCCACAGCGCCTGGTCGTCCACGTCGCGGTGCTCGGCGGTGGCGGTCTCCGTCATGTCGCGGAGGTCGAGCACGTACAGCCGCCAGGGCGCGTCCGCGGGCGCGCCGGGGACGCGCTTCTTGTAGGCGATCCGGCTGCCGTCGGGCGAGAGCGACGGGCATTCGACGTTGCGGTGCAGGGTCGTCAGCGTCCGGGCGGCCAGGTCCCCTCGGACCAGGTACGTCCGGCCTCCCGTGGCCAGCGTCGCGTAGAAGCGGGAGTCGTCGGCGAAGGTGACACCCCAGATGTTGACGTCGGAGGCGTGGTAGGGACGGCCGTCCTTGACGACGGCGAACGTCTCCAGGTTGTCGTCGATCGCCCCCGTACGGGCGTCGGCGATCGAGGTGCGGGTGGAGAAGGCGGTGCCCGCGTACGAGTCGCCGCTCACGAAGACCGTCCAGGCGACCAGGTGCCCGGAGGGCGAGATCCTGGCCCGGGTGGGGATGCCGGCGACGGGGTAGTGGCGTACTTCGCGCAGGTCCGCGTCGAGCACCACCGCGCGGTACGTGTCCTCCAGCGTGCCGCGCCGGGCCTGGAGGCAGATGCCGGTCCCGGCGGCGGCGTGGAAGCGCAGGCACTTCACGCCGGAGACGGTGCGCGGTCCGTCGGGGCGGGAGGCGGGGACGGTGGCGATCTCGTCGCGGTGCGGCCCCCAGGCCAGGTTGCGGACGAGGAGGCGGCGGCCGGTGTCCGGCCGGAGCGAGACCGTACCGGTCCTGACGGGCGCGCCGCCCGCCTGTTCCTGGTTCCGCTCGCCGGAACGGTTCGCGGCGTGCAGCACCGCGCCGGTGCCGGCCGCCCCGAGCAGCAGGACGGCGGCGAACAGGATCACCAGGCGGGTGGTGCGGGTCATGCGGGCACCTCATCGGCGGTACGGAGGACGAAGGAGGCCGCGACGGCGGCGGCGGCGAGCGCGGCGGTGGTGACGGCGAGGGCGGTCCGGCCGTCCCACAGGGTCCAGGCCGCGCCGAAGGCGAGCGAGCAGACGAACCGGGCCAGCGCCTGGCCGGTGCCCACCAGGGCCTGCCCCGCGCCCTGGTGCTCCGGCGGAACCACACGGGCGGTGGCCGCCGCCAGCACTCCGTCGGTGGCCGCGTAGAAGGCGCCGTGCAGCACGAGGACGGCCACCACCACGGACGGGCCGGCGTCCGGGGACGCGAGGAGCACCAACCCGTACCCCAGCAGCAGGAATCCGTGTCCCGCCAGGAAGAGGCGTCGCCGTCCCATGCGGTCGGCGACCGCGCCCATCGGTATCGCCAGCAGCAGGAAGGTGGCGGCCGTGCCCAGCGGCAGCAGGGGGAACAGGTGGACGGGCAGGCGCAGTTCGCGCTGGAGCAGCAGGTAGAGGAAGGAGTCGCTGACGGTGGTGAGGCCGAGGAGTACGGCGCACAGGGTGAGCCGCCGGAGCGCGGGCCGGCGCAGCAGGGCGGCCGAGTCCCGCAGTGTGGCGCGTGGCCCGGGGTGACCGGGTCCGTCCGCGTCCGGCCGGGTGGCGGGGTGACGTGACGCGACCTGCCGGGGTACGAAGAGCACCAGCACCAGGACGCCCAGCGCCGCGACACATCCGCTGACCGCGAAGACGGCGTCGTACCCGTCGACGGTGACGCGGAGCACGGCGAAGGCGGCGAGCGGACCCAGGAGCGCGCCGGTGGTGTCCATGGCGCGGTGCACCCCGAACGCCCTGCCGAGGCGCTCGGGCGGGGTCGAGAGCGAGATCATCGCGTCCCGGGGTGCCGTACGGAGCCCTTTGCCGGTGCGGTCCAGCGCGAGCACGGCGCTGATCACGGGGAGCGTGTGGGCGAGCAGCAGCAGGGGCTTGCAGAGCGCGGACAGGCCGTAACCGATCCCCGCGACCACCTTGTGCCGGCCGCCGCGGTCGGCGAGGTGGCCGCCGGCCAGCCGGACCAGGGCGCCGACCCCGTTGTTGATGCCGTCGAGCAGGCCGAAGCCGAGGGGGGAGAGTCCGAGGGCGGCGACGACGTAGAGCGGGAGGACGGCGGTGACCATCTCGGAGGAGATGTCGGTGATGAGGCTGACCGCGCCGAGGGCCAGGACGGTGCCGGGCACGGCGGGCGCCCGCCGCCCCGGACGGACACCGGTGTCCGGGGCGGCGGGGGCCTTGCCCGCGCGGGAGTCCGCGAGGTACATGGAGGTCAGTTCCAGATGCCCGAGACGGCGGAGGCCGAGGCGGCGTTGCCGGCGTGGGTGGTCAGGCCGGCCAGGTCCTCCAGGGTGCGGAGGACGTTGTAGTGGTTGTAGGTGGTGGCCACGGAGCTGCCGGGGGTGACGTGCTGCCCGTAGAAGAGGGTGGGGATGCGGTTGCCCGACAGCTTGTTGTCCTCGTCGAAGGTCACCACGAGCATGCTGTTGTGGGTCTTCGCCCAGGAGGCGTACGCGCCGAGCTTGTTCTTGATCCAGGTGTCACCGGTGGAGACCGAGCAGTCGTGCATGTCGCTGCACAGGTTCGGCACGACGAAGGAGACCTTCGGCAGGGTGGTGTAGTCGGTGGGGAACTGCGTCATCGTCTTCGCCGTGCTGGTGGGCACGTTGGAGAAGCCGAACCACGGGTTGTGCTTCTGCGCGTAGTCGCCGCTGCTGCACGTGGTCGAACCCTGGCTGGGGAGTGACTCGTTGTAACTCGCCCACGTCTTGCCCGCCTTGATCAGCTCGGAGGCGAGGTTGGCGGCGGAGAGGGAGCCGACCTTGACACAACCGTCGTCGGTACGGCCCTGGTTGGAGCCCGAGAAGAGCATGTAGTAGTTCGGCTCGCTCGGGTGGGTGAGGCCGAAGGACTGGGTGAGGGTGGCGCCCCCGGCCTTCAGTGTGTTGTTGAGGTACGGCGCGCCGGAGGCGCCGACGACCTGGCTGTAGGCGTGGTTCTCCATCACGACGACCACGACGTGGTCGGGGGCCGGGAGCGCCGCCGCCTGGGCGGTGGACCCGGTCGCCGCCCAGAGGCCGAGCGAGGCGGCGGCGAGGCCGGCGGCCCCGGCCAGCGCGGTGAGGGAAAGTCGTCGGCTCCTGCGGACCTTGGGTGCGCTCATGGCTCTCCTCGGGAAGTGGCTTGCCCCTGTGGGGTGTTGGGGCGCCGCAAACCCTAGGAGTGGTCCGGCTCACCGTCCGCCGTACCTGAGTGAAAATCAGAAGAACAAATGGCTGCTACATGCATCTGTCCCGCATCCGGCCCGCGTGCGTCGGGCTGCATGCGCCGGGTCCGTGCTCGTCGGCCCGCGCCCGTCGGCCCAGAGGAACCCGGCACATGTCAGGCGGGCTGCGGGACGATCGCCACCGGGCAGGGGGCGTGGTGCAGGGCGCCGTGGCTGACCGGGCCCAGCTGGAGGCCGAACGCGCGCTGGAGGCGTCGCGAGCCGACCACGAGGAGATCGGCGGAGGCCGCCGCGCGCAGGAGACCGTCACGCGCCGAGCCGCAGTACGCCTCCTGGCTGATGACCTTCACCCCGGGGTGGCGCGCGGCGGGTCCCCTGAGGGTCTCCTCCAGGTGTTCCTTCGCCGCGAACATCATCGGACCGCAGGGAATGCCGTCCTTCATCGCCTCGTCCTGGCCGGACTGGAGGTGCCACGCGTGCACGGCGTGCAGTTCGCAGTTCCTCGCCTCGGCCTCCCGGAACGCGAACTCCGCCGCCGCGGGCGCGTCGTCCGTCTCGCGTACGCCGAGGACGACCCGGCCGAACTCGCCGGCGATGTTCGACTTCTCCCCCCGGATGATGACCACGGGACACTCGGCCCGTCCGGCCACCTCAAGGCCCACCGAGCCCAGCAGGAGCCCGGTGAGGGCGCCGCGGCCCCGGTGCCCGAGGACCAGGGCGAGCGCTCCCGCGCTCTCGCCCAGCAGGGCGTTCACCGCCTCGCCGGGCAACACCTCGGCCGTCACCTTCACGCCGGGCGCCCGCCGCCTCACTCGTTCGGCCGCCGCCCCGACGACCTCGTCGCCCTCCTCCACGGCCTGTTCGCGGGTCTGTGGAGGGGCGAAGGGGAGGGCCTCGTCCTCAGGAGGCTCCGGGCGGTTGGCCTGCACCACGCCGTGGACGACCCGCAGCGGCACATCCTGCCTGGCCGCTTCGTCCGCGGCCCAGTCCACCGCTTCGAGGCTGGACGGGGATCCGTCGACAGCGACCACCAGGGGAGACACCATTGCCCCCACCGCCTTTCACACCGGTCGGTTTGCTCTCCTCCCAGCTTCACACTTCGCGCCCGCACATGGACACCGTCGGGCGTCCGACACGGCCGGACTCCCCGGACCGGGGGCCGCCGGCCGGCGGATCCGGGGCGTGTCGGGGCACCGCGCCGCCGGGCTGTCACGGACGGTGACGGCGGTACGGATCCGGCGGGGCCCGTGCGCCCGCCCGGGTGACGGAGGCTCTTCCGGCGGCCCCGGACAGCCCTTTCCACTGCGCTCGCCCGCCCCCAGGAGCCGTGGTAAGCGTTGTTCGACGAATCGGACGATCCGCGTGCAAGGGAGAAGCGCATGACCGAGGCGCAGCCCGCGAAGGACGGGGCATTCACGGCCGGGTCGGTGAGTGACCCGTACCACGTGCCGGAATTCCGTACGGAAGCCGTGACCGACCTCCGGCGTACCGGGATCGATCCGAATTTCTGGTATCCCGTGGCCGTCTCCCGGAGCGTACGGAAGAACAAGGCGTCCGCCGCCACGTTCGCGGGTGAGCGGATCGCGCTGTACCGGGGCGCGAGCGGCACGGCCTACGCGCTGGAGGACCGGTGCGCCCACCGCCAGGTGCCGCTGAGCATGGGCGTGGTGGAGGGGGAGGCGCTGCGCTGCTGCTATCACGCCTGGGCCTATCGCGGGAACGGTCACATCTCGCAGATCCCCTATCTGCCCAAGGGCGTCGCCCGGCCGCCGCGCGGTGTGCGGGCCTATCCGGTCCGCGAGGCGTACGGATTTGTCTTCGTCTTTCCCGGCGACCCGGAGGAGGCGGCCACAACGCCGATGCCCGAGCTGCCGGAATTCCATTCGACCCGGCACCGGACGATGACGTTCTCACGCACCGTGAAATGCCACTACTCGTTCATGCACGAGAATTTGCTCGACATGAACCACCAATTCCTCCACCGGGGTGTTCTCGGCCGGATCCAGCCGAAGCTCCTCGGGTCCGAGTCCGGTCCGCGGTTCGTCGAGGCGCGGTACCTGTTCACGCCGTCGGGCGGGAAGAAGGACCCGGGTGCCGGTCTGCTCTCGGCCGAGGGGTTCGGCGGCTCCGGCTCCCCCGACGTCGTCACGGTCCGTACCGACTATCCGTACCAGACCCTCCAGGTGGTCCCCGAGAAGGCCGACCTTCCCGCGTTCTCCCTGTGGGTGGCGTACGTACCGGAGGACGCCGAGCAGCGCACCAACCACGTCTACGGCCTCCTCATGATCGAGAAGCCGCCGGTCCCGGGAGCGCTCCGGCTGGCCTGGCCGTTCATCCGGCGCTTCACCGAGCGGGTGTTCGCCGAGGACCGGATGGCGGTCGAGGCCGAGCAGCGGGCGTGGGACGAGCAGGGCGAGGACTGGAACCAGGAGGTCTTCCCGCTGATCCTCGAGGTCCGTGACGTGCTGCGCGCGAACGGCGTCCCCCTCCGTCCCGAGTCCGCCCTGTGCGGGGCCGCCGCGCTGTGTGCCGGCACCGCGCCGGCCGGGGTGAACCAGCCCGGCTGAATCACCGCCCTCATCCGCGCTGTCGTCCCCGCCCTCTCCGGCGCCTGCCCGCCACCCCTGCCCCGGGTTATATAGTGAACGCAACGTCCAGAAATTAGACGTGCGATTCCCGGGGACATGCCCGGCGGGAACGGACGCGGGACGCGCGGAGGAGAGGGCCCGATGGATCACACCCCGAAGTGCCTGGAGGGATCTGGCGCGGGCGGCCCGTCCCCCGAGGCGCCGCGCCTGTGCCGCGTCCCCGGGCCCTCCGGCGCGCGGGAGAAATCGCAGACGCCAACGCCCCTGCAAACTCCGGGGGCACAGGCACCGGCACCGGCCTCAGACGGCACGCTGCCGCCCGCCCGGCTGCGGCGGGTGGTGCTGCTCCTCGCCTTCGCGTGCGGCGTGACCGTGGCGAACATCTACTACGCGCAGCCACTCCTGTCCCCCATCGCCTCGACCTTCGGCATCAGCGAGGGCAGCACCGCGCTGGTGGTCACCCTCACCCAGCTCGGCTACGCCCTCGGGCTGGTGCTCCTGCTGCCCCTCGGGGACCTGCTGGAGAACCGGGCACTGGCCTCGCGCACCCTGCTGGTCACTGCGGCGGCCCTGGTGGCCGCCGGTCTGTCGCCGTACTTCGGCATGTTCCTGGCGGCGTCGGTACTGGTCGGGACCACCTCGGTGGTCGCCCAGATCCTCGTCGCGTTCGGGGTGCACCTGGCGCCCGAGCGGGAGCGGGGGAAGTTCGTCGGAACGGTGATGAGCGGTCTGCTGCTGGGCATCCTCCTGGCGCGTACGGTTTCCAGCCTGGTCGCCGCCGCCTGGGGCTGGCGGGCCATCTACCTGATCTCCGCCGTGCTCATGGTCGCCCTGTCGGTCCTGCTGCTCCGCGTGCTCCCCGAGCGGCGTCCGGTCCACAGCGGCAGCTATCCGAAACTGCTGCTCTCCCTCGGCCGTCTCGTCCGGGAGGAGCCGGCGCTACGGCGTCGCGCGGTGAACCAGGCGCTGATGTTCGGCGCGTTCAGCTGCTTCTGGACGTCGGTGGCGTTCGAACTGGTCACCCGCCACCACCTCGGCCAGGTCGCGATCGGCGCGTTCGCGCTGGTGGGCGCGGCGGCGGCCCCGCCGGCGGGCCGGCTCAGCGACCGGGGCCATGCCCGTATCGGCAGCGGTCTGGCCCTGGTGCTGGCCGCGGGCGCGCTGGTGCTGGCCTGCCTCGGTGCGGGCAGCCTGATCCTGCTGGCGCTGGCCGGTGTCCTGCTCGACTTCGCCGTCCAGAGCCACCAGGTGTTCAGCCAGCGGGAGATATTCGGGCTGCGGGCCGACGCCCGGGCCCGCGTCAACACCGTCTTCATGGGCTCCGTCTTCCTCGGCGGGGCGACGGGTTCGGGAATCGCGGGCGTCCTGCACGACGGTTACGGCTGGACGGGCGTCACCCTCTTCGGCGCCGCCCTCCCCGTGGTCGGACTGGCCGTCTGGACCGTCTCCACCGTCCGGCAACGGCGGACGGAAGCCGCGTCCTGACCGGTCCCGACGGTCGGGCCGACCGCGCGGTCACGCACCCTCACGCCGTCCCCGTCCCCGTCCCCGTCCCTGTCTCCGTCCCCGTCTCCGCCGTCGTCGGGGGGCGTGAGCTCCGTACCCCGTCCAGCAGTTGCCTGACGAGCGTCGCCGCCAGCGCTTCGTCCAGAGGCTCGTGCCCCATCAACAACCGGTGGTAGACCGGCGCGAAGAGCTGGTCGACCGCCGCCGCCACGTCGATCCGGGGGTCCAGCTCCCCTCGCTCCACCGCCTCCCGCAGCAGTCGCGCCCCCACCTGGCGGCGCGGACGCAGCCACTCGTCGTCGAGCGCCGCGCGGATCTCCGGGTCGGCCTGCCCCGCCGCCACCAGATCACCCATCAACGGCCCCGCCGCCGTGTCCCGGAACAGGTCCGACAGCGACGCCAGCTGGAAGGTCAGTACGTCCTGGAGCGAGGCGTCCTCGTCGACCGCGATGGTGCTCTTCGCCAGGCTGAAAAAACTCTCCAGCATCACGTGCGCGCGTGACGGCCACCATTTGTAGAGGGTCCCCTTGCTGACCTTGGCGCGCGCGGCGATGGCCTCCATCGTCACCGCGTCGATCCCCCCGGTCACCAACAGGTCGGAAGCGGCGTCCAGAACGGCGGCCCGCGCCCGCTCACTCCGCGGCCGGCCCCTGACGGCACGTCCCGGACCTTCGTTGTCCACCACTCACTCCACTCCCACCGGATACAGGCCCATAGTAGAAGGGCACGGACCCACCCGATCGGACGTCCGGTGGCACAGCTCACAGGCCGTACGGAAGGGCCGGGGAACATCCCGTATTGGTTCGCCGTTCGTCTATACGTGGGTGCGGAGGGGACAGTGTCCCCGGGCCTCACCTCCAGCCCATGGGGAAGATCGTTCGGCTGAAGCCCCATGGAGCCTTTCGCCGCGTAGGCGACCGCCTCTCCGGACCCACACCTCTTGGCCACCCTGGCCGGCATCCCCCGTACCGGCCAGGGTTCCCGCCCCGGCCCAGGTCCCCCGCCTCGGCCGGGGCTCCCCTTTGCCCCGGCGCCGATCCGTCAGTCGTGGGGCGCGGCACCGCTCAGACGGTGGTCCGCCAGGCTCAGCGCCTCCTCGATGACCCGCCGCAGATGCCCGTCGGACAGCCCGTAGACCATGCGGCGCCCCTCTCTCCGTACGGACACCAGTCCCGCCAGACGCAGCTTGGCCAGATGCTGGCTCACCGCCGGGCGCGCCACGTCGCACACCGCGGTGAGGCTGCTGACGTCCGCCTCGCCCGAGGTCAGGGCGTGGAGCAGCGTGAGGCGGGTGCGGTCGGCGAGCAGCCCCAGGACCTCGGCCGCGAGCGCGAACTGTTCGGCGCCCGGGTCTCGCGGGTGCGCATCCTGCGCAGGTGATAGGTGCATGCGTGCGCTCATACGCACATAATGGGACCGGGCGCGTTCGCGTGTCCACCTCTGTCCCGCGTCGGAAGGCCGGTTTCGTGAGCGACCAGCACGGACACACCCACCCGCACGAGCACCCCCACCACAACCACCACGACCGGGGCCACCACCACGGCCACCGGGCCGGGCATTTCCTCAAGCCGCACTCGCACCGCGGCGCCGACAAGGTCGACCACGCCCTGGAGTCCTCCGCCAAGGGCATGCGGGCGCTGTGGGTCTCGCTCGCGATCCTGGGCGTCACGGCGGCGGCGCAGGCGGTGGTCGTCGTCTTGTCCGGCTCGGTCGCGCTGCTCGGCGACACGGTCCACAACACCGCGGACGCCCTGACCGCGCTGCCGCTGGGGATCGCCTTCGTCCTGGGACGGCGTGCCGCCGACCGCCGCTTCACCTACGGCTACGGCCGCGCCGAGGATCTCGCCGGGATCGTCATCGTGCTCACCATCGCCGCCTCCGCCGTCCTCGCCGCCTGGACCGCGATCGACCGCCTGGTGAATCCCCGGGACCTCCACCACCTGCCGGCCGTCGCGGCGGCGGCCGTGGTCGGTTTCCTCGGCAACGAGTGGGTGGCGCGCTACCGCATCCGCGTGGGCCGCGAGATCGGCTCCGCTGCGCTCGTCGCCGACGGACTGCACGCCCGTACGGACGGATTCACCTCGCTCGCCGTACTGCTCGGCGCGGGCGGCGCCGCCCTCGGCTGGCGGCTCGCCGACCCCGTCGTGGGCCTGGCCATCACCGCCGCCCTCCTCCTCGTGCTGCGCGACGCCGGCCGGGAGGTCTTCCGGCGTGTGATGGACGCCGTGGACCCCGCGCTCGTCGACACCGCGGAACAGGCCCTCGTCCAGGTGCCCGGGGTGTGGTCCGTCGGGGAACTGCGCATGCGCTGGATCGGCCACCGGCTGCGCGCCGAGGTCGCGATCGTCGTCGATCCCGACCTCACCGTGCGCGAAGCCCACCAGGTGGCCGTCGAGGCCGAACACGCGCTGCTGCATGCCGTACCGAAACTCGCCGCGGCCCTCGTCCACGCCGACCCGGCCCTCGCGCCGGGCACTCCGGACCCACACCTGGTCCTGTCCCACCACGCCGTGTGAGCCGGCCGGTCCCCCGGGTACGCCGGGCCGTCAGGTGGTGCCCTTCCCGGCGGCACCCGGCACCCGGCGGGCCTTCTCGCCGGCGGAAGGGTCGACGCCGTACGCGCGGCGCGCCTCCTCGCCCAGTGCTTCGAGGTGCCGGCGGCCTTCCTTCCCGTACCCCTCGGCGATCAGCAGCCGTCCGTCGAGGATGCCCGCCCGGAGCCGGTCCCGATGGGTCAGCCGCATCTCGCCCCGGTGCAGTTCGTCCAGGTGCGCGCGGGCGTCCGCGAACCGCGCCTCCTCGAAGGCGAGATGAGCCCGCAGCGTCAGCAACTCCTGGTTGAGCAGCGGCGTCCCGACGTAACCCAGCGCGGATTCCGCCTCCTTCAGGCGCTCGGCGGCCGGCCCGGTCAGCGGCGGGACGCTCTGGAGGTACAGCGAGGCGGCGGCCAGCCGCAGGCGTGCCCACAGGGTCACATCGGCGCGGCTGTCGAGTCCTTCGATCGCCCGCTCGATGTGATCCCGGGCCGCTTCCTGGTGGCCCTGGCGGAACCGTACGGTCGCCGCCGACCAGAGAGCCTCGGCCCTGAGGGGGGTGCCACCGCATTCCCCGACCAGCCCGACCAACTCGTCCACGTGCGCGCGGGCTTCGGGCAGCCGCCCCTCCTCGGCCTCCGCGGACACGAGCGCCATCAGGGCGGCGGCGGTGTCAGGCCGGGACAGCCCGGCCTCCCGCGCCAGCCCGACGGCCCTGCCCGCCACGTCGATCGCCCGGCCCGTGTCCCCCGTGGAGCGCAGACATCGCGCGAGGGAGGACCGGGCCCGGCACCGCAGCTCGGGTAACCCCAACGTGTCGGCGAGCCGGTCCAGTTCCTCCAGGCAGGCGAGTTCCTCGGCGGTGTCACCGCGCTTGCGCCAGCTGCGGGCGACCAGCCACAGCGCCCGCCAGCGGAGCAGCGGGTCGTCGCTGCCGGGCCTGTCGAGGGCGGACAGGAGACCCTCCACGGCCTCGTCGCCGTCCGTGGAGGACGCGATGCTCAGGGCCCGGGCCAGTGCCGTACCGCTCGACGGCGCCTCGAAGACACGCCGGTCGACTCCCAACTGCTGGGCCACGTAGGCGATGACACGCTCGGTGGGTTGGCGCGCCCCTGATTCCAGGCGGGACAGGTAGCCGGTGGAGAGTTCGTCGCCCGCGAGAGCGGCTTGAGAGAGTCCGCGCGCGCGTCTCAGTTCTCTGACGCGGCGGCCGAAGAGCGGTTGTTCCATCATCTGCATCCCAATACTCAGGGTGCGCGACGGCGTTGACCCCATCAGATGAGAATTCCCGCGGCACCAAGGGGCACGATCCCGCCGGGAGCATAACCAAGGTCTCGCGTGTCGGGCAACCACTTGCCCACGCCACGACCTGGCATGAAGTCCGCCTCAACTCAGGCTTGAGCGGTTCAAGTTGCCAAAGATAGGCAAGGTGTTGCCATCGATGTCCGGCGTCGCGTGCCTCGCGTGACACGGCTCCGCCCGGCCGGACCGTACGTATGTTGTATTGTCCCTCAATCGTGGTGTCCCCTCCCGGGGGCTGTGGAGTGGGTGGGGGCGGGTGACAGGGTTCGTTCTGTTCCGGATCAGGGCGCACCGACTGCTGCTCACCGCGGCGTTCCTGGCCGTCCTGCTGACCACGTGTGTGCTGACCGCCCTCGTGGCGCTGTCCGGTTCCGTCGGTGACGCCTCCTTGCGGCACGCCCTGGCCCGTGACCAGGGGGCGTCGACCGCCCTGGTCGTCACCGCCCATCTGCCCGAGGAGAAGCTGGAGGCGGCGCAGGCGGCCGTGGTCCGCGGGGCGCGGCAGACCTTCGGCGGACTGCCGACGACCGTGCGCGGGCTGGAGCGTTCGGGGGCGTACGCGCTGCCCCGCGCCCTCCAGGACCCGGCCGCGGACTCCACGTACCCCGATCTGACCCACTTCGCGGCGCTGGACCCGTCCAAGGTCGAGCTGACGGCCGGGACGATGCCCGGTCCCACCCCAGGGCCCCCTGCCACGGCCCGTGCCGGCGGACCGCTGCCCGTCGCCCTCCCCCAGGTCGCCGCCCAGCAGTTGAACCTGCGGCCGGGCGCGCTGCTCACGCTCGCCGACCGGGTGTCCGACAAGCCCCTGACCGTGCGGCTCACCGGCCTGTACCGGCCCGTGGACCAGCGCGATCCGTACTGGACGCTGGACAGTCTCGACGGCCGCGGCGTGAGCCACCTCGTCTTCACCACGTACGGACCGCTCCTCGCCGATCCGTCGGTGCTGTCGTCGGGCCGCACCAGCCGCGGCGACACGGGCTGGCTCGTGACCGCCGACTTCGCCGGGACGGGTGTCGGGGAGATCGGCGCGCTGCGTACGGCGGCCACCGAGGGGATCGCGGCGCTCGGCAAGGATCCCGCGCTCGCCGGTTCGGTGGATGTACGCGGCGACCTGGCCAACGTCCTCACCCGGGCCGAACGCGCGCTGCTGGTCTCCCGCTCCACCCTGATGATCGTCGCGCTCCAGCTCGTGCTGCTGGCCGCGTACGCCCTGCTCCTGGTGGCCCGGCTGCTGACCACGGAACGGACGGCCGAGACCCGACTCCTGCGGGCCCGGGGGGCGTCCAGGGCGCGGCTGGCGGGCCTCGCGTCGCTGGAGGCGCTGCTGCTCTCCCTCCCCGCCGCGGTGGCCGCGCCGCTGCTGGCGGGTCCGCTGGTACGGCTGATGACCCGGGGATCCGTCCTCGGCCGGCTGGACCTGACGCTCGGCGGTGTCCCGCGACCGGACGTCTGGCTGACGGCG
>NZ_WWJY01000806.1 GCF_009865405.1 Streptomyces sp. SID3212 | reverse complement strand
CAAGCCCGTCCGGCGATTGAGGACAATCAGTAACCCGCACCCGCGTCACAGCTGCGCTGCAAGAGCAACACGTCCCCGGCACCCCCGCACCCCGGCTCGTACACTCGCACCGTGGACACCACCCTTCAGGACCCCCTCGTCGGGCACCTGCTCGACGGCCGGTACCGCGTCGACGCGCGCATCGCGGTGGGCGGCATGGCCACCGTCTACCGCGCGTTCGACACCCGGCTCGACCGGGTCCTGGCGCTCAAGGTGATGCACCCGGCGCTCGCCGGAGACGTCGCCTTCGTGGAGCGGTTCATCCGTGAGGCCAAGTCCGTCGCCCGCCTCGCGCACCCCAACGTCGTCGCCGTCTTCGACCAGGGAGCCCAGGGCGCGTACGTCTACCTCGCGATGGAGTACGTCGAGGGCTGCACCCTGCGCGACGTCCTGCGCGAGCGCGGCGCGCTCCAGCCGCGGGCCGCGCTGGACATCCTGGAGCCCGTGCTCGCCGCGCTCGGCGCCGCCCACCGCGCCGGGTTCGTGCACCGGGACATGAAGCCGGAGAACGTCCTCATAGGGGACGACGGCCGCGTCAAGGTCGCGGACTTCGGGCTCGTACGGGTCCTGGGCGACGTGACCGACACCACGGGCACGGTCCTCGGCACGGTGTCGTACCTCGCGCCCGAGCAGATCGAGCACAGCACCTCCGACACCCGTGTCGACGTGTACGCCTGCGGGGTCGTCCTCCACGAGATGCTGACCGGCGGCAAGCCGCACGCCGGCGACACCCCGGCGCAGGTGCTCTACCTGCACCTCAACGAGGACGTGCCCGCCCCGTCCACCGCCGTGCCGGGCCTCGCCGTCGAGCTGGACGGGATCGTCGCGGCGGCCACGGCCCGTGACCCCGACCTCCGCCCGTACGACGCCGTCGCACTGCTCGCCCTGGCCCGGGAGGCCCGCTCCCGGCTGAGCGACGCCCAGCTGGACGCCGTACCGCCGAAGGCCAAGCCCGTCCCGGAGGGCGGTCCCGAGGGGCGTACGAAGGTGATTCCGCGCGTCCTGCCTCCCGAGGAGCCCCCGCAGGGCCACCGGCGGAAGCCCGACGGAGTCCACCGCACCAGCCGGCTGGAGATGGCTCCCCCCGATCTCCCCCGGCCGGCACCTCGCCGCACCACACGGCCGCCCCGCCGGGGCGTCATCGCCGCGCTCGTCGCCGTGCTGCTCGTCCTGGGCGTCGGCACCGGCGTCTGGTACATCAATTCCGGCCAGTTCACCCGCGTCCCCTCCCTGCTCGGGCAGTCCGAGCAGGAGGCGAAGAAGCGGCTGGCGGACGCCGGCCTGGACGTGAAGGTCGGAAACGACTTCAGCGACACCTTCGAGCGCGGCACGGTCATGGGCAGCGACCCGGACTCCCGCGCGCGGGTCCGCGGCGACGGGCCTGTCACCATCGTCGTCTCGCGCGGCCCGAAGATCGTGAAGGTCCCCGACCTGGAGGGCTCGACGCTCGCCGAGGCGAGGCGGATGCTCAAGCAGGCCGGGCTGGCCGCCGGTGTGGTGACCCGGTCGTTCGACGACAACACCGAGCAGGGTGCCGTGATCCGTACGGAGCCCGCCCCCGGCACCGAGGTGCGGCCCGACTCGGGGATCAGGCTCGTCGTGAGCAAGGGCAGCCCGGTCGAGGTGGAGGACGTGACGGGCGAGACCGAGGAGGACGCCACCGCCCGGCTCACGGACTCCGGCCTCAAGGTACGGATCGCCCCCACGCGCGTGAACTCCCCGGAGGACGCCGGTTCCGTCGCCCGGCAGTCCGTGGAGGAGGGCACCGAGCTGGCCCGGGGCGACACGGTCACGCTGACGCTCTCCAAGGGGCCCCGGGAAGTGAGGGTCCCCGACGTCACCGGTCAGAAGCTCGACGAGGCCGAGAACGCCCTGGAGGACGCCGGCTTCGAGGTCAGCGTGGACCGGAGCTTCCCGTTCCTGGACGACACCGTCTCCGAGCAGTCCGTCGAGGGCGGCGGCACCGCCCCCGAGGGCAGCACGATCACCATCAAGACCAAGGGACTCTGAACACCGATGCGCAACCCTGTCGGCGGCCACGTACCGGTGGCCGGCGGCCTCGCCACGACCGGTCTCGCCTACGCCCGCGAGCTGGGCGCGGAGACCGTCCAGGTCTTCGCGGCCAATCCGCGCGGCTGGGCGACCCCCGCCGGGAACCCGGCGCAGGACGAACTGTTCCGCGCCGCGTGCGCCGCCGGGGAGATCCCGGCGTACGTCCATGCCCCGTACCTGATCAACTTCGGCTCGCACACGGAGGCCACGGCCGACCGGTCCGTGGACTCACTGCGCCACAGCCTGCGCCGGGCGCGCGAGATCGGCGCGCTGGGGGTGGTCGTGCACACCGGGTCCGCGACCGGGGGCCGCTCCCGCGAGGTGGCGCTCGCGCAGGTACGGGAGCGGATGCTGCCGCTGCTCGACGAGCTGACCGAGGACGACGACCCGTTCCTGCTGCTGGAGTCGACCGCGGGTCAGGGGTTCTCGCTCTGCTCCAGGACGTGGGACTTCGGTCCGTACTTCGAGGCGCTGGACTCCCACCCCAAGCTGGGGATCTGTCTGGACACCTGCCACATCTTCGCGGCGGGCCACGACCTCGCGGAGCCGGACGGGACGCACCGGACCCTGGACCTGCTCGTGGAGACGGTCGGGGCCGGGCGGCTCAAGCTGATCCACGCCAACGACTCCAAGGACGTGGCGGGCGCGCACAAGGACCGCCACGAGAACATCGGTACGGGCCACATCGGCGAGGACGCGTTCCGCGCGCTGTTCACGCATCCGGCGACCGAGGGCGTACCGCTGGTGATCGAGACACCGGGCGGCAAGGAGGGGCACGCGGCGGACGTGGCCCTGTTGAAGAAGCTCCGCGACCAGTAGACCGACAGGGAAGGCCTAGGGCGTGTCCGCGAAGTGGGGTCTGGC
>NZ_WWJY01000805.1 GCF_009865405.1 Streptomyces sp. SID3212 | reverse complement strand
GCGCCCGTCGCCCCGGACGCCCTCACGCCCGGCGGCTCCCCGGCCTCCGTCCCGATCCAAGTCCCCTCCGGCGGCTGCCCGTTCGCCGCGCGGGCCGCCGCCGGCGGGCTCGGTGACCTCCCGCGCATCCACGGGCCGGAGTTCAGCGCCGACCCGCACGCCACGTACGACAAGCTCCGCGCGCAGGGCCCGATCGTGCCGATCGAGATCGCCGAGGGGATGTACGGGTACCTCACCACCACGTACCGCGCCGCCCTCCACCTCCTGCGCAACACCCCCGACAAGTTCGCGAAGGACCCCCGCCACTGGGTGGCGCTGCGGACCGGGCAGGTCCCTCCCGGCACCCCCTCCGCCGCGATGATGGAGCCGCGCGACAACGCGCTGTGGATGGACGGCATGCCGCACACCCGGCTGCGCAAGTCCATCACCGACACCCTCGACCTCATCGACACCCACGCGCTGGTGGCGACGGTGACCCGGATCGCCGACACCCTCATCGACGCGATGGCGCCGCGCCCCGAGTTCGACCTCGTGGCCGACTTCTCCGACCCGCTGCCGATGCAGGTGCTCATCGAGCTGTTCGGCTGCCCGCCCGACCTCGGCCGCAGGATCATCGAAGCGATCGGCCGGCTCTTCGACGCCGGCGCGGACGCCGCCGAGGCCAGCGCCGAGGTCGCCACCGCCTGCCTGGAACTGACCCGCCTCAAGCGCGCCGAGCCCGGCAGCGACGCCACCTCCTGGCTGATCGCCCACCCGGCCCAGCTGACCGACGTCGAGATGATCCAGCAGATCCTCCTCGTCGTCGGCGCCGCCACCACCCCCAGCTCCAACCTCATCGCCAACGCCCTGCTGCTGATGCTCGACGACGAGCGGTTCAGCGGCAGCGTGTACGACGGGGTCCACTCGGTCTCCGAGGCGATGGACCAGGTTCTCTGGGAGGACCCGCCGCTCGCCAACTACTCGCCGCTGTACGCGCGCAGGGCGGAGACGTACGAAGGAGTACGGCTGGAGCCCGGCGTCCCGATCCTGGTGAGCTTCGCCGCCGCCAACTCCGACCCCGCCCTCAACCACGCCGGCCACCGGCGCGCGGGCAACCGCGCGCACCTCGCGTTCAGCGCCGGTGTCCACGGCTGCCCGGCGCCCGACCTGGCGGGCATCATCACCGAGACCGCGGTCGAGCGTGTCCTCGACCGGCTCCCGGACCTCAGGCTGGCCTGCGACCGCAAGGACCTGACCCGCAGGCCCGGCACCTTCCACTCCGGCTGGACCGCTCTACCCGTGGTCCACACCGCTGTGGTTCCCCTCTCCGCACCACACCCTGGAGTGCATTGATGGACGCCCAGCCCGCCCCCCGCCCCACCTCCGCCCCCGCCGCCGGCTGCCCCTTCCGCATCGACCCCGCCGCGTCGGACATCCACGCCGAGGCCGCCGCGCTCCGCGCCGGCGGCCCCGCCGTCCAGGTGGAGCTGCCCGGCGGGGTGGTGGCGTGGTCGGTCACCGAGACCGCGCTGGCGAAGCGGCTCCTCACCGACGACCGGGTGTCCAAGGACGCGCACCAGCACTGGCCGGCGTACATCCGCGGGGAGATATCCGAGGGGTGGCCGCTGCGCCTGTGGGTGGACGTACGCAACGCCCTGACCGCGTACGGCGACGAGCACACCCGGCTGCGCCGGCTCATCGGCCCGGCGTTCAGCGCCCGCCGGGTCCGCGCGCTCACGCCCGCGATCGAGGGCATCGTCGCGGAACTGCTGGACGAGCTGGCCGCGTTGCCCGACGGCCCGGAGGGGTACGTCGACCTGCGCGCCCGGTTCGCCTGGCTGTTGCCCCTCCGGGTGGTCAACACGCTCCTCGGGGTGCCGGAGGAGATGCACGAGGCGTTCCGCACCACGATGGGCGGCCTGTTCGCCACCGACCACACCCCGGAGGAGGCCGTCGCCGGGGTGATGGCGGCGTACGAGCAGATGGCGGCCCTCGTCGCCGTCAAGCAGCTCCATCCGGGGGAGGACGTCACCAGCGACCTCGTCAACGCGAAGGACGACGAAACCGGTACGGGCCTGGCCCAACAGGAGCTGCTCGACACACTGTTGCTCCTGATCGGCGCCGGCCACGAGACGACCGTCAATCTGCTCGACCACGCGATCGCCGATCTCCTCGACCGTCCCGAGCAGTTGGCGATGGCGAAGGACGGCCGGGTCTCCTGGGGTGACGTGGTGGAGGAGTCGCTCCGCCACCAGGCACCCCTCGCGAGCATGCTGATGCGGTTCGCCGTCACGGACATCGAGGACGAGGAGAGCGGTCTGACGTTCCGTCAGGACGAGCCGATCGTCATGAACTACGGTGCCATGGGTCGCGATCCGGCGGTGCACGGGGACGACGCGGAGATCTTTGACGTCACCCGTACCACCCGCAAGGAACACCTCGCCTTCGGCTACGGCGTGCACTACTGCCTCGGGGCCGAACTGGCCCGCGTGGAGGCGAAGATCGCGCTGTCCGCGCTGTTCGACCGCTTCCCGGACCTGACCCTCGCCGTGCCGGCCGCCGAGCTGCGCCCGCAGGAGTCGTTCATCTCCAACGGCCACCGCGAGCTGCCGGTCCACCTCAGGGGGCAGTGAGCCCGTACCGGGCCGTCAGTTGGGCCTCAGCGTGCCAGGGAGGTGGCGTCGCCCATGACCACCACGGGGTGCCGGGCCGGATCGAGGGCGCGCAGCAGCTTCTTCATGTGCGCCTCGGAGAGGCTGACGCAGCCGTGGGTCGGGCCGCCGTGGTCGACGTGGAACCAGATGCCGCCTCCCTTCGAAGCGCCGAGGGGCCGCGTCCAGTCGAGCGGCGTGCGGCCCGGCTGCCGGTTGTAGTTGATGGCGACGACGTAGTCGAAGGAGCCCGCGAGCGGTTCGCCCTCGAAGCCGGTCCCGCCGATGGTGAAGCCGCCGGAGCGGTTGTACGGGAGCTTCGTGCCCGGGTCGTCGAGCCGGCCGCCCGCGTCGGTGAGGCCGAACACCCCGATGGGCGAGTGCAGGTCACCGGCCCGGTGGTGGTCGGTCCAGCCGCGCAGGGCGTTGTGCGCGGCCCAGGTGTCCCCGGCCCGCCAGCCGGCCGGGGTGCGTTCGTACAGCACGGCGTCCGAGCGCGGTGAGTCCTTGCCCGCGCCGGTGACCACGACGACCTGGCGGGCGTTCGGCGGTACGGAGTCCAAGGTCCGGGGACCGAGTCCGGGCAGTTCGCGGGGGAGCGCCTCGGCGGTGGGCGTGGGGGCGGCGGGGGACCCCGGGGCGTTCTTGGCGGCGGTCGTGGCGGGCGGAGGGGACGTCTGGTCGCGCGCCCCGGCGGTGCCACCGCAGCCGGTCACGGCGGCGAGGGCGAGGGCGGTGACGGCGGTGAGGGCGAGGACGTGGAGGCCGGGGCGTACGCGGGGACGCGGGCGCGGGCGTGCGGAGAGTGTCGCGGGCATGGGTGTGGAGCTACCTTTCGCGGCCGGTGGGTCGGCAGGCGGAGGGGGAGAGGGCAGAGGGGGAGACGAGGGGGAGACGAGGGGGAGGGAAAGGGCGAGGGGAAGCGTGAGGGGAAGCGTGAGGGGGCCGGTCAGCCGGCCTGACCGTCCGGGGCGCGGGTGGACGCGGGCGTGGAGACGACGGCCCGGGTCAGGATCTTCTCGACGACGAGGACCGTCGACGGCGACACGTTCTTGAGGCAGACGAACGCGTCCACCGCGACCGGCCTGTTGTCGTCGGTGGTGCGGGCGATGCCCCAGGCGGCGAACTCCAGGTCCCCGCCGAACAGTTGGCAGCTCTTGCTTGCCCGGACAGGCTTGTCGAGATTGAACGTCTTCTTCCCGGACGGGACGTGCGGCTTGTTCGTCTTCTGGAAGGCGATCACCACCCCGTCCTTGCCGAGCGGGGACACCGGCGCGCACGCGAACACACCGGTGATCAGGTCCGGGCAGGTGTCCCAGGCCACCACGGGCTGATTGGTGACGAAGTCGGCGGCCGACGCTGTCTTGGGCCGTACGCTCCCCGTCCTCCACCCGGGGGACAGGGTCAGTTTCAGCCCGAGGTCGGGGAAACCGGCGAGCGCCGTGCCGGGGGAGGACGTGGGGTCGTCCGTGGGGGGCGGGGTCGTCGGGCCGTCGGACGGGACGGCGCGCAGGGACGACCCGAGGGGAGCGGGCCGGGCCGAGGATTCGCCGGGCGTGAACGGGCGCAGGAACGTGACCAGTACGGCCACCGCCGCGACTCCCGTCACGGCCGCGCCCAGCGCGGCACGGCGCTGCCGCCGCCGCGCCACACGGCGGCGCACCTGGACCATCCGCCCGGCGGGCGCGCCGAGGTGCGGGGTGGCGCGCTCCAGGAGGACCCGCAGCTCGTGTTCTTCGTGTTCTTGATCGGGTACGGGGGGAGTCGCGTCGCGGTCGCCGGAGCCGTACCCCTCAGGGCGTGAGCGCGTCACCGGTCACCCCTCTCGGCGGGTGCCGGGGCCGGTGTTGTTGCCGTTGCCGGGGAAGGTGCCCGTACCGGAGCGGGCGAAGCCGTCGGCACCGCCAACCGCCCGCGCAGCACACGCATCGCCTTGGCGGCCTGGCTCTTGACCGTGCCGGGCCGGCAGTCCAGCACCTTCGCCGTCTCCTCGACGCTCAGGTCCTCGAAGTACCGCAGCACGATCACCGCCCGCTGCCGGGCCGGCAGCCGCCGTACCGCCAGGGCCAGCGAGTGCTCCAGGTCGACCGCCGCGAAGACGTCGGCGGCCGTCACCTCCGGCAGGTCGTCGTGCGGCACCTCGCTCCGCCAGCGCCGTTGACGCCAGGAGGCGGAGGTGTTGACCAGGGCTTTCCGTACGTACGCCTCCGGATTCTCGTCGGCGATGCGCGGCCACTTCGGCCACACCTTGGCCAGGACCGTCTGCAACAGGTCCTCCGCCAGGTGCGCGTCGCCCGTCAGCAACCAGGCGACCCGCAGCAGCCGGGGCCCACGCGCGGCGACGAACTCCTCGAAGTCCCGCGTCGACCCCGTCACCGCCCGGTCCTTGCCATCGCACCTCTGTCCATGACTGTTCCTTCACATCCTGGTCAACCGGGTGGGGGAGTGGTCCGGTTGCCCAGGGAGATCCAGGTCACAGAGAGGCGCCCGCGATCCGGTTCACGGAGGGGCACCACCCGCCTCAGCCCGTACGCGTTCCCGTACCCGTACCCGTACTCGTACCGATGGCTGTGTCCGTACGTTCCCCCGCCCCCGGAAACCCGTGCGCGCGGGCCCCGGCCACCACGGCCAGCACCGGCACCAGCAGGACCAGGACACTCCAGGGGAAGGACCGCGAGCCGAGGCGGTCGAGGAGGACGCCGCCGACGACCCCGCCGCCCGCCATGGCCGCGTTCCACAGGGTCACGAGCATGGCCTGCGCGGTGTCCGCCTCTTCGCCGCCCGCGTCGCCCACCGCCGTCTGGAGGAGCGTCGGGGCGCCGCCCCAGCCGAGGCCCCACAGCGTCACGGCGGCGTAGACGGCGGCTGGGCTGTCGGCGGCGATCGCCAGGACGGTGGCCGCGACGGCGAACAGGACCGTGGAGGCGAGGGTCAGCGCCCGCAGCCGCCGGTGGATGTGGACGCCCACGATCCAGATGCTCAGGAGGGAGGCGGCTCCGAAGACCAGGAGGACCACGTCGGTGGAGCCGCCCATGCCGAGCCGGTCGAGGAAGGTGGCGATATACGTGTAGAGGACGGTGTGGGCCAGGACGAGGACGAGTGTGACGAACAGGACGGGCGCCACCCCGGGCAGGGCGAGGGTCCGCAGGACGGGCGTCCGGCCCTCCCGCCGTTGCCCCTCCCGCTGCCCTTCCCGTCGCTGCCTCTCCCGCCGCGGTCCCTCCCGCCGTTGCCCCGGCCGGTCGGGGACGGTGACGGCGATCCAGCCGAGCAGGACGACGGCCAGCACCGTCATGACGGAGAACGTCACCCGCCACCCGACCGCGTCGCCGAGGAACGTCCCGGCGGGGACGCCCAGGGACAGCGCGACCGGGATGCCGGTCATGACGATCGCGATCGCCCGGCCCTGGAGGTGCGCGGGCGCGAGGCGGCGCGCGTACCCGGCGAGCAGCGCCCAGGCGAGTCCGGCAGCCACTCCCGCGACGAACCGGGCGGCCATCGTCAGGGGGTAGTTCGCCGAGACGGCGGTGACGGTGTTGGCGACGGCGAACCCGGCCATCGCCACCAACAGCAGCCGCTTGCGCCGCCATCCGGCGGTGGCGGCGGAGAGCGGGATCGCGGTGGCGGCGGTGCCGATCGCGTAGATGGTGACGGACTGCCCCATGGCGGACTCGCCGACGCCGAGATCCGTACTCATGGCGGGCAGCAGGCCCGCGGGCAGGGTCTCGGTGAGGCTGGTGACGAAGACGGCGGTGGCCAGGGCGAGGAGGGCGGGCAGCGGAAGGCGCGCGGGGGTGCGGGACATGCTGCGTATGCTCGAACCCTCACATTGATGTGAGGGTCAACGCGAAGACGGACGCGACGAGATGTGAGGCCGATCACGTGCGTATCGGAGAGCTATCTGAACGCACCGGCACCCCGCGCCGGTTGCTGCGGTACTACGAGGAACAGGGCCTGATCGTCGCCGGCCGCTCGCCGAACGGCTACCGGGCGTACGACGCGTCCGACGTGGACCGGGTCATGCAGATCAGAGGCCTGCTCGACGCGGGCCTGCCGACCCGGATCATCAAGCAGATCCTCCCGTGCCTGGACAAGCCCCGGGTCATCCACTTCCCCGACGCCACCCCGGAGATGCTGGCCACGCTGGAACGCGAACGGGACCGCATGACGGCCCGCATCACCTGCCTGACCCGCAACAGGGACGCGGTGGCGGAGTACTTGGCGGAGGTACGGGGCAACGCGGCGCCGACGACGGGCGCCGCCTCAGCCCAGGCGTGAGCGCCGCCTGGATCCCTACCTGCCTGGATCCCTACCTGCCTGGATCCCTAGCTACCTGGACCCCTGCCTACTCGCTCGCCTGCTGTCGCCGGTGGCCGAGCACGCAGAACTCGTTCCCTTCGGGATCCGCCAGGACGACCCACGACTGATCCCCCTGACCGATGTCGACCCGCCGCGCGCCGTGGGCGACCAGACGAGCCACTTCGGCGTCCTGGTCGTCGGGCCGGAAGTCGAGATGCAGCCGGCTCTTGGACTCCTTGGGCTCCTCGATCCGGACGAAGTCGATCCCCGGGACGCGATCGGGCGCCGGGCGGATCTCGAACTCGTCGTCGGAGGTGTGCACCACGACCCAGCCGAGAGCGTCGGCCCACCACTGCCCCAGGGCAGCCGGATCCACCGAGTGAACGATGACTTGTTCCCATTCCAAGGTCATCCGACGAGCTTAGACCGGCCAGGGTTTCCCCGACCAGGGGATTGTTTCTCCCGCAGGGGGACGCGCCGCCGTCCCGCCCCTTCCCGGCTACCCCACCAGCTTCTGCGTGCCGAGAACCGCCAGCAGCGCCAGCCGGTCCGCGTCCTCCGTGCCCGGTTCCGCCGTGTAGATCATGAGGCGCAGGTCGCTGCCCGCCACGCTGAGCACGTCGCAGTCCAGCGTCACGGGACCCACGTCCGGGTGGTCGACGGTCTTGCGCGCGGCCTCGTGCCGGCCGACGACCCCCGTGTCCCACAGCTCGGCGAACCGGTCGCTCTGCGCGCGCAACTCCGCTACCAGACGCCGGAGTTGCCGGTCCGCCGGATAGCGGCCCGCCGTCGCCCGCAGGTCCGCGACCAGCGCCGCCTCGAACTCCCGCCGCGCCTCCGGTGTGTGCCGGACGCGGCTGCCGGGGCCGACCAAGTTCCGCCACACACCGTTGCGTTCGTGGCCGCGCCACCCCGACGGGTCGCCCATCAGCGCCGCGTACAGCGGGTTCGCGAGGAGCAGCGTCCAGGCCGCGTCGTACACCCCGACGGGACTGCCGGCCAGCCGGTCCAGCAGGCGCTGCACGCTCGGGGTGATGTACGCGGGGACGGTGTCGGGCCCGGACGGTACGAGCCCGGCCATCCGGAACAGGTACGCGCGTTCCTCCGCCGACAGCCGCAGCGCGCGGGCCAGCGCCTCGACGACCTGCGCGGACGGGTTGGTGGCGCGCCCCTGTTCGAGGCGGGTGACGTAGTCGACGGAGATCCCGGCCAGGAGGGCCAGTTCCTCGCGGCGGAGCCCGGCCGCGCGCCGGTGCCCGCCGGCGGGCAGCCCGGCGGTCTCGGGGGCGACGCGGTCGCGCCAGCGCCGTACCGCCTGACCGAACTCGGTCGCGCCTTCCGTGGCCGCGCCTCCCTCGGTCGTGACCCCCTTTGCCGTGCCCCCCTTGGCCGTGCCACCACTGGTCATGCCTCCAGTGAACCGCGTCCGCCCCGGATCTGCCTGGCACCAGCAGTCCCAGGAAGACGGGACTCCTGGTTGTCCCCACCCCCGCGGCGGAACCTGAAGCCATGACTACGACATTGATCACAGGAGCGAACAAGGGGCTGGGTCTTGAAACCGCCCGCCGACTCGTCGAAGCAGGTCACACCGTCTACCTGGGCAGCAGGGACGCCGAACGGGGCCGCCGGGCCGCCGAGCGGCTGGGCGCGCGGCTCGTCCTCCTCGACACCACCGACGACGCCTCCGTCGAAGCCGCGGCGAAGACCGTCGAAGCGGACGGCGGCCTGGACGTGCTGATCAACAACGCGGGGATCGAAGGGACCGTGTTCGGCGCCGAGGACACGACCGCCGACAACCTGCGCCCGCTGTTCGAGACGAACGTCTTCGGTACGGTACGCGTCACCCACGCGTTCCTGCCGCTGCTCAGGCGCTCCACCGCCCCCGTGGTGGTGAACGTCAGCAGTTCCCTCGGGTCCACGACCCTGGTCGCCGCCCCGGGCACGCCGACGTACGGATACCCGGGCGTCGCCTACCCGGCGTCGAAGGCGGCCGTCAACATGATCACCGTGCAGTACGCCAAGGCGTTCCCGGACATCCGGATCAACGCGGTGGAGCCTGGCTTCACCGCGACCGACCTGAACGGCCACCGGGGCACGCAGACCGTGGAGGAGGGCGCCGAGATCATCGTCCGGATGGCACAGATCGGTCCCGACGGCCCCACGGGCGGCTACTTCGACGCGGCGGGGTCCCTGCCCTGGTAGAGGGTCTCCGCCCGCGTACGGGGGAGGACCGCGCGCGGGTCCCTGGCAAGATGCGGCCCCGGTATGTCGCATTAGCATGGATTGTCAGGGGCCGGAGGTGACAGCGCATGCCCGACGGTGATGTGTTCGTGCTCATCGGCGAGGGCGGCCGGGTGGTCGAGTGGGGGCGTCCGGCCGAGGAACTGTTCGGCTGGTCCGCCGAGGAGGCCGTCGGCCGGTCCGTGACCGCGCTCCTCCGGGAGGTCGCCGCCGACGACGAAGGGCGGCGCGAGGAGTTCTCGGACACGGCCACGGTGGTGGTCAGGCCGGTGCTGCGCGGAACCGCCGTTCTGTGGCAGGTACTTGCGGCGGGGGAGACCCTGTCGGGGCGGGACGTGGCGATCCTCAAGGCCATCTTCAGCCGCTCCCCGGTGGGGGTGCACGTCCTCGACGAACGGCTGCGGGTGGTCCGCACGAGCAGGGAGCGCCGGCCGGATCAAAGCGGGCCGGAGGAAGGCAGACCGGAGGACGGCAGACCGGAGGACAGCAGACCCGACGAATATCCCCCCGCGAAGGGCCTGTTGGGCGAGCACCTCACCGAACTGTACGAACGCCTCTACGGACTTGAGGACCCCGAGGAAGAGGCCGCCGTGGCGCGCGGGGTCCTGGAGAGCGGGGAGCCGGTGGTGAACCGGCTGGTCCGGGGCGTGGGGGAGTGCGACGAGGGAGCGGTGGAGGGAGCGGTGGGGCCACCGGTCGAGGGGCCGGACGCGGGGCCGGACGAGGGGCCGGACGAGGGGCCCGGCGGCCCCGGGCGCCGGAGCCGTACCCACTCCGTCTCCTACTTCCGCCTGGAGGACTCCCGCGGCGACGTCCTCGGCCTGGTGGCCTGCGAGGCCGACGTCACCGAGCGGGAGAACGCGCGGAACCGGCGCGAGATCCTGGACGCTGCCCGTACCCAAGTGGGACCCCGGCGTAGCATCCGCGAGGTCTGCGAGGACCTGGCGGAGGCGGTGGTACCGGATTTCGCGGGCCTCGCGGCGGTCGAGGTGGTGGAGGACGTGGTCCGCGGGGAGGAACCTCCGCCGGTGCCGGTCCACCGGAAGGTGCCCTTGCGCAGGATGGCCGTACGGGGCCCGGTCCCCGGGCGTCCGGGCGAATCGGGGCCGCGACCCGGGCCCGGGCCGCCGCCGGAATCCGAACCGCTGGCGGGACCGGCGTACTACCCAGTCGGAGACGTACGTCCGCTGCCCACCGGCACCCCATTCTCGCGGGTGCTGTCCGACCTCCGGCCGCGCCTCGCGCAGATCGGCGAGGACAGCGCGTGGCTGGCCGCGGACCCGGTCAGGGCCGAGGTCGTCCGGCGCACCGGCGCCCACTCCCTGGTCGTGGCTCCGCTGGCGCTGCACGGCCGGGCGCTGGGTGTGGTCAGTTTCTACCGCCTCCCCGGGGAAGAACCCTTCGACGAGGAGGACGCCGAGGTGGCGGCCACCGTGTGCGCGCACGCGGTGCTCTGCGTCGACAACGCCGCTCGGTACATGCGGGAGTGGATGGTCGCGCTGACCGTCCAGCGTCGGCTTCTTCCCCGGCCGCCCACCACCCAGGCCACGGTGGACCTCTCCCACCTGCATCTTCCGGATCCGGAGGGGGGCGGCGCGTGGTTCGACGCGATCGCGCTGCCCGGCGCGCGGACCGCCCTGATCGTGGGCGAGGTGATGGGGCGGGGCATCACCGCGGCGAGTGCGGTGGGACTGCTGCGGACAGCCATCCACACGCTCGCGGCCCTGGATCTGGGCCCCGACGAGCTGCTGGCCCGGCTGAACGACACGGCGGTACGGCTCGCGGCGGCGCCCCTGACGATCCCGACGGCGCACACCACGGCGCCCGGGGCGGATCCCCTGACGAATCCCGGGACGGATTCCGGGGCGGATCCCGTGACGAATCCCCCGGCAGGTTTCCTGGCGGATCCCCCGGGAGATTCCCGGACAGGCTCCTCGACAGGCTCCCCGGGGGATTCACCGGAAGGTCCCCCGGCGGACGAGCCCGCCACCGCCCCCCTCACCGCCGGCTGCGCCGTGGCCATCTACGACCCGGTGGACCTGACCTGCACCCTCGCGCGCGCCGGTCTCCCCGAGCCGGTGGTGGTCCTCCCCGACGGAAGCTCGGAGAGCCTCCCCGTACCCGCGGGTCCCCTCCTCGCCGGGACGGACAACGCGCCCTTCCCCGCGACCACCGTCCGTCTCCCCGAGGGAAGCACCCTGGCGATAGGTACGGCCGCGCTCGCGGACGACGTCCTGGCGCCGACCGGCCCGGAGGGCCCGCTCCTGGAAGCCGCCGCGACCACAGCCCTGCCGGAGGTGTGCGACGACCTCGCGTCCGCACTCACCACCGGCCTCCGGCCGAGGACCGGCGAAGCGCTGATGCTGCTGGCCCGTACGAAGGCGCTGCCCCAGGACCGCGTACTCACTCGCGACCTTCCCGCCGACCCCGAGGCCGCCCCGATCGCCCGTGCGGCGGCCCGCCGGCAGCTGGACGCGTGGGGGGTGGACGAAGAGACGGCGTTCACGACCGAGCTGGTCGTCAGCGAGCTGGTCGGCAACGCGATCCGCTACGGCGCCCCGCCCCTGCGGCTGCGCCTCATCCGGGAACGGATGCTGACCTGCGAGGTCAGTGACGGGGCGGGCAGCGCACCGCACGTGAAACACGCCCGCACCGTGGACGAGACGGGCAGGGGGCTGTTCATCATCGCGAATCTCGCGGAACAGTGGGGCACGCGCTTCCAGGACGACGGAAAGACGGTCTGGGCGCAGTGCCCCAGCAGAGCGACTGCCGCGACCACCGACGCGAGAGCGCCCGCCGCGTCACCAGGGCTCCCCCGATGACGGGCCGGCTCCGCGAGAGCCCGCCGAGGGGGGAGGGGAAAGGGGAGTACTCACCTCTTTCCACTCTCAACCTATAGCGCATGGGGGGCCTTGCGGCAAGGCCCCGGTCATGCCGCACAATCGTCGGCCGGGGCCAGATCGCCCCCCGGCGCCCGGCCGCAAGCGGCCCCACATCGGAGTTGAAGTGAACAACCCCCCGTCCGACCCCGTGTCCGACCCCCCGTCCGACTCAACGTCCGACCCCTCGACCGGCCGACCGAACGACCACCGCTCCAACGACCACCCCTCCACCCCTCCGCCCCCCAGCGCCTTCAACCTCCCCGACCGCCTGTCCCCCAAGGCCGATCCCGCGCTGATCGCCGCCGACGAGCAGCACTTCGCCGCCATCGCCGAAAGCCTCGACCGGTCGATCGCCGAGCTCTCCGCCCTCCTCGAAGCCGAGCTGAGATCGCCCGGCGGCGTCGGCCGCCACGCGATGGACCGGGACACGGAGGTCCACCGGCTGACCGCCCGGCTGCGCGCCCTGCGCCGCTTCGGGCTGGACCTGTGCCTGGGACGCATGGTCGGTACGGACGACCCCGAGCCCGTGTACGTGGGACGCCTCGGCCTCACCGACAGCACCGGGCGCCGGCTGCTCCTCGACTGGCGCTCCCCCGCCGCCGAGCCGTTCTTCGGCGCCACCCACGCCAACCCGATGGGCCTGGCCAGCCGCCGCAGGTACCGCTGGACCCGGGGCCGGATCGGCGACTACTGGGACGAGGTGTTCACGGCGGACGGCTTCGCCGGGCACGCCGCGCTCGACGACCAGTCCGCCTTCATCGCCAGCCTGGGCAGCAACCGCTCGCCCCGGATGCGCGACGTGCTCGGCACCATCCAGGCCGACCAGGACGCCATCATCCGCGCGGGGTCGCGCGGCGCGCTGGTGGTCGACGGCGGTCCCGGTACGGGGAAGACCGTCGTCGCCCTGCACCGCTCCGCGTACCTCCTCTACTCCGACCCCCGCCTGGGCCACCGCCGGGGCGGTGTCCTCTTCGTCGGCCCGCACCAGCCGTACCTGGGGTACGTCGCCGACGTCCTCCCCAGCCTGGGGGAGGAGGGCGTCCAGACCTGTACCCTCCGCGACCTCGTCGCCGAGGGAGCCGCGGCGACGGTCGAGGCCGATCCGGCCGTGGCCCGCCTGAAGGCGTCGGCGGACCTGGTGAAGGGGATCGAGACGGCTGTCCGGTTCTACGAGGACCCGCCCACCCAGGGCATGACGGTCACGACCCACTGGTCCGACATCCATCTGAGCGCCGACGACTGGGCCGATGCGTTCGAGGCGGCCGAACCCGGCACTCCGCATAACGACGCCCGCGACCAGATCTGGGAGGAACTGCTCACCATCCTGGTCGACAAGCACGACGACGAGGCGTCGGCCGTCCCGCTCCGCAAGTCCCTGCCGCAGAACCGGGAGTTGCGCACCGCCTTCAACCGCGCCTGGCCGCTGCTCGAAGCGACCGACCTGGTCGGCGACCTGTGGACCGTACCCGCCTACCTGCGCAAGTGCGCTCCCTGGCTGAGCCGCGACGACGTACAACTGCTGCAACGCGCCGACCCGCAGGCCTGGACCGCGTCCGACCTGCCGTTCCTGGACGCGGCCCGGCAGCGGCTCGGCGACCCGAAGGAGTCGCTGCGACGGCGCAGGCACAAGGCCGCCGTCGCCGCCGAACGGGAGCACATGGCCAAGGTGGTCGACACCCTGCTCGCCGCCGACGACGACGGGGAGGGTGCGGTGACGATGCTGTACGGGAAGGACATGCAGGACGCCCTGATCGACGAGAACACGCCGTCGAGCGACACACCGGCGAGCGCCGAACCGGACGTGCTCGCGGGGCCGTTCGCGCATGTGGTCGTGGACGAGGCACAGGAACTCACCGACGCGGAATGGCAGATGCTCCTGCTGCGGTGTCCGTCCCGGAGCTTCACCATCGTCGGGGACCGCGCGCAGGCCAGGCACGGCTTCACGGAGTCGTGGCAGGAACGGCTGGCGCGGGTCGGACTCGACCGGATCAAGCTGGCGTCGCTGAGCGTCAACTACCGTACGCCGGAAGAGATCATGGCGGAGGCGGAGCCGGTCATCAGGGCCGTACTGCCGGACGCGAACGTGCCGACGTCCATCCGCCGCGGCGACCTTCCTGTTGTCCACGGTCCCGCTGCGGACCGGGACGTGATCCTGGACCGCTGGCTCGCGGAACACGACGACGGGATCGCGTGCGTGATCGGCGATCCGGCGTTCGGTACGAGCCGTATGGCCCGTACGTCGTCCCGCGTCAGGTCACTGACTCCCGAGCTGTCGAAGGGACTTGAGTTCGACCTGGTGGTGCTGGTCGATCCGGAGGAGTTCGGTCAGGGGATCGAGGGGGCGGTGGACCGCTATGTGGCGATGACGCGGGCGACACAGCAGCTGGTCATCCTCACCAGCGGCTGAGGTACGGGGGCGTCTCAGGGACGAAGACCGGCGCGGAGAGCGGCATCCAGATCACGCAGGAGCTCTCCCACCCGCCCGCCTCCGGGAGGCGCGGCGGGCAGCCGGCGGAGCACGGCGGTGACGGCGGCGGGCGCGTGCGGGCGCGCCCACTCCAGGGT
>NZ_WWJY01000804.1 GCF_009865405.1 Streptomyces sp. SID3212 | reverse complement strand
CGCCGAGCAGCAGCTGGTAGCAGTCGCCGGCCGAGGCGGAGGCCCCGGCGGCGCCCTGTTCGACCCGTACCAGCAGGTGGAGCAGGGACGGGTCGCCCGGGTGCGCGGGGCGCAGCTCGGTGACCGTCACCGGTTCAAAACCGGTGACCGGACGGCCCTTGCCGGCGAACCAGCGCTGGCGGGGCAGCCAGTCGTGGAGCAGTGGGGCGAGCGATCCGAGGAGCGCCGCCGCGTCGGTGGGTGACACGGCGCGGTCGGAAGCGCCGTACGGCGTGATCCGGGTGGATGCAGCCTTCGTCATGGCCTCGCGTCCTTTCCCCGGGCACACCACAGGATGCGCAGAGTGTCCCGGATTGCGGCATCTGCTGTCCGGCTGTGCGGGACGTGTCGGGAGACGATGATCCGTACGGACTCGATTCCGTACGCGTCGGACGTGGGGAAGGTGCCCCGTGCGGGGCGGTGGAAACACCGCCCCGCACGTCATCCGGTCGCGTCAGCTCGACGCGACATCCTTCCTGAGCCTGAACCAGTAGAAACCGTGGCCCGCCAGGGTGAGCAGGTACGGCCACTCGCCGATGGCGGGGAAACGCACCCCGCCGATCAGCTCCACCGGGTGCCGCCCGCTGAACTCCTTGAGGTCGAGCTCGGTGGGCTGGGCGAACCGCGAGAAGTTGTGGACGCACAGGACGAGGTCGTCGCCCTTGCCGTCCTGGGAGGGCGCCTCCCGCAGGAACGCCAGCACCGCCGGGTTCGAGGACGGCAGCTCCGTGTACGAGCCGAGCCCGAAGGCCGGGTTCTGCTTGCGGATCTCGATCATGCGCCGGGTCCAGTGCAGCAGCGAGGACGGCGAGGCCATCGAGGCTTCCACGTTGGTGACCTGGTACCCGTAGACCGGGTCCATGATCGTCGGGAGGTAGAGCCGGCCGGGGTCGCTGGACGAGAATCCCGCGTTCCGGTCGGGGGTCCACTGCATCGGGGTCCGTACGGCGTCCCGGTCACCGAGCCAGATGTTGTCGCCCATCCCGATCTCGTCCCCGTAGTAGAGGATCGGGGAGCCCGGCAGCGACAGCAGCAGAGCCGTGAACAGCTCGATCTGGTTGCGGTCGTTGTCGAGCAGCGGGGCGAGGCGGCGCCGGATGCCGATGTTGGCGCGCATCCGGGGGTCCTTGGCGTACTCCGCGTACATGTAGTCGCGTTCCTCGTCCGTGACCATCTCGAGTGTCAGCTCGTCGTGGTTGCGGAGGAAGATGCCCCACTGGCAGTTGGTGGGGATCGCCGGCGTCTTCGCCAGGATCTCCGAGACCGGGTAGCGCGACTCGCGCCGTACGGCCATGAAGATCCGCGGCATCACGGGGAAGTGGAACGCCATGTGGCACTCGTCGCCGCCCTTGGCGTAGTCACCGAAGTAGTCGACGACGTCCTCGGGCCACTGGTTGGCCTCGGCGAGCAGCACCGTGTCCGGGTAGTGCGCGTCGATCTCCTTGCGCACCCGCTTGAGGAACGCGTGGGTGGCCGGGAGGTTCTCGCAGTTGGTGCCTTCCTTCTGGTAGAGGTACGGCACGGCGTCCAGCCGGAAGCCGTCGATGCCCAGGTCCAGCCAGAAGCGCAGCGCGGAGATGATCTCCTCCTGCACGGCCGGGTTCTCGTAGTTGAGGTCCGGCTGGTGCGAGAAGAAGCGGTGCCAGTAGTACTGCTTGCGCACCGGGTCGAAGGTCCAGTTGGAGGTCTCCGTGTCGACGAAGATGATCCGGGCGTCCTCGTACTGCTTGTCGTCGTCGGCCCAGACGTAGTAGTCGCCGTACGGTCCTTCGGGGTCCTTGCGGGACTCCTGGAACCAGTCGTGCTGGTCGCTCGTGTGGTTCATGACGAAGTCGATGACCACACGCATGCCGCGCTGGTGCGTGGCGTCGACGAACTCCACGAAGTCGGCGAGGTCGCCGAACTCGGGGAGGACGGCGGTGTAGTCGGAGACGTCGTAGCCGCCGTCGCGCAGTGGCGACTTGAAGAACGGCGGCAGCCAGAGGCAGTCGACACCGAGCCATTGGAGGTAGTCCAGCTTGGCGGTGATGCCCTTGAGATCACCGATGCCGTCTCCGTTGCTGTCCTGGAACGAACGCACCAGAACCTCGTAGAAGACGGCTCGTTTGAACCAGTCGGGATGACGGTCCTGGGCCGGGGTGTCCTCGAACGTGTCGTGGACGGGCTCGTTGACGATCATGATGTGGGTGACCCTCCGATCGGCGGGGACGGTCGCAGGACCACGACGTGCGCGGGCGTGACGCCCGGCTCTAGGCGCACGTAGTTGGCCCTGCCCCAGTGATAGGTCTCGCCGGTGAGCTCGTCGCGCACCGGGACGGTCTCGTGCCATTCGAGGCCGAGCCGCTCCATGTCCAACGAGACCGTCGCCTCCTGGGTGTGGTGAGGGTCGAGGTTGACGACCACCAGAACGATGTTCGAGCCCGCCCGCTTGCTGTACGCGATGACCGCTTCGTTGTCGGCATCGTGGAAGTGGATGTCGCGCAGCTGTTGCAGCGCGGGGTGCCGCCGTCTGATCCGGTTGAGCGTGGTGATCAGCGGCGCGATCGTACGGCCCTCACGCTCGGCCGCCTCCCAGTCCCGGGGCCTCAGCTGGTACTTCTCGGAGTCACGGTACTCCTCGCTGCCGGGCTTGGCGGGGGTGTTCTCGCAGAGTTCATATCCCGCGTACACACCCCACGACGGCGCCATCGTCGCGGCGAGCACCGCGCGCACCTCGAACGCCGGCCTGCCGCCCTCCTGGAGATAGGCGTGGAGGATGTCGGGCGTGTTCACGAAGAAGTTCGGACGCATGTACGCGGCGGTCTCGCGGGACAGCTCGACCAGGTAGTCCGTCAGCTCCCGCTTGCCGGTCCGCCAGGTGAAATACGTATACGACTGCTGGAAGCCGACCGCGCCCAGCGTGCGCATCATCGCGGGGCGCGTGAACGCCTCGGCCAGGAAGATGACATCGGGGTCGGTGCGGTTGATGTTGTTGATGACCTTCTCCCAGAAGACCACCGGCTTCGTGTGCGGGTTGTCGACGCGGAAGATCCGTACCCCGTGGGACATCCAGTACCGCAGCACCCGCACGGTCTCGCGGACCAGGCCGCGCATGTCGGCGTCGAAGGCGATCGGGTAGATGTCCTGGTACTTCTTCGGAGGGTTCTCGGCGTACGCGATGGAGCCGTCCGCGCGGTGGTGGAACCACTCCGGCTTCTTCGCGACCCACGGGTGGTCGGGGGAGCACTGGAGCGCGAAGTCGAGCGCGATCTCCATGCGCAGCGTGCGCGCCGTCTCCACGAAGTGGTCGAAGTCCTCGATCGTGCCGAGGTCGGGGTGGATCGCGTCGTGGCCGCCGTCGGACGAGCCGATCGCCCAGGGCACGCCGACGTCCTCGGGACCCGGGGTCAGCGTGTTGTTGGGGCCCTTGCGGTGGGTGGTCCCGATGGGGTGGATCGGCGGCAGATAGACGACGTCGAACCCCATCGCGGCGACCGCGGGCAGCCGCTCGGCGGCCGTACGGAAGGTGCCGCTCACCGGCGGCTCGCCCTCCTTCACCACCGCGCCCTCGGAGCGCGGGAACAGCTCGTACCAGGAACCGAACAGGGCCCGCCTGCGCTCGACCAGCAGGCGCGCGGGGCGCGAGGACGTGACCAGTTCGCGCAGCGGGTGACGGCCGAGCGCGGCGGTGGCGTCCTGGGAGAGGGCGGCGGCCAGCCGGGCCCCGG
>NZ_WWJY01000803.1 GCF_009865405.1 Streptomyces sp. SID3212 | reverse complement strand
CTGGCCGACGTGGCGGGCCAGACCGCTGCCCGTACGGCCCTGGAGGTCGCCGCGGCGGGCGGACACCACCTGCTGCTCCACGGGCCGCCCGGCGCGGGGAAGACGATGCTCGCGGAACGGCTGGCCGGCGTGCTGCCCCCGCTCACCGAACAGGAATCCCTGGAGGTCACGGCGGTGCACTCGGTGGCGGGCATGCTGCCGCCCGGCGAACCGCTCGTCCGGACGGCGCCCTACTGCGCGCCTCACCACTCCGCGACCATGCAGTCCCTGGTGGGCGGCGGCAACGGGATGCCGAGACCGGGCGCGGTGTCGCTGGCACACCGCGGAATTCTCTTTCTGGACGAGGCCCCGGAGTTTTCGGGACGGGCACTGGACGCGCTGCGCCAGCCCCTGGAGTCCGGGCATGTGGTGGTGGCGCGCAGCGCGGGCGTGGTACGGCTGCCCGCCCGGTTCCTGATGATCCTGGCGGCCAATCCGTGCCCCTGCGGGCGCCACACGCTCCACGGGGCCGGGTGCGACTGCCCGCCCTCGGCGATCCGGCGCTACCAGGCACGGCTGTCTGGGCCGCTGCTCGACCGGGTGGACCTGCGGGTCGAGGTCCAGCCCGTCCACCGCGCCGACCTCGTGGGGCAGGGCGGCCGCGGTGAGTCCACGGCGGTGGTCGCGGCCCGGGTCAGGGAGGCCAGGGTGCGGTCGGCGGCCCGGCTGGAGGGCACGCCGTGGTCGGTCAACAGCGAAGTGCCCGGACATGAGCTGCGGACCCGCTGGCCGGTGGCACCGGGGGCGCTGGACACGGCGGAGCGCGACCTGGAGCGGGGTCTGCTCACGGCGCGAGGGCTGGACCGGGTGCTGCGGGTGGCCTGGACCGTCGCGGACCTCGCCGGACACCGCTGCCCGGACGCCCGGGACGTGGACCTGGCCCTGGAGCTGCGCACCGGCATCGCCCGCGGCGCGCGGTCCGGAGCCGGCGGGGAGCCGGCCGGCGCCATCAGTGTGGCCGCGAACGGGGGACTGTCATGACGAGGGGGACGGTGACCGGCGACGCCGTGAGCGGTGGGGTCGGTCCGGGGGAGAGGCTGGCGAGGGCCGCGCTCACGCGGGTCCTGGAGCCGGGGGACGAGCACGGCGGCCGGTGGCTGGCCGAGTTCGGGGCCGCCGGGCTGCTCGCCAGGCTCGCCTCCAGGGAGGACGGACACGACGAGCTGACCGGCGTTGGCGAAACACGCCTGGCGGGCTACCGGAACCGGGCCGCCGCCGCCGTGCCCGAGCGGGACCTGGCGGCGGTGCACGCGCTCGGCGGGCGTTTCGTCTGCCCCGGCGACCAGGAGTGGCCCAGCCAGCTCGACGACCTGGGCGACGCGCGACCGGTCGGGCTCTGGGTGCGGGGAAGGGCGGATCTGCGGATCTGGTCCCTGCGCTCCGTCGCCCTGGTCGGCGCCAGGGCGTGTACTCCGTACGGGGCACATATGGCGGCCTCGCTGGGCTCCGGACTTGCCGAGCGCGGCTGGGTCGTCACCTCCGGCGCCGCCTTCGGGGTGGACGGCGCGGCCCACCGGGGCGCGCTGGCGGCGGGCGGGGCGACCGTCGCGGTCCTCGCCTGCGGGGTCGACGTCGTCTACCCCCGGGGTCACGCCGAGTTGATCGGACGCATCGCCGAACAAGGACTGGTCATCGGCGAATTGCCACCCGGCGCCCACCCCACCCGCAGCAGGTTCGTCCTGCGCAACCGAGTGATCGCCGCGCTCACCCGGGGCACCGTCGTCGTGGAGGCGGAGTACCGCAGCGGATCACTCGTCACCGCACGCGGCGCGCAGCGGCTCGGCCGGTTCACGATGGGGGTGCCAGGACCCGCCACCAGTGGGCTCTCGGCGGGCGTGCACGAACTGCTGCGCGGCGAAGGAGTGCTGGTCACGGACGCCGCCGAAGTCGCGGAACTGGTCGGGGACATCGGCGACCTCGCACCAGGACGGCGCGGCCCCGTGGTGCCCAGGGACCTGCTGGACCCCGCCGGCGCGCGGGTGCTGGAGGCGCTGCCCGCCCAGGGGACCGCCGACGGGCGGGAGATCGCCCGGGAGGCCGGCACCACCGCCGACGAGGCGCTCGGCAGGCTCTACGAACTCCACTCGCTGGGCTTCGTCGAACGGCACGGCGACGGCTGGCAGTTGGCCCGGCGCCCGACACCGGCGGACGCGGCGCGGCGAGGCGGTACTTGACCTGGGGCATTCGGGTGAAAAGGTGTGAGCGGCGCCGCTCCCCGTTCCGACAGCGGTCGCGCACCGCTACTCCCCAGTCACGCTACGCTCACCTGGATTCCGGCCCAGAAAGATGTCCCCCCGCACGTCACAGCAGAACGGCTCAAGGCAACGCATGCCCCAGCA
This sequence comes from Streptomyces sp. SID3212, assembly GCF_009865405.1. Classification (GTDB taxonomy): domain Bacteria; phylum Actinomycetota; class Actinomycetes; order Streptomycetales; family Streptomycetaceae; genus Streptomyces. Next base: position 1,519 of record NZ_WWJY01000803.1, on the reverse strand, counting down.
CACCTCCGGGTCTGACCGCGCGGCGGCGCCCCCCGCTGCCCGGGGCGCAGTGCGGCCCCCCGCGCCCACGTCTCTCGACGAGCTGTGGCGGTCGTACAAGACCACGGGCGACGGCCGGCTGCGGGAGCAGTTGATCCTGCACTACTCACCCCTGGTGAAGTACGTCGCGGGCCGGGTGAGCGTGGGGCTGCCGTCCAACGTCGAGCAGGCCGACTTCGTCTCCTCTGGCGTCTTCGGCCTGATCGACGCGATCGAGAAGTTCGACATCGAGCGGTCGATCAAGTTCGAGACCTACGCGATCACCCGCATCCGCGGCGCGATGATCGACGAACTCCGCGCCCTGGACTGGATCCCCCGCTCCGTACGGCAGAAGGCGAGGGCCGTCGAACGCGCCTACGCCACGCTGGAGGCGCAGCTGCGCCGGACGCCCTCGGAGAGCGAGGTCGCCGCCGAGATGGGGATCGCGCTGGAGGAACTGCACGCCGTTTTCAGCCAGTTGTCGCTGGCGAACGTGGTGGCGCTGGAGGAACTGCTGCACGTCGGCGGCGAGGGCGGCGACCGGCTCAGCCTCATGGACACCCTGGAGGACACCGCCGCCGACAATCCGGTGGAGGTCGCCGAGGGGCGCGAGCTGCGGCGGCTGCTCGCCCGCGCGATCAACACGCTCCCCGACCGGGAGAAGACGGTGGTCACGCTCTACTACTACGAGGGGCTCACGCTTGCCGAGATCGGCAACGTCCTGGGCGTCACCGAGAGCCGGGTCAGCCAGATCCACACCAAGTCCGTGCTGCAACTGCGGGCGAAGCTGGCCGACGTCGGCCGCTGACGGCGGGCGGGCGCCGCGGGATCCGTAGAGTGGAACCGTGCCCAGGATTCGAGCGGCCTCGGTGGCCGAGCACCGGACGATGCAGCGAGGCGCCCTGCTGGACGCCGCGCGCTCCCTCCTGTCGGAAGGCGGTACGGACGCGCTGACCTTCCCCGCCCTCGCCGAACGCACGGGCCTCGCGAGGTCGTCCGTCTACGAGTACTTCCGCTCGCGCGCGGCCGTGGTCGAGGAGCTGTGCACCGTCGACTTCCCGGTCTGGGCGGCGGAGGTCGAGGCGGCGATGGCGTCCTCGGGGACGCCGGAGGCGAAGGTGGAGGCGTACGTACGGACGCAGCTCGCGCTGGTCGGTGACCGCCGCCACCGCGCGGTGGTCGCGATCTCCGCGAGCGAGCTGGACGCGGGCGCCCGGGAACAGATCCGCGCGGCGCACGGGGGCCTGGTCGCCATGGTCGTCGAGGCCCTGTCCGAACTGGGCCAGCCGCGGCCCCGGCTCGCGGCGATGCTGGTCCAGGGGGTGGTGGACGCGGCGGTCCGCCGCATCGAACTGGGCGAGGCGCCGGTGGACGTCGCGGAGGTAGCGGTGGCCTTGGCCCTGAGCGGCGCCTGCGGCCCGGCGGCCGCGGGTCCCTGATTGTCCTCGCGCCGGTGTCCGGTTGCGCTGACTGATGTCCTCAATCGCCGGACGGGCTGGAA
>NZ_WWJY01000079.1 GCF_009865405.1 Streptomyces sp. SID3212 | reverse complement strand
GCGTGCGGTGGCGAGCGGGTGGCGCTCGCGCTGCGCCCCCTGGGCGGCCGGTTCCCGGCGGCACCGGCGGGCTTCGCCGACTACGCCGTGGAGGTGCCGGGGCAGGGCGACCGGTTCGCGCCGTACGCCCCGGTGGATCCGGAGGCGCCCGGCCTGGTGATCGGGGGTGACGGGTCCTCTTCCCGTACGGAGCTGACGTGGGCCGGTCTGGTCGGGCGCGCCCGCGCGGACGCCGGGGTACGGGGCCTGGGGCCCGGGTCGCGGGTGCTGTCGGGGCTCGCGTACGACACCTGGGAGGGCCTCTCGGCCGGGCTGTTCGCGCCGCTCGCGGCGGGCGGGTCGGTCGTGCTCTGCCGGAATCTCGGGGAGCTGTCGGCGCAGAGCCTCGAAAAGCGGGTCGAGAGCGAGCGGGTGACCGACCGCGCGGTGTGACCGCGAGCCGCGTGTGCCGCGTTAACCGACCTTTCACATATCGGTAGGACAATCCCTTCCTGCGATACCCGTCCGGCACACGGCGTGCCGAGCCCGCGGCAGGGAACGTGTATCGCACGACAAGATCGGCGAAACGTGCGGCACATCGCACAACCAAGCGCGGGGTTCGCCCGTCTACCCCTGCAACCGGCGGCCCAGCGCGCCGCCGACGCCTTGAAGGATGGACGCAGACGTGACCGACAGTGCCGGCACCCCGGCCGAACCGGACAACCCGGCCGAGGACGAGCCGCAGGGCGGGGCGCCTGGGCTCGACAAGAGTGCGACGGCGTCCCCGCCACCCGATGCCGGGACACCCACGGAACCCGTCACCACGGAAGCGGGCGCGAAAGCGGAGGCGGATGCGGATGCGGAGGCGGATGCGGAGGCGGAGGCGGAGGCCGTAGCGGAAGCCGACAAGGACGCCGACGCCGACAACGTCACCGACGACGCCACTGACGGCGGTACGGACAGTGGTACGGCCCCCCAGGCCGCCGCCCCCGCCGACAACGATGCCGCGACCGAGCCCGGCCACCCCCGCCCCCGGCGGCACTGGCTGCGGTGGACCGCCATCGGCACCTCGGTCGTCCTGCTCGGCGTCTCCGCGGCCGGCTGGTGGTTCTACCGGAAGCTCGACGGCAACATCACCACGGACACCACCGCCGCCACCGAGTTGCGTACGTACGAGAAGGAACGTCCCGTCCCCGTCGCCACCGACGCGACGAACATCCTGATGATCGGCTCCGACAGCCGGGCCGGCGACAACGACAAGTACGGCCGGGACGACGGGGGTTCGCAGCGGTCCGACACGGTGATCCTGCTGCACCTGGCCGCGAACCGGGAGAGCGCGACCGCCGTCTCCGTACCGCGTGACCTGATGGCGGACATCCCCAGCTGCCGCGAGGCGGACGGCTCCCGCAGCCGGGCGCAGTTCGCGCAGTTCAACTCGGCGTTCGAGCTGGGCGGCGCCGCCTGCACCATCCGTACCGTCGAGAAGCTCACCGGCATCAGGATCGACCACCACATGGTGATCGACTTCAGTGGCTTCAAGGACATGGTGAACGCGGTGGACGGCGTCGAGGTCTGCCTCGCGGAGCCCGTCGACGACGTGGACGCCCATCTCAAGCTTCCCGAGGGCCGCCAGAAGCTCAACGGCGAGCAGGCCCTCGGATTCGTGCGCAGCCGCCACGGCATCGGCGACGGCAGCGACACCCAGCGCATGGACCGGCAGCAGCGGTTCCTGGGCGCGTTGTTCAAGAAGGTGCAGAGCAACGGCGTCCTGCTCAACCCGACGCGGCTCTACCCGGTGCTGGACGCGGCGACGAAGTCCGTCACCACGGACCCCGGGCTGAACAGCCTCAAGGACCTGTACGACTTGGCGCGTTCCATGCGGGACGTACCGACGGAAAAGGTGCAGTTCCTCACCGCTCCGCGCCAACCGTACTCAGGCAACCGCAACCGGGACGAACTGGTGCAGCCCGAGGCCGACAAGCTCTTCAAGGCGCTGCGCGAGGATTCCCCGATCTCCGTCGAGGCGAAGGACGACGGGGACACCGGGGTGGTCGCGGACAGCGACGGAGAGTCGTCAACGGCGACGCCCTCCGAACGCCCCACGGAGAGCCCGGACGAGAGCCCGACGTTCTCGGGCACGAATGCCGCGGTGGGGATGTGCGGGTAAAGCCGGCGCCAAAGTGAAGGGCGCCCGGTGAGAACTCGATGAGGAATAGGCGTATTGCCCGCTTATAAGGAGCGTGCAATGTGTCACTGGCGTCACTGGACGCCGAACGGGGCGGATAGTGTGACGCGATCCGGTGCGTCCGGCCGTCAGGTCGCGCACTGCTGGATCGAATGACCGAGCGCCTTCGGGGGGAGGCGCCTCGCGTGGCACCGACGGAGGATTCAAGCAACCGTGGATGCGCAGAACCGAGGACAGGCGGACGAAATCGACCCCGCCGACCAGTGGGTCCTCAACCCGCGAACCGGTAATTACGAATTGCGACTGGACCACTCCGGAGGGCAGTCACCCCCGGTGTCGCCGTCCCCGGGGAGGTCTTCCGGAAGGCGCGGCTCAGCGGCGGGCACACCGGCGGCGGGCGCACCACGGGAGGGCCGGCCGGGGACCGGCGGTCCACGGCGGGGCGGCGCCCGGCAGAAGGGCTCCGAACCGGACACCGACACGGCCCCGGCGCGCCCCGACGTACCGGGGCAGCGCGGCAGCCG
>NZ_WWJY01000009.1 GCF_009865405.1 Streptomyces sp. SID3212 | reverse complement strand
GGCCGGCTCGCCGTCCCCCGCTGCTGCCGGTACCCTGCGCGCCCCCGGCGCGGGTCGCGGGGCCAGCGTGCCGGCCAGCAGGTACAAGACCCCGGCCGCCACCACCGCCCCCACCACCGACGGCCAGGCGTCCGGCAGATGCCCGTCAGGACGCTCCACCGCCGCCCAGGCCCCGACCACGCCGAACACCAGCACCACCGCGGAACCGGCCCCCCGGCGGCCCGCCGCGAACACCCCGGCCGCCAGGGCGAAGAGCCCCAGCACGGCCAGGATGCCGAGCTGGAGCACGAGCTTGTCGTCGGTCCCGAAGTTCCGTACCGCGAACTCCTTGAGCCACGGCGGGGTGCGGTCGATGAAGGCCCCGCCGACCGCCGTGACCGGGCTCGCCTCGGGGCGTACCGCCACCGACACCAGCTCCGCCACACACAGCGCGGCGAGCCCCGCGACCAGCCCGCTCGACGCGGCCGCCGCGTACCGCAGCAGACGCGCCGGCCGGCCGGGGCGGCCACCCCGGCCGAAGAGGACTTTCCGATCTTTGCTCACGGCGGCTATTCGGCACGGGAAGCAAGGTGGATTGGTCCGTCACTCCAAAGAATTAAAAGTCGGGGGGACGGCAAGAAAGATCCCGTCCCCCACCAATCCCCCGCCCCCTCCGCCTCGAATGCTCAGTGAGGGGCTGTGCCCGCGGACACGCCCGAGCATCCAGCACGACCCCCGAGGCAAGGAGCGACATGAGCGGTGACCAGCGCCGGCGTACGGCGGTGATCGGCGGCGGGATCGCGGGGCTGACGGCCGCGTACGTCCTGCGGCGCGCGCACGACGTGGTGGTGTACGAGGCGGACGAGCGGCTCGGCGGCCACGCCCACACCCACGACGTCCCGTCCGCCGACGGCCGGGTGCACCACGTCGACTCCGGCTTCATCGTGCACAACGAGCGGACCTACCCCTACCTCCTGCGGCTCTTCGTCGAACTGGGCGTGAGCACGCAGGAGTCGGAGATGAGCATGTCCGTACGGTGCGACGGGTGCGGCCTCGAATACGCGGGCGCCCGCGGCCCCGCCGGGATGTTCGCCCAGCCGCGCAACGCCCTCAGCCCCCGCTATCTGCGCCTGCTCGGCGAGGTCCCGGTCTTCCACCGGCGGGCCCGCCGGCTGCTGGACGCGCCGGTGGGCGCCGAAGCCACCGCGACCCTGGGGGAGTTCCTCGCCGAGGGGCGCTTCTCGCCGTACTTCGTCTCGCACTTCGTGACCCCGCTCGTCTCCTGCGTCTGGTCCTGCGACGCGCGGACGGCGATGCGCTACCCCGCCCGCTACCTGTTCCGCTTCCTGGCGCACCACGGTCTGCTGTCGGTCGGCGGCTCGCCCAAGTGGCGCACCGTGAGCGGTGGTTCGCGGGTGTACGTCGACCGGCTGGCCAAGCAGCTCGCCGCAGCCCGCACCACCACTCCGGTACGGGCCGTACGGCGCCTCGCGGACGGGGTCGAGATCACCGCCGAGGACGGGGACGTGCGGCGGTACGACTCCGTCGTCGTCGCCGTCCACCCCGACCAGGCACTGCGACTCCTGGCCGACGCCACCGGCGACGAGCGCCAGGTCCTCGGCGCGTTCCGGTACTCCCGCAACCCCACCCAACTGCACACCGACACCAGCGTGTTGCCACGCGCCCGGGGTGCCCGTGCCTCCTGGAACTACCTGATGCCGTCCTGCGACGCGGACTCCGGAGCCGTACGGGTCAGCTACGACATGAGCCGCCTCCAGCGCCTCGACGCACCCGAGACGTACGTCGTCACCCTGAACGGCGCCGACCACGTCGACCAGGAGCGGGTGATCGCCCGCATGGTGTACGAACACCCCGTCTACACACCGGAGTCGGTGACCGCGCAGGGCAGGCTCCCCGCGCTGAGCGGCCCGGTCACCGCGTTCGCCGGGGCGTACCACGGCTGGGGATTCCACGAGGACGGCTGCCGCTCCGGGGTCTTGGCCGCCGCCGCCCTGGGAGTGACGTGGTGAGCGGCGCCCCGGCACCCGGCGGCGAGCCCGGTGCCCCGCCCGTCGCCCTGCCCGCGCTCTACACCTGCCGGATCAGCCACGTCAGGACCGCGCCCCGCCGCTACGCGCTGCGCCACCGGACGTACATGTGGCTGATCGACCCGGACCACCCGCCGCGCCTGCCACGGCTGCTGCGCCCGCTCGCCCGCTTCGACAGCCGCGACCACTTCGGCGGCACCCGCCCGACGATCCGCGCCGGCCTGGAGGCGTTCCTCGCCGCCCAGGGGGTCGAACTGGCCGGCGGGCGCGTGACGATGCTCGCCCACGCCCGGGTCCTCGGGTACGTCTTCAACCCGCTGAGCCTCTACTGGTGCCACGGCCCCGGCGGCGAACCGCTGTGTGTGGTGGCCGAGGTGCACAACACGTACGGCGAACGCCACTGCTACCTGCTGCGCCCGGACGCCGGAGGGCGCGCCGAGGTCGCCAAGGAGCTGTACGTCTCGCCGTTCTTCCCCGTCGACGGCGGCTACTCCATGCGGCTGCCGGAACCGGACGAACGGCTCAGCCTGACGGTCCGTCTGAACCGTTCCGGCGGATCGCCGTTCACCGCGACCGTGCAGGGCGAGCGCCGCCCCGCCACCGTCCCGGCCCTGCTGCGCCTCGCGGTGCGCCACCCGTGGTCGACCGCCGTCGTCTCCGCCGCGATCCGTCTGCACGGCATCCGGCTGTACCTGCGCGGGCTGCCCGTGCGTCCCCGTCCCCATCACCGTGCCCAGGAGGGCGTGAAGTGAGTCTGTCCTCAATGACCTCGTCATCTTCGTCAGCGTCGTCTTCGTCGTCAGCGTCGGCCCCGGCCACCGCCTCGCCGGACCGGACGCCACACGCCGTGGACGAGCACCGCTGGCCCGACGTGGCCCGTGCCCCCCGTACCTCGCGGATCCGTACCGCCGTCGCGGAGCGGATCCTCCGCCGCGCCCTCGGCCAACTGCCCCTGCGGGTACGGCTCGGCGCCACGGAGACGCTCGGTCTGGGCGGTCCGCTGGTGGAGGTACGGGACCCGGCGGCGTTCTTCCGCCGGATCGGCGCCGACGGGCTGATCGGCTTCGGCGAGTCGTACATGGCCGGGGAGTGGGAGGCACCGGACCTGGTCGGCGCGCTCACCGTACTGGCCGAGCGTGCCGCGTACTTGATCCCCGCCCCGCTCCAACGGCTGCGCTCCGTCTGGGCGTCGAAGCAGCCGACCGCCCAGCGCAACACCCCCGAGGGCTCACGCGACAACATCAGCCGCCACTACGACCTGTCGAACGACCTCTTCGCGCTGTTCCTGGACGAGACCCTGTCGTACTCCTCCGGCCTCTTCCGCAGCTTCCCCGCCGACCGGTCCCTCCTGGCGGCCGCGCAGCGCCGCAAGATCGACCGGCTGCTGGACCGGGCCGGCGTCGGACTGGGCACGCAGCTGCTGGAAATCGGCACCGGCTGGGGCGAGTTGGCGATCCGGGCGGCCGGGCGCGGCGCGCGTGTGATCACCGTGACCCTCTCGGAGGAGCAGCGGGACCTGGCCCAGGCGCGGATCAGGGCGGCGGGGTACGAGGAGAACGTCACCGTCCTCCTGCGGGACTACCGGCGGGTGATGGGCACGTTCGACGCCGTGGTCAGCGTGGAGATGATCGAGGCGGTCGGCGCCGAGTTCTGGCCCGAGTACTTCCGGACGCTGGACCGGCTGCTGGCGCCCGGCGGGCGGATCGCCCTCCAGGCGATCACCATGCCGCACGACCGCATGCTCGCGACCCGGGACACCTTCACCTGGATCCAGAAGTACATCTTCCCCGGCGGTTTCCTGCCGTCGGTCGAGGCGATCGAGTCGATCACCGCCGAACACACCGCCCTGCGGGTCACCGACCGGGACGGCTTCGGACCGCACTACGAGCAGACGCTCCGGCTCTGGCGCGAACGCTTCACCGAACAGGCCGCGCGGGTGGAGGCGTTGGGCTTCGACGAGACGTTCCGGCGGATGTGGACGTTCTACCTGGCCTACTCCGAGGCGGGCTTCCGCTCCGGGTACCTGGATGTGCAGCAGATGGTGCTGACCAGGCCGGGGGAGGGGGACACCCGATGAACGACGGTTACCCGTGGGGGGAGTTCGGCCAAGGCGTCGGGTACGCGGCTGCCGCCGCCCTCGCCGTCATGCTGCTGACCTTCGCCCTCGCCGTGGTCAAGGGCCTGCACAGGATCGTCGACGTCGCCTGGGGTCTCGCCTTCGCCGCCGTCGCGCTCGTCTCGTACGCCGCGTCGGCGGGGGAGGGGGACGACGCGCGGCGGCTGGCCGTGACCGTACTGACCGTCGTCTGGGGGGTGAGGCTGGCGGGCCACATCGCGGCGCGCGGCCGGGGCCACGGGGAGGACGAGCGGTACGAGAAGATGCTCGCCAAGGCCCCCGGCCCCCGGAACCTCTACGCCCTGCGCATGGTCTACCTCCTCCAGGGCGCCCTGGTCGTGCTGGTCTCGCTGCCGGTGCAGGCCGCGCAGTACGTACGGGGCCCGGTCGGCCCGGTCGCGTACGCGGGAGCCGTCCTCTGGCTGACCGGCCTGTTCTTCGAGGCGGTGGGTGACCACCAGCTGGCCCGCTTCAAGTCCGACCCCGCCCACCGGGGCCGCCTCATGGACCGCGGCCTGTGGAGCTGGACCCGTCACCCCAACTACTTCGGCGACTTCTGCGTCTGGTGGGGCCTGTTCCTCTTCGTCTGCGACAACCCGGCGGTGGCCGCGGCGACCGTGGCCGGCCCGCTGGTGATGAGCTACCTCCTGATCAACGGCAGCGGAAAACGCCTCCTGGAACGCCACATGGCCGACCGCCCCGGCTACGCCGAGTACCGCGCCAGAACCAGCGGCTTCTTCCCCCGGCCCCCACGCGGGGGCGCGGGGCGGGGCTGACGCGGCACGGGCCTGACGTACGGCACGGGGCGCCCAGCAGGGCCGGGCGCCCCGTGCCTCCGCCCGCTACCCCCGTGAGCGGGCGAAGCGGTCGCGGCCCTCCGCGAGGTCCACGATCGGGGCCGGGTAGGTGAGTTGCGCGCGGTCCGGGGGTGGGAGGAGCCAGGGGCGGTGGACCGCGTTGCCCGGCACGTCCGCCAACTCGGGGATCCAGCGGCGGACGTAGTCGCCCCGGGGGTCGAACCGGGCCGCCTGGGTGAGGGGGTTGAGGACGCGGCCCGGCCGGGTGTCCGTTCCCGTGCCCGCCGCCCACTGCCAGTTGAGCTGGTTGTTCGCCAGGTCGCCGTCCACCAGCAGGTCCAGGAAGTGGCGGGCGCCGACGCGCCAGTCCACGTAAAGGGTCTTGGTCAGGAAGCTCGCCACCAGCAGGCGTCCCCGGTTGTGCATCCAGCCCTCGTGCGTCAGTTGGCGCATCGCCGCGTCCACGACCGGGTAGCCCGTGCGGCCCTCCCGCCAGGCGGCGATCTCGTCCCGGTCCGAACGCCAGCGGTCGCCGCGCGGGCGGTAGTCGGACCACGACACCTCGGGGCGGGCGGCGAGCACCTGGTGGTGGAAGTCCCGCCAGGCCAGCTGCCGTACGAACGCCTCGGCGCCCGCGCCCTGCTTCTCCCGTGCCCGGTGGACGCCCTCCACCGGGGAGAGGCAGCCGAAGTGCAGGTAGGGCGAGAGCCGGGAGGTGGCGTCGCCCGGCAGGTCGTCGTGACGGTCCTCGTACGACTCGATCCCGTCGGCCAGCCACGTCGTGAGCCGCTTGCGCGCCACGGTCTCGCCGCCCTCGGGGAGGCCGGGGGAGACCCGGCCGGCGTCCGCGCGCCGCGGCAGCGGATCGCTCGCGAGGTCCGGGACCCGTACGGTCCTGGGCGCGGCGAGCACCTCGCGCAGCCGCGTCTCCGACCAGCGGCGGAAGTACGGGGTGAAGACGGCGAAGGCGTCACCGCCCGCCGGGGTGATCTGGCCGGGCGGCAGGGCCGTGATGACGGCCTCCTGCACGTCCAGCGCGCAGCCGATGCCCCGTAGTGCCGTACGCAACCGCTCCTCGCGGGCCGTCGCGTACCGGCTCACCCCCGCCGCGACATGGACCCGCCGGGCACCGGTCTCCTGGACCACCCGGCAGACCTGGTCGACGGCGTCCCCCGTACGGACGACCAGCCGGCCGCCGCGTTGACGCAGGGCGGCGTCCAGCGAGCCCAGGCAGTCGGCGAGGAAGGCCAGCCGGTTGGGCGCGTCGAAGCCCGCCGCCCGTACCCCCTCGTCCCGTACGAACAAGGGCACCACCTGGTCCGCGCCGCGCAGGGCGGCGCGGAGCACCGGCTGGTCGTGCACCCGCAGGTCGGAGGTGAAGAGCACCACCGCAACACTCATGGACGTGCGTCCTTACGCGCTCGGGAAGGCCATCACGGCCAGGGGGTCGGTGGTGGGTGCCACCGATCCGCCGGCCGGTTCCACCGTGATCCCCATCCCGGAGGCCGAACCGACGGACCCCGCCATCAGTACCGCATCGGAGCCCGCCGACGGGTGCAACAGACCCGCGGCGCGCATCTTTCCGCCGTCGTCGTACCAGAGCTGGTAGACCTTCCCGGCGGGCGTCCTCGGCAGCCCCGACGCGATGAACGCGGCCCGGTCCTGGTCGCGGGAGACCACGACGGTGCCGGTCGCGCCGTCCGTCAGCTTTCCCGTGCTGATCCTGGCGTCGGGCGCGGCGAGTATGGCGGCCAGTGCCTCGGACCGCTGCTGGGCCCGGTTGTCGGACGCCTCGGCCCGCTGCCGGGCGTCCCGCGCCTCCTGGTGCTGCCACACCGCGATCCCGCCGAACCCGACGGCGGCGGCCAGGCACGCGGCCAGGACGAAACGGGACAGCGCGCGCCCCCGGGCGGCGCCGCCGCCCCCGCCGCCCCGGGGGTGGGGGGCGACCTTGGGCGGGTCCTGGCGTTCGGTGGCGATCCGGCGCAGCACCTGCTCCTTGAGCGCCGGGGGCGGGACCACCGTCACGGCCCGGCCCAACCGGGCGGCCGTGGCGGCCAGTTCACGTACCTCCTGGGCACACGCGGGGCAGACCTCCAGATGCCGTTCGAAGGCGGCCTCCTCGTCGCCGGCCAGCGCGTGCAGCGCGTAGGCGCCGGTCAGCGTGTGCAGATCCGCGGTGGTCATGCGCTCACCCCCAAGCAGTCGCGCAGGCGGATCAGTCCGTCGCGCAGCCGGGTCTTGACCGTGCCCAGCGGTACGGACAGCAGTTCGGCCACCTCGCGGTAGGCGAGCCCCTGGTAGTACGCCAGCGTCACGGACTGGCGCTGGAGTTCGGTGAGAGTACGCAGACAGCGGCGCACCTGTTCACGTTCGAGGCCGGCCTCGACCTGCTCGACCACTTCGTCGTAGGCCGGGGTCCTGTCCAGCAGCGCGGCCCGGTGCTCGCGGTCGCTGGACGCCTGGGCCGAGCGCACCCGGTCCACCGCCCTGCGGTGGGCGAGGGTCATGACCCAGGTCATGGCGGAGCCCCGGGCGGGGCGGAAGCGCGGGGCGGTACGCCAGACCTCCAGCAGCACCTCCTGGGCGACCTCCTCCGACTGGGCCGGATCGCGCAGGACGGAGCGCACGAGGCCCAGGACGGGCCCGCAGACCTGGTCGTACACGCGGGAGAACGCCTCCTGGTCGCCCCGGGCGACCTGCCCCAGCAACTCCTGAAGGTCGGGCCCCGCCGAAGCGGGGCCGCCGATGTGTACTGCTTCCTTCACGCGGCGTCCTCCACGATGCGTCCCGGGCGGGGGGTTCGACGAGGGTTCGGAACGGTGGCCCGGGCGGATTGGTCAGGGGGCCACTTTCGTCGAATTTCTTTTCCCGCGTGACGCGGAGGCGGAGGCGGCTCGCGGCGCCGAGTTGACGGCGTGCGGCGCCAGGCCGGCTCAGGACGCGCTTTCCTGCTCCCGCTCCACCTGCTCGTTCCACTCCCGCTTGGCCGCGCGCCACGCCTCGTCGCTCTGGCCGAGCCGCCAGTACCCGGAGATGGACAGCCGCTCGCGCGGGATCTCCCGCTCCAGCCGCAGATGGCGGCGCAGCTCCTTCACGAAGCCCGCCTCGCCGTGGACGAAGGCCTGCACGTCGCCCGCCGGGAAGTCCAACGCCCGTACGGCGGCCACCAGCGCCTCGCCCACCGGCCGGTCCCCGCGGTGCAGCCAGCGGATCTCGAACCCGTCCGGCGTCGCGATCTTCTGCTCCTCCCCGGGACCCGAGATCTCCACGAAGGCGTGCACGGTCGCGCCCGCCGGGGCCCGCTCCAGGGCCGCCGCGATCGCAGGCAGGGCGCTCTCGTCACCGGCCAGCAGGTGCCAGTCCGCCGAGGGGTCCGGCGCGTACCCGCCGCC
>NZ_WWJY01000802.1 GCF_009865405.1 Streptomyces sp. SID3212 | reverse complement strand
GCCCGCACCCCACCCCCCACCCCCACCCGGCTAGGCTGCCCCCGTGAAGGTCCTTGTCATCGGCGGCGGTGCCCGCGAACACGCCCTGTGCCGCTCTCTCTCCCTCGACCCCCAGGTCACCTCGCTCCACTGCGCGCCCGGCAACGCCGGTATCGCCGACGTGGCCGAGCTGCACCCGGTCGACGCCATGGACGGCGCGGCCGTCGCCCGCCTCGCCACCGAACTGGAAGCTGGGCTCGTGGTCGTCGGACCCGAGGCGCCCCTGGTCGCCGGGGTGGCCGACGCCGTACGGGACGCGGGCATTCCCTGCTTCGGCCCGTCCAAGGAAGCGGCCGAGCTGGAGGGCTCCAAGGCCTTCGCCAAGGACGTGATGGCCGCGGCGAACGTCCCGACCTCCCGTAGCTACGTCTGCACCACCCCCGAACAGATCGACGACGCGCTCGACGCGTTCGGAGCCCCGTACGTCGTCAAGGACGACGGTCTCGCCGCCGGCAAGGGTGTGGTCGTCACCGACGACCTCGCCGTCGCCCGCGCGCACGCGCTCGCCTGCGACCGGGTGGTCATCGAGGAGTTCCTCGACGGCCCCGAGGTCTCCCTCTTCGCCGTCACCGACGGCGTCACCGTCCTCCCCCTCCAGCCCGCGCAGGACTTCAAGCGCGCCCTGGACGGCGACGAGGGCCCCAACACCGGTGGCATGGGCGCGTATTCACCGCTCCCGTGGGCGGACCCCAAGCTGGTCGGCGAAGTCCTCGAGACGGTTCTCCAGCCGACCGTGGACGAACTGCGCCGCCGCGGAACGCCGTTCTCGGGGCTCCTGTACGCGGGTCTCGCGATCACCAGCCGCGGGGTACGGGTGATCGAGTTCAACGCCCGCTTCGGCGACCCCGAGACACAGGTGGTCCTCGCCAGGCTCAAGACCCCGCTGGCGGCGGTCCTGCTCGGGGCGGCGGAGGGCACGCTCGCCGACCTGCCGTCGCTGACCTGGCGCGACGACGCGGCCGTGACCGTGGTGGTCGCCTCGCACAACTACCCGGACACCCCGCGCACCGGCGACCCCATCGGCGGCCTGGACGAGATCGCGGAGCAGGACGCGCCCGAGGCGTACGTACTGCACGCCGGGACCCGCCTGGACGACAACGGCACCGTGGTGACGGCGGGCGGCCGGGTGCTCTCCGTGACGGCGACGGGCAAGGACCTGGCGCAGGCGCGGGAGCGCGCGTACGAGGCACTGGGCCGCATCCGCCTGGACGGCGGGCAGCACCGTACGGACATCGCTCGGGCGGCGGCGGAGGCGTAGGCCTCAGCGGCCGGAGGTAGTCGGCAAGCAGCAGTAGTACGGGCGGCTCGGTCACCGGGCCGCCCGTTGCCGTACCCCGCGCCCGTGCCCCGCGCCCGTACTCCGTGGTTTCCGCGCGCCGCAGCTCCACCGCGCTCCGCGAAAACGCTGCTATCCAGCCGTGTCAGCAGCTCTGACCAAAGCCATTCCATCGAGTGACGAGTAGGCCATCCGGATGACGGTCGGCACAGCGCCAACTAGGGTGCGGCGCAAGCATTCCGGCACTTGGCCCACCGGCATTGCGATGTCAGTGGCGGGTGCCACAGTGGGGGAGTGAGCACTACCAGCGCGGGGCGGAGGGGGTGAGGTCCGGCCATGTCAGGTTCGGTTGTCGGTGAGGAGATCGGCGTGCGGGGCGCCCGTTCCCGGGCCCTCGCCGTGCTGCGCGTCCGCGGCAGAGCGCTGGGGATCGCGGTGCTGCCCGCGGCTGTCGCCGTCGTGCTGCTCGCCGCCGGTGCGTCGGGTCATCTGCTCGGCGGGGGGTGGGACACGGCCCGCTGGGCCGTGACGGCGTTCGCGGTCGTCGTGCTGGTGCTCGCGGTCGCCGTGGGGGTGGTGATCGCCCACGCCAGGCCGGCCCTCAGCCCCACCGTCCCGGTCACGGAGCGTGCCGCGCCCGACCTCTACCGGCTGGTCCGGGACCTCGCCGACCGGCTCGACGTCCCCATGCCCTCCGCCATAGCGCTCACCCCGGACTGCGACAGCTGGCTGGAGGACCGTACGCATCCGGCGCACGCCCGCCTCCTCTCCGGCGGCGCCCGCCGGCGCCGCGTCCCCGCCGCGCCCGTCCTGGTCATCGGATCGCCCTTCCTGTGGTGGATGCGCGTCGCGGAGCTGCGGGCGGTGCTGGCTCCCGTGGTCGCGGGTACGGGGCCGTCGGCGCATCCGGACATAGCCGCCGCCCGCCGGTTCGTACGGGGGCTGGACGCGGCGGTGGCCGTGGCGACCCGCCCAGGTCGGAGTGCGGTACGGCGCGTGCCGCTCATTCTGGTCGGCCTCGTGGCCCAGCTGCTGCTGCGCGCCTGCGGTGAGCATGCCGCGCTGATGGAGCGGGGTGTCGCGGCGGCGGCGTCCGAGCGGGCGCAGGGCGTCGACTACGGGCTGCGGATCCAGGCCCAGGAACAGGTCGGCCTCGCCTACGCCGGCTGGGACCGGCTGCTGACCCGGGTCGCGCTGCCCGCGTGGCGCATGGGCCGGTGGCCCTCGCGGCTGGACGCGGGCGTGGTCTCGGCCCTGACGGAGCTGTCCCGCCGCGACCGCCTCGCCGAGGGCTTCACGTCCCGGCTCGGCGAACGTCCGGCCTGCGACCTGCTCGAAGAGCCCGGTCTGGTGGACGAGGCCACGTCCCTGCTCGCCGCCCGCCTCTTCCACGGCGGGCCGGCGGAGGCGGGTCCCGACTGGTCGCCGGTGGACTGGCAGCAGTATCCGGAGGAGGTCGTCGACCGCAAGTGGCGCGCGGAGGCGGCGCGGCTGCACCGGGTGCTGGACGGGATGGGGGTACGGCGTTCGCCGGGTCAGCCGGGGCCGACGCTGGACCGCGTGATGGATCACCTGTCGGAGGTGGGGGGCGAGGGCCCGGCGGATTCAGGCGCAGGCGTCGGTACGGAGGTCGGTACGGAGCGCGCGGATCGTGCGGGTCCCTCGGCCGAGGACGAGGCCGGGCTCCCGCGCCCGGAGGCGGACGCCCTCTCCGCCGACGCCCGCATGTCCTCGGACCCGCACGAACACGACGCCGGTGACTCCGACGGCGACTTCGACGGCGACTCCGAGGGCGGCTCCGACGGTGACTCCGAGGGCGGCTCCGACGGCGACGGTGAGCCTGGTCGTTCCCCCCGGGGTGACGCCCTCGCCGCCGGGATCAGCGCGGAGGTGGCCCGGGAGGAGGCCGCGACGCCGCCGGTGCCCGCGGAGTCGGTGGGCGAGGTGCTGGTGCCGTGGGGGACGGACCCGTTGCCGCTGTTCCCGCTCCAGCCGCCCCGTACGGGCCGCGAACTGCTCGCCGACCACGTCACCGCGATGGTCTGCTGCTCCGCCGTCGACACGGCGGGCGCCGCGCCCGGCCTGGACTGGCTCGACGGCCCGGCCCTCCTGATCGACGGCGAACGCCGGGTGGATCTGGCGGGTCCTGTGCTCAGCCTGGTCGAGGACGGCGACGCGGGGCCGCTCCGCTCCTGGCTGACAGCGGTGGGCGTACGAGCGGAGAAGCCGGTCCGCCTCGTCTAGGGCCCGTCCAGGGCGTGTTCGCGAAGTGGTGTCCGGCTCGCGGCGTCCCCACTTCGCGGACATGCCCTGGGGGATGTCCGGACGCGCCCTAGCGCGCGTCCGGCTCGTCGCGCGTGAGGCCGGGCGCTTGCGGCAGAGCCGCGCGGAGGGCGGGCCGTGCGCCGGCGCCCAGGATCTGGCGCTCCGAGGTGCCCGGGAGGACCGGCAGTTCGGCCCAGTGAGTGACCTGCTCGGGCGTCGAGCCACCGTACGGCAGGCGCACCACCCTGTCCGAGTCCACGAAGCAGTCGCGGAACAGCGTTCCGGTCCGCTCATCGACGTGACTGGAGTGGAAGTAGGTGGGCAGGACCAGCCAGTACTCCTCGCCCGCCCGTGAGTCGGCGTCCTCCCCTTCGGGATCGCCGGGATAGCGCCCGGTGATCGCCCCCATCACACAGTCACTGTCCTTGGGCAGCCGGTCGAGAGCACTGACCCATTCCACTTCTACGGTGTGCAACGCGCCGCCCCTTCTCCGCTACCGCCGAATCGGCGGTAGCGCCGAATCGCCGTACCGCTCGCCGAGTTGACCACCGCCGCACCGACGAGCCCGTGCCCAGGATGCCACCGCTCCCACCCCCTGTCCGACGAATATCGCCCGACGTGCGCTGCCTGGCACGCACGTTCGCCACGGTGAACGAACGCGGCGCGGCACGGACCCTGGTACGAACTCGCGGATCCATCCCCCCGGCCCCC
>NZ_WWJY01000801.1 GCF_009865405.1 Streptomyces sp. SID3212 | reverse complement strand
GCGCGGGCGTAGATGCCGGGGGAGGCGTGGCCCTGGAAGAAGATCTGGTCGCCGCCGTCGCCGTCGTCCTTGCCCCGGAAGAAGTGGTTGAAGCCCACGTCGTAGAGGGAGGCCGAGGAGGCGAACGTGGCGATGTGGCCGCCGACGCCGATCCCCGGGCGCTGGGCGCGCGAGACCATCACGGCCGCGTTCCAGCGCGTCGCGTTGAGGACCTTGCGCTCGATCTCCTCGTTGCCGGGGAAGAACGGCTCGTCCTTGGTGGCGATGGTGTTGACGTAGTCCGTGCTGCGCATCTCCGGCACAGCCACCCGCTTCTCGCGGGCCCGCTCGATCAGCCGGAGCATCAGGTAACGGGCGCGCTCACGCCCGCGCTCGTCGACGGCGGCGTCGAGCGAGTCGAGCCACTCCTGGGTCTCTTCGGGGTCATAGTCCGGGACCTGGCTGGGAAGGCCGCCAATGATGATCGGGTTGCGATCGGATCCGGAAGCCACGCTGTTCCTTCGCTTGTCGGTCGGGGCGTGCCGCTGCACGGGGTCGATCCATCGTGTACCGCGGCGGCGGAAACGTCATCTCTACTGTGGGGTAACCCGTCAAACCGCAAGCTTACGCCCGCCCCGTCCCCGTGTTCTGTTCGACGAGGGGGACCCGAATGGCGTACCGATCCGGCATAACATTGCAAAGAAGGACGAAAAGTGTGGCGGGCATCACAGGAGGCGGTGTCGAAGTGACAGGAGATGCGACGAAGGGGCCCGGAACGTCACCGTTTCGGCGGTCTCGACCTCCGGGTACTTGCGCGATCCGCCCCGCCCGTGTGGACTACGGCCAATGCCCCGCGTACGCGCGCGGCTGACGCATTTCCCAAAACATGATCAGGAGGCAATCCGTGAGCGCGACCGCGGACCACGCGGAGGAACGGACCAACCTTGCCGCAAGGCTGGGGTTCGAACCCGGACAGGTGGTCCAGGAGATCGGCTACGACGACGACGTCGAGCAGGAGCTCCGCGAGTCCATCGAGGCACTCATCGGCCAGGACCTCGTCGACGAGGACTACGACGATGTGGCGGATGCCGTCCTGCTCTGGTTCCGTGACGAGGACGGCGACCTTACGGACGCGCTGGTGGACGCCATCGGTCTGATCGAGGACGGCGGTGCGGTCTGGCTGATGACGCCGAAGACCGGCCGTGATGGCTATGTCGAGCCGAGCGACATCAACGAGGCCGGCCAGACCGCGGGCCTGTCCCAGACCCGGAGCGTGAGCGCCGGCAAGGACTGGACAGGCAGCAGGCTCGTCACGCCCAAGGCGGCGAAGTCCAAGCGCTGACACTCCGAGCGCCGCATCCGAGCGCGCAAGCCGCAGCAGTCAGCAGCCTTCGAGGCAGCCCTGAGGGCCCCCGCCGACCCGGGTCGGCGGGGGCCCCGTGCGTCCGTAGGCTGTACGCCATGGCCATCGAGGTGGGCGACACCGCCCCGGATTTCGAGCTGCGGGACAACCACGGGCGGACGATACGGCTCTCCGACCTGCGCGGGGACGGGCGCGACTCCGATGCTGACGCCGATGCCGTGAACGTGGTGCTGGTCTTCTACCCCTTCGCCTTCACCAGCGTCTGCACGGACGAGATGCGGGCCCTGCGCGACGGCCTGCCCGCGCTCACCGCCGACGACACTGTCCTGCTCGCCGTCTCGAACGACTCCGTCCACACCCTGCGCGTCTTCGCCGACCAGGAGGGGCTGGAGTTCCCGCTGCTGTCGGACTTCTGGCCGCACGGCGAGGTCTCACGGGCGTACGGCGTCTTCGACGAGGAAAAGGGGTGCGCGGTGCGCGGGACGTTCATCATGGACAAGGAGGGCGTGGTGCGCTGGAAGATCGTCAACGGTCTGCCGGACGCCAGGGACCTCCGGCAGTACGTCCAGGCACTCGACGCCCTCTGAATCCGTCCGGTGAATCGGTCGGGACCCCGGGAAATCGCACAGCCGCCGGGAACCGGTCACTAGGATCCAGTCGTTGATCCGATGCCAACGCTCCAGGGGGCGCGCGGCCCGCGGCGTCAGTCGCCGACCATGGTTGCCCGGCCCCGAGAACACATAGGGAGGACTCGTGGGAGTCAGCCTCAGCAAGGGCGGAAACGTCTCGCTGACCAAGGCCGCGCCCAACCTGACCGCGGTCACCGTGGGTCTGGGCTGGGACGTCCGTACGACCACCGGCGGTGACTTCGACCTCGACGCCAGCGCGCTGCTGACGAACGCCGAGGGCAAGGTCGCCACCGACGGCAATTTTGTCTTCTTCAACAACCTCAAGAGCCCGGACGGCTCCGTCGAGCACACCGGTGACAACCTCACCGGCGAGGGCGAGGGCGACGACGAGGCGATCAAGGTCAACCTGGCCGCCGTCCCCGCCGACGTCGACAAGATCGTCTTCCCTGTCTCGATCTACGAGGCCGAGAGCCGCCAGCAGTCCTTCGGCCAGGTCCGCAACGCGTTCATCCGCGTCGTGAACCAGGCCGACAACAGCGAGCTGGCGCGCTACGACCTGAGCGAGGACGCCTCGACGGAGACCGCGATGGTCTTCGGCGAGCTGTACCGCAACGGCGCGGAGTGGAAGTTCCGCGCCATCGGCCAGGGCTACGCCTCGGGCCTGCGCGGCATCGCCCAGGACTTCGGCGTCAACGTCTGAGCTGGCAAAACATGCAGGTCAGGGAGAGGACACCCCGTGAAGGGGCGTCCCCTCCCTGACCTGGATCAGTCGAGTCGGTGCTCCCAGACCAGACCTGGTTCTCCCTCGATCCAATAGCGATGCGAGGCCTGAGTGACGCGGAGTCGGACGGAGTCGATCTCGGGACGTCCCGCCGCCTCCCAGGCGACGAGCGTCTCCTCGATCCTGTCCCAGAGGAGCACCGGGCCCCCTTGTCGGACCGTCCACCCGTCGCCCTGAATGAAGAACTCCGCGAACGACTCCAGATCGGGGTCGAAGAGGTAGAGCAGGCGGGTTCCGTCGCTCCGTGCGGCGCGGACGAGATGTGCGCCGGGCGAGGCGAGCTGCGTGAGGAACGCGGGCATCCAATCGTCCAGCATGGTGGGGGACACCTTGGTCTCCCGCTCGTCGTCCACGTACGCGGTCCGGGCGGACAGGTCGCCGGCCACCGGCACGACGGCCTGGGACCGCGCCTGCATGAACGAGGAGCGGCCGATGATCCCGCCCTCGGCGCTGCCGTCATTGCCCACGGTCACCCGGGCCAGACCGGTCCCGTACGGCCAGGAGCCCACCGTGCCAAGGATGACGCCCCCCGGCTTGGTCTGCCGGACCCAGGTGTGAGGGATGCGCCGAACGGCACAGGTGGCGATCACACGGTCGTACGGAGCGTTGCGGGGGTGCCCGAGGAGTCCGTCGCCCGTGACGGTCCAGGCCGAGAATCCGAGCGTCTCCAGCGCGGTGTCGGCGCGTTCTGCCACGTCCGGATCGACCTCGACCGTGGTCACGTTGTCCGCGCCGAGGCAGTGGCACATCAGAGCAGAGGAGTATCCCGTGCCGGTGCCGATCTCCAGCACGCGGTTTCCCGCGTCCAGGCCGAGGCTCTCGATCATGCTGACCACCGTGGCTGGGGTGGTGGACGAAGAGGTGGGTACGCCCGCCACGGGCCCGGTGGTCCGGTCGGCGGTCAGATGTCCGTCCAGCTGTGTGGTGAGGGTGTCGTAGCTGTACGCGATCTTGAGCCACTCGGCCGGATCGGTTACGGCGGCCGTGACGGGCCGCCAGACAGTGCCCTCGTCGAGGAACACGCCGGGATGAAGGAACAGCTCGCGCGGCACGGCTTCGACGGCGTCGCGCAGCGAAGGGGACGTGAGGACGCCGTTCTCCGCCAGCAGCGCGGCGAGTCGGCGGCGCTCGCGCGCGGAGTCGGTCATGTTTCTCCTTGTGTGAGCAGGTCGGCGAAGGCGGAGGACAGCGGGAGGCCGGTCTCCCTTTCGAGCCATCCCCACTGGCCGTTCGGATTCAGCTCCAGCCACCAGTGTTTTCCCGCCCGGTCCACGGCGAGGTCGAAGCTCCCCGATACCAGGCCGAGGAACTCCAGGTAACGATGCAGTCCCTTCGTCAGCCTGTCGGGGAGGTGCTCGACGGTGTAGGTGAGAGCGCCGTAGTCCTTCCTCCAGTCCAGCAGGTCGGATTCGATCCGTACGGCGAACGTGTGTCGGCCGACGATCAGCACACGGAGGTCGGCGACCTTGTCGACGCGGGACTGGAACAGGTGCGGGGTGACACGGACACTCTCGTCGATCTCGTCGGCCGTCACCGGATCGGTCCATCCTGTGACCGGCACGCCGTCCCGGGTGTACGGGGTCCAGCGCAAGGTCTTGAAGATCACGTCGCGCTGGTCGGTGATGAACTCGCGAGCCTCGGCAGGGTCATTGGTGACGAGGGTAGGAGGGACACCGAGACCGAGCCGCTGAGCGAGTGCGAGCTGAGCGGGCTTGTAGTCGGCGGCAGCGATACGCAGGGGGTGGTTGACCCAGAGCGGACAGTCCATCCCGTAGAGGACGCCCCCGAGTCCGAAGCGGACCTGTGCTGCCGCGAACCGCGCGTCGTCCGGTTCCAGATAAGAGAAGGCCGGCCACTCGGGGCGGCGCCAGTACACCGCCCGGACGCGGGTCAGGTCGGCGGCTCTCGACGGAGTGCGCATCTGCCCGGACATGGAGGCCGAGCCGGTGCCGAACCGGGCCGAGACGGTGAGATCGGCGCCGATGTCCGCGGGGTTGAATCTGACCACGGGCACGTTCCGCCGGTTGAGTTCGGTGATCACCATGTCGGCGGTCAGGTCGTCCGCCTCCGTGGCCACCAGGACCGGCCTCTCCTCGGTCACGTCGTCAGTCCTGCTCGGAGTCCTGGTCCTGCCCCTGGTCGTTCTTGGAGTCCGAGTTCGTGGTGGTCGAGGTCTCGGTGCCCTTGCTGGTGCCGTGCGCGCCCATCTCGACCACCCGGCCGGAGAGGTCGCGGAACACCCCGAGCTGCGTGCCGGGGTCGACGGCGACCGAGGCGTGCGGGCGCTGGACGGTGGTCGGGTACGGGGCGAGGCGGCCGACGCCCCACGGCGCGGTGGCGGGCTGTTCGACGGCGGTTGTCATGGCGTCTCCTCAGGAGCGGAGTGGATGTCGGACTGGAACGTACGTACGGACGGGGCGTGGAGGCCTGGTCGGATCCGTCGAAACCACCGTAAAGTTGCCGTGAGTTCAGTAGGACTGACTGTGAGTACGGGTTGGACGGGTGAGCGCACGGGGGGCCTCATGATCGCCAAGTCACCGGCGAGCCGTGCCTCTACGGGCGCAGTCGCGGGGTTCGTCTTCCGTCTCGCACGCGAGAGCATCCCGCGTACCCAGGCTCAGTTGGCGGAGGAGTTGACGGCGGACCTCGCCACGGTGCAGGGATGGGAGTCCGGTCGTCGTCCGCTGGCCAACGTGAAGGCGGGCACTCTCTCGGACCTCCGGCGCCGGCTGGCCGCCCTGGGCGCGGCCGCCTCGGTCCTTCGACTGCTCGACGCCGCGATGGACGCCGACCGGATCATCGGTACGGCTCTCGATTCCCCGGGTCCTGTGCGCGGGCACCCCCTCGCCGGCTGGGTGCACACCCGGGACACCGCCCACATGATCGCTTGGGCTGTGAACGGCACCACCCCGCCCGCCCTGGCGAGCTGTCCGGTTCCGCCCCGCCGGGGTCCTGCGGCCCAAGCTCCTCTCCTCGGTTCGCAGGAGCGCGACGCCTTTTTCACCCACCTCTGGGAAGCGGCCGAGTCGGCCGGCGGCTCGGGGGAGGGCGGTGCCCTGCTCCACCGCCAGGCGCTCTACCTCACCTCGTACGACCGCAGTCCGGAGGCGTCGGCATGGCGGGCCCGAGCCCTTCACTCCCGCCGAGACGTCCTCGCGGTCCGGGGCTGGACGCCGCGCTGGGCCGAGGCCCGTTCGACCACGACCGCTCTCGCACGTCTCGGAGACCCGCAGCCCCTGCTCGACTTCATCGAACGCTCGATGGCCGATGACGACACCGCCGAGACCGCGAACCTCAACTACTGGGCGTACTGGCTGGGCGTCTCGTCCCTGCCGCAGGCGAACGACGGCTTCATGCGGAGCCGGGAACTCGCCGGGTGGGAGCCTCCGTCACTCCTGCGCTCGTTGGTCGACGGTCTTCATCAGGCACCCGGTTACGTCGACCTGTACGCGCACTCCCTCTGGGCGCTCGTCACGGCCCACGGGTGGCTGCCTCTCGTCTCGCCCGACCTGGCCGTCCGGCTGTGCGAGCGGACCGGGACACTGCTCGACGGCTGCCGGATCTCGCCGCGTTCAAGGCGGGAACTCAGTGAGGTGCACTACGTTCTACGCGACCACCGCAGGTGAAAAGGGAGGCGCACGACATGCCGGAAGACACGGATCAGGCGAAGGGCACCGCGGGATTCCTGTTCGAGATGGGCATGCTGAAGCGGGCCAAGCGGTCGGGGTGGTGGATCGCCGGGGTCAAGGACCCGGAGACCATCGCCGAGCACTCCTTCCGTGTCGGCCTCATCGGTTCGGTCCTCGCCATGATGGAAGGCGCCGACCCGGCGAAGACGGCGCTGCTCGGTCTCTGGCACGACACGCAGGAGACGCGCGTTAGCGACATCCCCCACATCGGCCGCCGCTACCTTGACGCGGCATCGAACGAGAAGGTGACCGCGGACCAGGTGTCGGCGGCGCACCCGGCGGTGCGAGCGGGGGCTCAGCGGATCGTCGAGGAGTACGAGACGGGCGACTCCCTGGAAGTCATCTGTGCGCACGACGCGGACAAGCTCGAATGCCTCATCCAGGCGGTCGAGTATCGCGAGCAGGGCTGCGCGAACGTTCAGGGGTGGATCGACAGCAGCCTTGAGAAGCTGAAGACCGCCTCGGCTCTGGCGCTTGCCGAGGCCGCCTTGCACATGACCTCGGTGCAATGGCAGAAGACGTACCTGTCCTGACCGGCTGCGAGCCGCCGGCAGAAAGGGACCCCGGACGGTGCGCGTCCGGATGTTCACGGGTACGGTACGGGCCCGAACGGCATGAACAGGGCGGGAACGGGCATGACGTCAGGCGCGTCATGGCAGGCAGTACCGCATCACACCACCTCGGGGAGGACTCACCATCATGGGCGTCACGCTCGCCAAGGGAGGCAATGTCTCCCTCTCCAAGGCCGCACCCGACCTCACCCAGGTGCTGGTCGGTCTCGGCTGGGACGCGCGCTCCACCACCGGAGCGCCCTTCGACCTGGACGCCAGCGCACTTCTCTGCCAGTCGGGCCGGGTGCTGGGCGACGAATGGTTCATCTTCTACAACAACCTGACGAGCCCGGACGGCTCCGTCGAGCACACCGGCGACAACCTGACCGGTGAGGGCGACGGCGACGACGAATCGCTGCTGGTCGATCTCTCCAAGGTGCCGGCCCACTGCGACAAGATCGTTTTCCCGGTGTCGATCCATGACGCCGACAATCGCGGCCAGACTTTCGGTCAGGTCAGCAATGCCTTCATCCGGGTGGCCAACCAGGCGGACGGGCAGGAACTCGCCCGGTACGACCTGAGCGAGGACGCCTCGACCGAAACCGCGATGATCTTCGGGGAGCTCTACCGGTACGGCGGGGAATGGAAGTTCCGGGCGGTAGGACAGGGGTACGCGTCCGGTCTGCGGGGCATCGCTCTAGACTTCGGGGTCAACGTTTCGTAAAGCAGAGCTCTGCGCGGGGGAAAACCTCGTTAAACTAGATGGGGTAGCCAGTGATCCTGAAAACCTTTGGCTGGTCGTTCGCCATCACGGCGGTCGGCCTGGCCTTCGCGGCCTGGCAGTGGGGGTGGGAGGCGTTCGGGATCGTACTGATCCTGTCGATCCTCGAAATCTCCCTGTCGTTCGACAACGCGGTCGTCAATGCCGGGATCCTGAAGAAGATGAATGCCTTCTGGCAGAAGATCTTCCTCACCGTGGGCATCCTCATCGCGGTGTTCGGCATGCGGCTGGTGTTCCCCGTCGTCATTGTCGCCATCAGCGCCAAGGTCGGTCCCATCGACGCGGTCCAGCTCGCGCTCGACGACCCCGACCGGTACAAGGACCTCGTCACCGACGCGCACCCGGGCATCGCCGCCTTCGGTGGCATGTTCCTGTTGATGATCTTCCTCGACTTCATCTTCGAGGACCGGGACATCAAGTGGCTCGCCTGGCTGGAGCGCCCGCTGGCCAAGCTCGGCAAGGTCGACATGCTGTCCGTCTGCGTCGCGTTGATCGCCCTGCTCGGCACCGCGCTGACCTTCGCCACCCACGCGCACACCAGCACCGGCACCCAGGACAAGGCGGCGACCGTCCTGCTCGCCGGGGTCGCCGGCCTGATCACGTACCTCGTCGTCGGCGGACTCTCCTCGTTCTTCGAGAACCGCCTGGAGGAGCAGCAGGAGCACGAGCAGGAAGAGGAGGAGAAGGCCCGCGCGGAGGGCAAGGAGATCTCGGCGATCGGCCTGGCCGGCAAGGCCGCGTTCTTCCTCTTCCTCTACCTCGAAGTCCTCGACGCCTCCTTCTCGTTCGACGGAGTCATCGGCGCCTTCGCCATCACCAACCAGATCTTCTGGATGGCGCTCGGCCTCGGCATCGGCGCGATGTACGTCCGGTCGCTCACCGTCTACCTGGTCCGCCAGGGCACCCTGGACGACTACGTCTACCTGGAGCACGGCGCGCACTACGCGATCGGTGCGCTCTCCGTGATCCTGCTGGTCACCATCCAGCACTCGATCAACGAAGTGATCACCGGACTTGTCGGGATTGTTCTGATCGCCGCCTCCTTCTGGTCCTCCGTGCGCCGTAACAGGGCGCTGGCCGCCGCGGGCGGTGACGAGGGCCGCAAGGATCCGGACGAGGACAAAACCGCGGTCAGTGTCTGATCCGTCCCTGATCGGTACCTGACCTGCGCGGGACCGTGCTCCGGTGAGCCCGTGGTGAGCCCGGGCCCGCCGGGTGTGACAGGACGGTGAACGAGGGAACGCTCCGGACGGGGCGGCCGGGAGGCGGAAGCCTCGCGGTCGCCCCGTTGTTCGGTGGGGTGCCGGTGAGTCGACGACGATGTTTGGGGTGGGACATGGCGTTCTGGGACAACCTGTGGCAGGGGGGACGCGCTTCGCAGTTCGATTCGGGGAGTTCGCACACCAACTCCATCGAACTGACCAAGCGCCGCCCCTCGGTCTCGCTCTCCAAGCAGGGCGCGGCGGCGGGCAATCTGCGGGTGAACCTCTCCTGGCGGATGCGTACGTCCGACATCGGCGGCCGTTCCAAGCAGAGCGGCCAGCTGCTGCGCCACCCCTTGAGGCTCTTCCAGCCCGAGGTGGTGCAGGCGCACACCCAGGGGTTCGTCAACGTGGACCTCGACCTGGGCTGCATGTACGAACTCGCCGACGGCAGCAAGGGCGTCGTCCAGCCGCTCGGCGGCTTCTTCGGGGACCTCAACGCGGCGCCGTACATCAAACTGAGCGGTGACGACCGGTTCGGCGGTTCCTCGGGCGAGACGATCTTCATCAACCTCGACCACCGCGAGGAGATCAAGCGGCTCCTGGTCTTCGTCTACATCTACGACCAGACGCCGGCCTTCGACCGTACGCACGCCACGATCACGCTCTACCCGAGCAACGGCCCCCGCGTCGAGATCGAACTGGACGAGCACGCCCCGCAGGCCCGCTCCTGCGCGGTCTTCTCACTGGAGACCGTCAAGGGCGAGCTGATCGTGCGGCGCGAGGTGAAGTTCGTCTACGGCTTCCAGGCGGAGCTGGACCGGCTGTACGGCTGGGGGCTGCAATGGGGGCGCGGCTACAAGACGAAGACCTGAGCGTGGCCCCCGTACGGAGACCCCGGCGCACCCCGGGGTGTGTCCCCCGGCTCCTACGAGCCGAGGAACTGGGGGCCCATCGGGGGCAGCCGGAAATTCGGGTCGGGGGCGGGGGCGGCCGCCGCGGCGGGCTGCGGATACCCGTACGCGGGCCGCGGCGCCGCGGCGGGCTGCGGATAGCCGTAGCCGGACGGGTCGCCCGCGGCGGGCTGGGGGTAGCCGTACGCGGGCGGCTGGGACGGCAGCGGCGGCTGCGGTACGTACGCGGCAGGGGCGGGCGGCTGTACGGCCGTCACCGGCCCCGGTCCCGGCCAGGCGGCGGTGGCCTGGTCGTCGGGGGAGGGCGCGCCCGGCTCGGCGGCCGAGTCGGCGGGATCGGCCGTGTCGTCCACAGAAACGCCGAACGCCGTGGCCAGACCGATCAGACCGCTCAGATAGCCCTGCCCCACCGCCCGGAACTTCCAGCCGTCCCCGCGCCGGTACAGCTCGCCGCAGATCACGGCGGTCTCGTCGCCGGTCTCCGGCTGCACATCGAACACGGCCAGCGGCTCGCCGTCGGCCACCTGGGCGTCGTACAGCAGGATCCGCAGGTCACGCACCTGCCGGAAGGTGCCCGCGTCCTCCCCCTCGTCGTCGCAGGACGCCGCGAGGACCACCTGGTCCACCGTACGGTCGAGCGCGCCGAGGTCCGCCTCGACGGAATCGGTCAGCCCCTCGCTGACCTGCTTCTTGGACAGCCTTCTGACCAGCCCGGACGGATGGCGGGGCTGGTTGTAGAAGACGAAGTCGTCGTCCGAACGCACCCGGCCGTCCGTCCCGAGCAGCAGGGCCGAGGCGTCCACATCGGGGACTCCGGTGCCCGGGGACCAGCGCAGCACGGCCCGTACGGCGGTGGCGTCGAGCGGGACGTTCGAGCCCTTCAGCATCGCGTGCGTCATGCGGGTCATCCTGCCTTCCCCAGGGCAGTAGGGACAACGTGGGGCCGCCCTCCATGTCCAGGACACAGGCGTGAAGCGGACGGGTTACCTGGATTTCACGCACACGGGGAACTCTTGACACCTGTCCATACGTACTATTACCGGCCACATGTCCAACCGGCCACACCGGCAGTACGGGGGATTAACATGCGTCATTTCGGGCATATCCCGCCCACTGCCCGCGAGGGCCTCTTCCATCAGGAGCCGTGCGAGTTCACCGCCGACTCCCCGGCCCGCATCATGGCGGCCGCCCTCGGGGCGACGCTCTACAGCCCGGCGACGCGCCCGCGCCTCGCCGACGACGTGATCAAACAGCACCGCTCCGGAGTGGTCTCCATGGTGCTCTGCCTGGAAGATTCCATCGACGACTCGGAGGTCGAGGCCGGCGAGGACAACCTCGTCCGGCAGTTCGCCGATCTTGACACACGCGGGGACGCGCTGCCCCTCCTCTTCATCCGGGTCCGCGAACCGGAGCAGATTCCGGACCTCGTGGCGCGGATCGGACCCGCCGCCGCGCTGCTGTCCGGATTTGTACTCCCCAAGTTCACCGCCGAACGCGGCACCCCCTTCCTGGAAGCGATCACCGACACCGAGGAACGCACCGGCCACCGGCTCTTCGCCATGCCCGTCCTCGAATCGCCGGAGCTGCTCCACCTGGAGACCAGGACCGAGACGCTCACCGGCATCGCGGGCGTCGTCGACAAGTACCGCGAGCGGGTCCTCGCGCTGCGCCTGGGCGTCACCGACTTCTGCTCTGCGTACGGCCTCCGGCGTTCGCCCGACATGACCGCGTACGACGTACGGATCGTCGCCGGGATCATCGAGGACGTCGTGAACGTCCTGGGACGGGCGGACGGTACGGGCTTCACGGTCACCGGGCCCGTCTGGGAGTACTTCAGGACGCAGGAGCGCATGTTCAAGCCCCAGCTGCGCCGGAGCCCCTTCCAGGAGGGGCGCGCCGAGGAACTGCGTACGGCCCTGATCGAGCACGACCTGGACGGGCTGCTGCGCGAGATCGAGCTGGACCGGGCCAACGGGCTCCAGGGCAAGACCTGCATCCACCCCTCGCACGTCCTGCCCGTGCACGCGCTGTCGGTCGTCAGTCACGAGGAGTTCTCGGACGCGCAGGACATCCTGCGGCCGGAGCGGGGCGGGGGCGGTGTGCTGCGGTCGGCGTACACGAACAAGATGAACGAGGTGAAGCCCCACCGCGCGTGGGCCGAACGCACCCTCCAGCGCGCCGAGGTCTTCGGTGTCGCGCGTGAGGACGTCGGCTTCGTGGAGCTGCTCACCGCCGGCCTCGCGGAGTGAGCGGGCGGTACGAAACGACAGAAGAGTCGACAGGAAAGTCGACAGAGAATCCGACGGGGAATCCGACAGGGAATCCGACGGGGAAGGAAGCGGGCGCCGGAATGGTGTGGTCGGGTACATGGGTCGCCGAACGGCTGGGAGTCGAACTCGCGGGCGGTGCCGCGGACGGTCCCGCCGGTGCCGAGAACCTGCGGGATCTGCTCGGTCTGGCCCTGCGGCGCAACCCGAAACGGGCGCACCTCCTGGTCTCGAACGTCCTCGGCAAGCACGTGCCGCAGCACCCCGGACTCGTATACGGCACGGGTGTCGCCCTCGGCGAGCGGGTCCGTACGCTCCTCGGCCCCGACGTCGCCCGCGCGCTGGTCCTCGGGTACGCGGAGACCGCGACCGGTCTCGGTCACGCGGTCGCGGACGGGGTGCGGGACGCGCCGTATCTGCACTCCACCCGCCGTCCGGTGCCGGGCGTCGCGCGGGCGGGCGGCTTCGAGGAGTCGCATTCGCACGCGACCTCGCACCTGCTGCTGCCGGAGGACCCCGAGGCGTTCGCCGGGGACGGTCCGCTGGTGCTCGTGGACGACGAGTTCTCGACCGGGAACACCGTCCTGAACACCATCAGGGCCCTCCACGAGCGCTATCCCCGCTCCTGGTACGTGATCGTGGCCCTGGTCGACATGCGCTCGGCGGCGGACCAGGGGCGGCTGGCGGAGTTCGCGGCGGAGATCGGGGCGCGGGTCGACCTGATAGCCCTGGCCTCGGGCACGGTCGTGCTGCCGGAGGGCGTGCTGGAGAAGGGGCAGGCGCTGGTGGCGGAGTACGAGGCGGAGGTGCGGGCGGGGGGTGCGGCTGCGGCCGTCGGGTCCGCCGCCGGTGACTCTCGCGCTGCCTCCGGTGCCTCCGCTGCTTCAGGCGCCTTCAGTGCCGCCGCGCCGGGCCGCCCGGTGACCCGGGTGGACC
>NZ_WWJY01000800.1 GCF_009865405.1 Streptomyces sp. SID3212 | reverse complement strand
GCCGCCCCGTACCGCCTGTGGCCCCCAGGACCTCAAGGTGTTCGGGGCCGCGCCGACGCCCGCCGACGCCCCCGGCCACAGCGGCCCACCGCCGCACGTCCCCGGGGCGCTCCCCCGTTCCGGTCCCGCCACCCCCGTACGGGCCGAGGCGCCGAACAGACCAACCCGTACGGACGCCGACCACGTCGAATGGTCCCGGGGCCCGGGTGCTCAACCACCGCACCCCACCGACCCGCTCCCCCACGGCGGTCCCACCGCCCCGGCGCGGCCCGGAGTTCCGGACGGCCCGCACGCGGACACGCCCCCTGCCGGACGGCCCCGGGACCGGGACCCGGACCGACAAGCACCCCACCCCGCCGACACGTCCACCCACACCACCGCCACCGCCCCCGCCGAGCCGTCCCGGGACCCGGACGGGAAACCGGCCCGCCCCACCCACACATCAACCCGCACCGGGCCCACCGCCCCCGCGCACCCCGGCGCGGCCCCCGCCGGACGGTCCCCCCTCACCGTCGCCCAGCTCCACGCCGCCTGGCTCGGGCGGGCCGTCGGGTGTCTGCTGGGGAAGCCCGTCGAGAAGCTGCCCCTCGCCGGGATCCGTGCCCTCGCCGCCGCCGCGGGCAACTGGCCTCTGCGTTCGTGGTTCACCGCGAAAGGCGTACCGGCCGAACTCACCGACGCGTACCCCTGGAACCGGCGCTCCGCGCCGACCTCGCTCGCCGAGAACATCGACGGGATGCCCGAGGACGACGACCTCAACTACCCGCTCCTCAACCTGCTCCTCCTCCAGCGCCACGGAAGGGAGTTCACGACCGGTCAGGTCGCCAGGCTCTGGCTGGACGAGCTGCCCGCCGGGCGTACGTTCACCGCCGAGCGGGTCGCGTACGGCAATCTGCTCCACGGGATCGAGCCCCCGCACACCGCCGTCCACCGCAACCCGTTCCGCGAGTGGATCGGCGCGGCCATCCGGGCCGACGTCCACGGGTGGACGAACCCCGGCGATCCCACAGCCGCCGCTGAACAGGCCTACCGGGACGCGGTGTTGACCCACACCGGCAACGGTGTCTACGGCGCGATGTTCGTCGCCGCCACCGTGGCGTCGGCCGCCGGCCAGGGGCAGGGACAGCAGGGACAGGGGCAGGGGCACCGTACGGGCGCTGACGTGCACGCCTGCCTGCGCGCCGGCCTCTCCGTCGTACCGCCCCGCTCCCGCCTCGCCGACGCCGTCCGCCTCGGCATCGCCGTCGCCGGGGAACACGCCCACACCGACTTCGAACCCGTCGTCGACCTCCTCCACTCCGCCCTCGGCCACTACCACTGGGTCCACGTCGTCCCGAACACGGCCCTGCTCGCCGCCGCCCTCACCCACGCCGACGGCGACTTCACCGGCTCCATCTGCCGTGCCGTGTCGGGTGGTTGGGACACCGACTCGAACGGCGCGACGGCCGGTTCCGTCGCCGGGCTGCTGGCCGGCCACCCGGACCGGCTGCCGGAGCGCTGGACAGGACCGCTCAAGAACCGTCTCGCCACCTCCGTCGGCGGTTTCGACGGCATCGGCTTCGACACCCTCGCCGAGCTCACCCACCCACTCGCCGCACCGGCGCCCGCCCCCGAGGAGGCCCTCCACCCATGACCGGCATCGTGGTGCTCGGCAGCACCAACATGGATCTCGTCGCGTACACCGCCCGCGCCCCCAAGCTCGGGGAGACCGTCACCGGACGGGAGTTCGTCACCGTGCCCGGCGGCAAGGGCGCCAACCAGGCCGTCGCCGCCGCCCGCGCCGGCGGCTCCGTCGCGATGATCGGCGCGGTCGGCTCCGACGACTTCGGTACGGTGCTGCGGCACACGCTCGAAGCGTCCTGCGTCGACACCGACCTCCTGCGCACCGCCGAGGGCGCCTCGGGCACCGCGCACATCGTGGTGGACGACGACGGCGGCAACGCCATCGTCGTCGTCCCGGGCGCGAACGGCACCGTCACCGGCCTCGGCCCCGGCGACGAGGCCCTCATCACCACGGCCGACGCGCTGCTCCTCCAGCTCGAACTCCCCCTGAGCGCCGTGGTCGCCGGGGCGGAGGCGGCCCGCCGCCACGGGGTACGGACCGTCCTCACCCCGGCCCCCGCCCAGCCCCTGCCGCCCGAACTCCTCGCCGCCACCGACCTGTTGGTGCCCAACGAGCACGAGGCGGCCGTACTCACCGGGATCGCGGACCCGCGCACGGCGGCCGACGCGCTGCTCCGGCAGGTCCCCGAGGTGGTGATCACCCTGGGCCGGGCCGGCAGCCTCCACGCGTCCCGCACCACGGAACCCCTCTTCGTGCCCGCCCCCCAGGTCACCGCCGTGGACACCACCGCCGCGGGCGACACCTTCGTGGGCGCGCTCGCCGTCGCGCTGGTCGAGGGCCGCCCCATGCCCGAGGCCCTGCACTGGGCCTCCACCGCCGCGGCGCTGTGCGTCCAGCGCCCGGGGGCGTCCACCTCCATGCCGTACCGCACCGAGATCGAGGCCTCATGACCACCGCAGCGCCCCCCACCGCCACCCCCGAGCCGGATCCCGTCACCCCCACCCCCACCGCCCCTGCTCCCGCCCCCCTCGCCGGTCTGCGCGTCCTCGATCTCGCCACGCTCTTCGCCGGCCCCCTCGCGGCGACGATGCTCGGGGACTTCGGCGCGGACGTCGTCAAGATCGAGCACCCCACCCGCCCCGACCCCTCCCGGGGACACGGTCCCGCCAAGGACGGGGTGGGCCTGTGGTGGAAGCTGCTCGGCCGCAACAAGCGCGCGGTCACCCTCGACCTGTCCACGCCCGGCGGCCGGGACCTGCTCCTGCGCATGGCCGCCGAGGCCGACGTCGTCATCGAGAACTTCCGGCCCGGCACGCTGGAGAAGTGGGGCCTCGGCTGGGAGGAGCTGTCCACGGCCAACCCCCGGCTGGTGCTGGCCCGCGTCACCGGGTTCGGCCAGTTCGGCCCGTACTCCCACCGCCCCGGCTTCGGCACGCTCGCCGAGGCGATGAGCGGCTTCGCCGCGATCACCGGCGAACCGGACGGGCCGCCGACCCTGCCGCCGTTCGGCCTGGCCGACTCGATCGCGGCGCTGGCCACGGCGTACGCGGTGATGACCGCGCTCGCGGGCCGTCAGATCACCGGGCGCGGCCAGGTGGTCGACCTGGCGATCATCGAGCCGATCCTCACCGTGCTCGGACCGCAGCCGCTCTGGTACGACCAGCTCGGCTACGTCCAGCCGCGTACGGGCAACCGGTCCCGCAACAACGCCCCCCGCAACACCTACCGGACCGCCGACGGCTCCTGGCTCGCGGTCTCCACGTCCGCGCAGTCCGTCGCGGAGCGCGTGATGCGCCTGGTGGGGCGGCCCGAGCTGGCGGCCGAGCCGTGGTTCGCCACCGGCGGGGGCCGGGCGGAGCACGCGGACGTCCTGGACGACGCGGTGGGCGACTGGATCGCCCGGCACACCCGGGACGAGGCGATGGCGGCGTTCGAGAAGGCCGAGGCGGCGATCGCGCCGGTCTACGACATCCGGGACGTCATGGAGGACCCGCAGTACCGGGCGCTGGACAGCGTCACCGAGGTCCCCGACCCCGAGCTGGGCCCGCTGCGGATGCAGAACGTCCTCTTCCGGCTCTCCGAGACGCCCGGGGCCATCCGCTGGGCGGGCCGCCCGCACGGCGCGGACACCGACGCGGTGCTGGCCGACCTGGGCCTGTCGGCGCCGGAGATCGCGGCGCTGCGGTCGGAGGGGGCGCTGTGACGATCCCGCTGACCTGGTTGTACGTCCCCGGGGACCGGCCCGAGGTGATGGTGAAGGCGCTGTCGCGGGGCGCGGACGTGGTGATCGTGGACCTGGAGGACGCGGTGGCCCCGGACCGCAAGGAGCACGCGCGCGCCGCCGCCGCCGAGTTCCTGTCCGAGCCGCACGCGACGCCGGTCCATGTCCGTATCGACGACGGCCCGGACGCGGCGGCGCTGGCCGGGCTCCCCGGGCTGTCGGGCCTCCGGCTCCCCAAGGTCACCCACGCGTCCGACATCCACCGGATCGCGGCGAGGACACCGGACACGGCGCTGTACGCGCTGCTGGAGTCGGCGATGGGGATCGAGCACGCGTACGCGATCGCGACCGCGCATCCCGCCGTACGGGGCATCGGGCTCGGTGAGTCGGACCTGCGCGCGGATCTGGGGGTACGGGACGACTCCGGCCTCGACTGGGCGCGCGGCCGGGTCGTGGTGGCGGCCCGCGCGGCCGGGCTGGCGCCGCCCGCCCAGTCGGTGTTCCCGGACGTCCAGGACCTGGAGGGACTGGCGGCGTCCTGCGCGCACGGGCGGGCACTGGGGTTCCTGGGCCGGGCGGCGATCCATCCCCGCCAGCTGCCGGTGATCGAGCGGGCCTATCTGCCGACGTCGCAGGAGATCGAGGCGGCGGAGGAGGTGGTGGAGGCGGCGACCCGTGACGGCGGCGCCCAGTCCCTCCCGGACGGGCGCTTTGTCGACGCGGCGATCGTGGCGGCGGCGCGCCGTACGCTGGCGCTGGCGTCACGGAAGTAGGCCCCGCCCCCGGGGCCCCGCTCGTTCGACGCCCCCGTGCGCCAGGGTTCCGTCCTCAATCGCCGGACGGGCTTGATATGGCTGCCCTGATCGTCAGAGTGCGGGACGACAATCGCCGGGCGGGCTGTTTCAGCCCGTCCGGCGATTGAGGACCCAGCGAGGAGCCCGCACCCGCCGCAGCGGTCAGCGCCCCGCACTCGACGGCTCGGCCCGGCCACATCAAGCCCGTCCGGCGATTGAGGACAAACGTGGCCGCAGGCCGCGTGGAACGACGGTGCCGCCAGGCCCAGGAGGCCCGGCGGCACCGGTCGGCGAGGCGCAGCCCGTCGTCAGGTCGTCGTCTTCGCGTCCGCCGCGTCGGCAGCCGCGTCGGTCGGCTTCGCGTCCTCCGGCTCGGAGGAGGGCTCCGGCGCCACCGGCTTCGCCGACTCGTCGCGGTCCGGCTCCACCACCTCTTCGCGCCCGGGGCGGATCCGCGACGAGATCACGATGTACGTGACCGCCAGCGCGAAGATGACGATCGCCGTCCAGTCGTTCAGGCGCAGGCCCAGGATGTGGTGCGCCTCGTCGACCCGCAGGTACTCGATCCAGAAGCGCCCCACGCAGTACGCCGCGACGTACAGCGCGAACGCCCGCCCGTGCCCGAGCTTGAAGCGGCGGTCGGCCCAGATGACCAGCAGGGCCACCCCGACGCA
Organism: Streptomyces sp. SID3212; assembly: GCF_009865405.1. Classification (GTDB taxonomy): domain Bacteria; phylum Actinomycetota; class Actinomycetes; order Streptomycetales; family Streptomycetaceae; genus Streptomyces. The sequence goes on along the minus strand of NZ_WWJY01000800.1, from coordinate 3,832 downwards.
CCACAGCGACTCGTACAGGAACGTCGGGTGGTAGAGGCCCGCCTCTCGGTTCGGCCCCGAGGAGATCTTCAGCGCCCACGGCACGTCGGTCGCCTTGCCGTACAGCTCCTGGTTGAACCAGTTGCCCCACCGCCCGATCGCCTGCGCGAACGCGATCGCGGGCGCCAGCGCGTCCGCCCACGCGGGCAGCGGGATCCCCCGCCGCCGGCAGCCGATCCAGGCGCCCACCGCGCCCAGCGCGATCGCGCCCCAGATCCCGAGGCCGCCCTCCCAGATCTTGAAGGCGTCGACCCAGTCCTCACCGTCGCTGAAGTACAGCTGGTAGTCGGTGATGACGTGGTAGAGCCGCCCGCCGACCAGGCCGAAGGGCACCGCCCAGACGGCGATGTCGGCCACGGTGCCGGCTTTGCCGCCCCGGGCGACCCAGCGCTTGCCGCCGTACCAGACGGCGACGAAGACACCGATGATGATGCAGAACGCGTAGCCGCGCAGCGGGAGCGGTCCAAGATGGAGCACACCGGACGACGGGCTGGGAATGTAGGCAAGTTCCATGGCAGAACCGACGGTACCGTGCCGGGCGGGACCTGCGCCGACCCGCCCGGCAACTTCCTGGTAACGAGGTCAGCCCACGGACGTCGTCTCGGGCGGTGCCGTACCGGGCTTCTTGCCCCGGTTGGCCTCCTTCACCCACTTCTTCAGATTGTCGGGTGTGATGTTCTCGTTGCCCTTCTTCGGGAAGACCGCCTCCCCGTTCAGGAGCACGGTCGGCGTCCCGGAGAAGCCGCCCGTACGGAACGCCGTCGCCGACTTGTTCACCCAGTTGTTGTGGTCCCCGCCCTCCACGCACTGCCGGAAGCCGGGCGCCGACTCCAGGCCCTCGACCTTGCCCGCCAGCTCCAGCAGCCGGCTGTTCCTGGCGAAGGCGTCGTCCGTCTCCGCGGGCTGGTTCTTGTACAGCTCGTCGTGGTACGGGGCGAACTTGCCGACGTCCTGGGCGCAGGCGGCGGCGTTGGCCGCGCGCAGCGAGCCCGTGCCGCCCATGTTGCCGTCGATGATCGTGGCGAGGTGGTACTCGGCCTTGAGCTGTCCCTGGTCCTCCAGCTCGTGGACGGTGCTCCGGAACGCGTTCTCGAACTGGGCGCACGCCGGGCAGCGGAAGTCCTCCCACACCGTCAGCGTGGAGGGCGCGTCGGGCGCGCCCACGGGGATCGCCAGGTCGTCCTTGCCCGAGACGCCGGACGGCGCGAGCACGGGGCCCGCGGCGTCGCTGGTGCCGTCCTTGCCCGCCTTGGCGGCGACCACGCCGATCACCGCGACCACCCCGAGCACGCCGACGACCGTCGACGCGACGACCAGCACCCGCTTGCGCTTCTCCCGGGACTTCTCCGCCACACGTTCCTGCTGGAGCCGCTCTCTCGCGCTCCGCCTTGCCTCACGGTTCTTCTCGCTCACGCAGGGCGCAACGAACCGGGGAGGTGCGTACGCACCTCCCCGGCCCCAGGTCCACCCTTACGGGTTATGCCACCCGTCAGCGCTTGCGAACACCGGCGGCCAGCTCGGCCGCCAGCTCACGCACCGCGACCAGGCCCGATGCCGCGTCGGGGGCGTCCAGCATCCGCTTCACGAAGGCCGAGCCGACGATCACCCCGTCCGCGAAGCCCGCGACCTCGGCGGCCTGCGCCGCGTCGGACACCCCGAGCCCCACACAGACGGGCAGGTCGGTCGTGGCGCGGGTGCGCACCACCAGGTCCTGGGCCTGCGCGCCGACCGACACGCGCGTACCGGTCACGCCCATCAGGGAGGCCGCGTAGACAAATCCGCTGCCTACGGCCGTGATCTCGGCGAGCCGCTGGTCCTTGCTGCTGGGCGCGACCACGAAGACCGTGGCCAGGCCGTGCTTCTCCGCGTGCTCGCGCCACAGCGCGGACTCCTGGACCGGCAGGTCGGGCAGGATGCACCCGGCGCCGCCCGCCGCCGCCAGCTCGGCGGTGAACCGCTCGACGCCGTAGCGGTCGATCGGGTTCCAGTACGTCATCACGAGCACCGGCTTCCCGGTCGCCTCGTACGCCTCACGGACCGTGCGCATCACGTCCGCGATCTTGACGCCGCCCTTGAGGGCGATGTCGTCGGCGGTCTGGATGACGGGTCCGTCGAGCACCGGGTCGCTGTGCGGCAGCCCGATCTCGACGATGTCGGCGCCCCCCTCGAAGACGGCCTTGACCGCCGCGATGCCGCCGTCCACCGTCGGGAACCCGGCGGGCAGATAGGCGATGAGGGCGGCCCGGTCCTCGGCCTTGGCCGCCGCCAGTGTGGCGTCGAGCAGCGCTACGTTCCCGCTCACTTGGAGCCCTCCCCGTCGTACAGCCCGAAGTAGCGGGCGGCCGTGTCCATGTCCTTGTCGCCGCGCCCGGAGAGGTTGACGACGATCAGGCCGTCCTTCCCCAGCTCCTGTCCCACTTCCAGGGCGCCGGCCAGCGCGTGCGCGCTCTCGATGGCCGGGATGATCCCTTCCGTACGGGAGAGCAGCAGCAGCGCCTGCATGGCCGCGTCGTCCGTGACGGCGCGGTACTCCCCGCGCCCGCTGTCCTTGAGGTACGCGTGCTCGGGGCCGATGCCCGGGTAGTCGAGTCCGGCGGAGATCGAGTACGGCTCGGTGATCTGGCCCTCCTCGTCCTGGAGGACGTACGACCGTGAGCCGTGCAGGATGCCGGGCTCGCCCGCGCTCAGCGTGGCCGCGTGCTCGCCGCTCTCGATGCCGTGTCCCGCGGGCTCGCAGCCCACGAGCCGGACGTCCGCGTCGGGGATGAACGCGTGGAAGAGCCCGATCGCGTTGGACCCGCCGCCCACACAGGCGACGGCGGCGTCCGGGAGCCGTCCGGCCCGCTCCAGGATCTGGCGCCTGGCCTCGACCCCGATGACGCGGTGGAAGTCCCGGACCATCGCGGGGAAGGGGTGCGGTCCGGCGACGGTGCCGAAGAGGTAGTGCGTACGGTCCACGTTGGCGACCCAGTCGCGGAACGCCTCGTTGATGGCGTCCTTGAGGGTACGGCTGCCGGACAGCACGGGCACCACGTCGGCGCCGAGCATCCGCATGCGGGCGACGTTCAGCGCCTGGCGCTGGGTGTCGATCTCCCCCATGTAGATGGTGCATTCGAGGCCGAAGAGCGCGCAGGCGGTGGCCGTGGCCACGCCGTGCTGGCCGGCGCCGGTCTCGGCGATGACGCGGGTCTTGCCCATGCGCTTGGTGAGCAGCGCCTGCCCCAGCACGTTGTTGATCTTGTGGGACCCCGTGTGGTTGAGGTCCTCCCGCTTGAGGAACACCCGGGCGCCCCCGGCGTGTTCGGCGAACCGCGGGACCTCGGTCAGCGCGCTGGGCCGGCCGGTGTAGTTCGCCATCAGCTCGTTCAGCTCGGCCGCGAAGGCGGGATCGCCCTTGGCTTTCTCGTACTCGACGGCGACCTCGTCCACGGCGGCGACCAGCGCCTCGGGGATGAACTTGCCGCCGAAGTCACCGAAGTAGCCTGCGGCGCTGGGGACGAGTCCCTCGGGATCGGGGATGAAGAATTCTGACATGACTTCTGATTCGGGTGACTTCTCAGGCATTCCGGTACGACTCCTCGGAGCAACGGACGGATCCGGGCGCGGGGCGGGCGGTGTCACCAGGACGTGCGGGCGTACGACGCCCCTCCACGGACACACCCGGGCCGCGCGGCCCGGTGGACGATTGCGGTCTCAGCGACCGCCGCGCCATCGCATCCCGTTGACCTGACCGGGCTCGTCGCCGATCACGTACCGCACCCGCCGCCCGTGCACCCGCCGCGCCGGCGCACGG
>NZ_WWJY01000799.1 GCF_009865405.1 Streptomyces sp. SID3212 | reverse complement strand
GGAAGGTCCAGCGGCGCGGCCCGGCGGCGCCCGACCGCTCGTGGAGGACGGCCGCCGCGCCGAGGACGGGATGCCCGGCGAAGTCCAGCTCCCCGAAGAGGTCGAAGACCCGGGCCCCGACCGCCCCCGCCGCGTCGGGCGGGGCGAGGAAGACCGACTCGAAGTGCCGTACCTCCTGCGTGATCGCGAGCAGCTGTCCGGCGGTCGTACGGCCCGGAAGGTCGCCGTCGGCGCCGAAGACCGCCAGGCTGTTGCCGGTGTACGGGCCGGTGGCGAACACGTCGACGTGGCGGTAACCGACGGACACAGGACGTCCCTCCAGGGATCACGAGTTGTGCGGGGAGCGCACGGGCGGCTCCCGGCGCCGACGTTAGGGAGCCCCGGCCGCCCTGTCCGGGGCCAATCGGACCCCGGTGGACCGGACGGGACCGGGCGGCGGCCGAGGAATTACCGAAACGGCACTTGACAGGCCCCGAGCCTCCCGGGCAGGCTTCCATCAAGCAGAAAATAACTTCCGCAATACGGAAGGAGCGCCTGGCCCCTCATGAGTTACTCCGAGCAGCGCTTCGATGTGAACCTGTCCATCCTCTTCACGGAACTCCCGCTCCTGGAGCGTCCGGCCGCCGCCGCGGCCGCGGGCTTCGGCGCGGTCGAGCTGTGGTGGCCCTGGATCGACACCCCCACACCGCCGCAGGCCGAGCTGGACGCGCTCAAGAAGGCGCTCGACGACGCGGGCACCCGGCTGGTCGGGCTGAACTTCTATGCCGGACAGCTGCCGGGACCCGACCGCGGCGCGGTGTCCGTACCGGGTGTGGAGGCCGAGCGCTTCCGCGCCAACGTGGACGTCGCCGCCGACTTCGCCGCCTCCGTGGGCTGCACGGCGCTCAACGCGCTGTACGGCAACCGCGTCGAAGGCGTCGATCCGCACCTCCAGGACACCCTGGCCCTGGACAACCTCGTGCTGGCCGCCCGCGCGGCCGACCGGGTCGGGGCGACCCTGCTGATCGAGGCGCTCAACAAGCCGGAGTCCCCTCTCTACCCGCTGGTGAGCGCGCCCGCCGCGATCGAGGTCGTGGAACGGGTCAACGCGGCCACCGGCCTCGGGAACGCGGCGTTCCTGCTCGATCTCTACCACCTGTCAATGAACGGCGAGGACCTGGCCGCGGTCATCGACTCGTACGCCGACAGGACCGGCCACGTGCAGATCGCGGACAACCCGGGCCGTGGCGCGCCGGGCACCGGATCGCTGCCGCTGGAGGAGCTCCTCGGCCGGCTGCGGAAGGCCGGTTACGACGGCTGGGTCGGCCTGGAGTACAAGCCCGGCGACCGTCCGAGCGCCGAGGCGTTCGGCTGGCTCGCCCCCTGACCATCTGATGCACCCGATCATCTGATGCGCCTGACCATCTGATGCACCCGACCTTCTGACGTACGTGTGTCGAAAGAGGCCCCCGCAATGAGTAAGCTCCCCAAGATCGCGTGGATCGGACTCGGCATCATGGGCTCCCCCATGTCCGAGAACCTGATCAAGGCCGGTTACTCGGTGACCGGGTTCACGCTGGAGCAGGACAAGCTGGACCGGCTCGCCGCCGCGGGCGGCACGGCCGCCGGGTCGATCGCCGAGGCGGTCGGGGACGCCGACGTCGTGATCACCATGGTTCCGGCCTCGCCGCAGGTGGAGGCCATCGCGTACGGCGAGGCCGGCATCCTGGCGCACGCCAGGCGGGGCGCCCTGCTGATCGACATGTCGTCGATCACCCCGCAGACCTCGGTGGACCTGGCCAAGAACGCCGCGGACGCCGGGGTACGGGTGCTCGACGCGCCGGTCTCCGGCGGGGAGGCGGGGGCGATCGAGGCGGTCCTGTCCATCATGGTCGGCGGCGAACAGGCCGACTTCGACGAGGCCAGGCCCGTACTGGAAGCCCTCGGCAAGACCATCGTGCTGTGCGGTCCGCACGGTTCGGGGCAGACGGTGAAGGCCGCCAACCAACTGATCGTCGCGGTCAACATCCAGGCGTGCGCCGAGGCCGTGGTCTTCCTGGAGAAGTCCGGGGTGGACCTGGCCGCCGCGCTGGACGTCCTGAACGGCGGCCTGGCCGGCTCGACCGTACTGACGCGGAAGAAGGACAACTTCCTCAACCGCGACTTCAAGCCCGGCTTCCGCATCGACCTGCACCACAAGGACATGGGCATCGTCACCGACGCCGCCCGCAACGTCGGCGCGGCGCTGCCCGTCGGGGCCGTGGTGGCCCAACTCGTCGCCTCCCTGCGCGCGCAGGGCGACGGCGGCCTCGACCACTCCGCCCTCCTGCGCTCCGTGGAGCGCCTCTCCGGTGACCAGGTGTGAACTCCCCTTCCTGGCACCGCCCCTGAACCCGGGCTGCGGCAGCGCTGACACCTGTCCTTGTCGCGCCCAGGCGCTGCCGCCGCCCGGACCCCTCTCTTGTCCTTCTTCACCAACTTCCCGACCACGCGCCGGAGCTGACGGCAGACCAGCTCCGGTGCCTCCGTCCGGCCCGCCGGCCCTTGTCAGGGGTGACCGGCGGGCCGGACAGCATGCGGACCGCGACGGCGGGCGAGCCAGTGCGGTGGCCCCGCCGTCGCGGTCCTCGCATGTCCCCGGGCATGTCTCCCGGCACAACGGAGGGGGCGGGGTGGGGAGTACGGATTCCGTACTCCCCACCCCGCCCCCTCCTGCCGTTCCCCCTCGGCGTCCGGGCTCAACTCAGCGGCAGGATCTCCGTCGGCGCGTGCCACGGCTCGGTGGCCAGGTCCTCGAACTCGTTGACGCTGGCGATGTCGCTGCCGCTCATCGAGATGTTGGTGACGCGCTCCAGGATCGCCTCGACCACCACCGGCACCCGGAACTCCGCAGCCAGCTTCTTGGCCTCCTCGAAGGCCGGCAGCAGCTGGTCGGGCTCGGTGACCCGGATGGCCTTGCAGCCGAGACCCTCGGCGACCTTGACGTGGTCGACGCCGTAGACGCCCAGCTCGGGCGAGTTGATGTTCTCGAACTCGAGGTTGACCTCGAAGTCGATGTCGAAGTTGCGCTGCGCCTGCCGGATCAGGCCCAAGTAGGCGTTGTTCACCAGCACATGCACGTACGGGATCTTGTGCTGCGCGCCGACCGCCAGCTCTTCGAGCATGAACTGGAAGTCGTAGTCGCCGGAGAGCGCGACCACGGTCGCCTCCGGGTCGGCGACGGCGACACCGAGCGCGGCCGGGATCGTCCAGCCGAGGGGGCCCGCCTGGCCGCAGTTGATCCAGTGGCGCGGCCGGTAGACGTGCAGCATCTGCGCGCCCGCGATCTGGGAGAGGCCGATGGTGGTGACGTACCGGGTCTCGGGGCCGAAGGCGCGGTTCATCTCCTCGTACACGCGCTGCGGCTTGAGCGGCACGTTGTCGAAGTGGGTACGGCGGTGCAGCGTGGCCTTGCGCTCCTGGGCGGAGGCGGCCCACGCGGCGCGGTCGGGCAGTTGACCCGCCGCCTTGAGCTCCCTGGCCACCGTCACGAAGAGTTCGAGCGCGGCCTTGGCGTCGGAGGCGATCCCGTAGTCCGGCGCGAAGATCTTGCCGATCTGGGTGGGTTCGATGTCGACGTGGACGAACTTCCGCCCCCGCGTGTAGACATCGAGCTTGCCGGTGTGGCGGTTGGCCCAGCGGTTGCCGATGCCGAGGACGAAGTCCGACTCCAGGAACGTCGCGTTGCCGTAGCGGTGCGAGGTCTGGAGGCCCACCATGCCGGCGTTCAGCTCGTGGTCGTCGGCGATGATGCCCCAGCCCATCAGGGTGGGCACGACCGGGATGCCGGTCAGCTCGGCGAACTCGACCAGCAGCTCGGACGCGTCGGCGTTGATGATGCCGCCACCGGCGACGATCAGCGGGCGCTCCGACTCGTTCAGCAGTGCGACGGCCTTCTCGACCTGGGCGCGGGTCGCGGCGGGCTTGAAGGCCGGCAGCGGCTCGTACGTCTCCGGGTCGAACTCGATCTCCGTCAGCTGGACGTCGATCGGCAGGTCGATGAGGACGGGCCCGGGGCGGCCCGACCGCATGAGGTGGAAAGCCTGCTGGAAGACGCCGGGGACCTGCGCGGCCTCCATCACCGTGGTCGCGGCCTTGGTGACGGGCTCGGCGATCGACGCGATGTCGACGGCCTGGAAGTCCTCCTTGAGGATCACCGCCCGGGGCGCCTGCCCCGTGATGCACAGGATCGGGACGGAGTCGCCGGTCGCCGAGTAGAGGCCGGTGATCATGTCCGTACCGGCGGGTCCCGACGTACCGATGCAGACGCCGATGTTGCCCGGGTGGGTCCTGGTGTAGCCCTCGGCCATGTGCGAGGCGCCCTCGACGTGGCGGGCCAGCGTGTGCCGGACCCCGCCGGCGGCTTTGAGGGCGGCGTAGAACGGGTTGATGGCGGCGCCCGGCACACCGAACGCGTTGGTCACGCCTTCGCGCTTGAGGATCTCAACTGCGGCTCGGGCAGCGGTCATTCGAGGCATGGAGTGCTCCTGCTTCGGCTGGCGGATTCGGGCCCTGTCGCGCCACCTGAGAGCGCCAATTCCGTAATGCGAAAGTTTAGTTCTGCTATACGGAATCAAATTTAGGCGGGCCCCGCTACCGCGTCAAGGGATGGGCGAAGTCCGCCCCCCGGCCCCGCCGGTGGTGGACGATGGGCCGCGGTGCGTGTTCGAAGGGGGTTCTGATGGCAGAGAGCGTTCCGGTCCGCTGCCCGGCCTGTAGCCGGAGCCACGCCTTTGTGCCGACGGTGTATCCGTGCGCGTGCGGGGCGCCGGTCGAGCCACCACTTCTGCGGGGCGCCCCGGCGGAGCCGGTGACGCACCGCACGTGGACGGACGAGTGGGTACGGGTGCGGTGCACGGCGTGCGGGCGGCAGGACCACTGGCCGCGGCCGGAGCTGGGCTGCCCGTGCGGCTCGGTGCTGCGGATCCCGGTACGGGAGGCGGGCGGCCCGCCGGGGCGCGCGGCCGGACCGGCGAAACCCCCACCCACCGGGGCACCGCCACCCCCGCGCCCCACCTTCCGCCCGCTGACGATCCGTACCGCACGGGACGTGGTGACGGGGGCCGCGCTCTACTTACGGTGGCTGGGCTTCCAGGGCGTGGTCCAGGCGGCGGAACAGCCCGCGTCCGGCATCGACCTGCGCGGCCCGGACGTGGTCGCCCAGGTCGACCCGACGACTTCCCCGGCCTCACTGCGGGCGGTCGAGTGCCTGTGGCTCAACGGCCTGAACGCGTCGGTGGTGGGCGTCTTCTTCGCCCTGGCGGGCTACGCGACCGACGCCCGAGCCCGCGCCGACACCCTGGGCGTCCCGCTGTTCGTCATGGACCTCACGGGCGCGCCACAGCCGGTGAACGACCCGGCGGACGAACTGGTGGCGACGGGCGGGTAGTCGGGCGGCTCGGGGCGGGGCCCGCTCCGAGTCCCGGCCGGACCGGCGAGCGGCTCTACGACCCCAGCATCCAGTCCGCGGCCAGCCATCCCGGCCACGCCCCGACGGCCGCGCCGACCGCCAGTACGACTGCGGCCCGCCGACCGAACCGGACCGAACCGGAACCACTGAAGGCGAACATCCCGAGGCCGTACCCGACAACTGTGAAGAGAAAAGCGAGGAGAAGAATCGGAGTCGTACCTTCGGGGCACGGCGGGCTGTATCTCCCCTTCCCCCCACAGGAGTTGCCGGGCATCGATCCCCAGCCCTGAACGTGGAACACGAGCGCGAGAGCCGACACGATCCCCGCGCCAATGATCAACACCCACGCCTTCCGCGTCCACGCCACCTCCGGCGACGAGCCCGTGGTCCTGTTACCGGCCATCACACATCCCCCCAACGCCCCCCCGGCGCCTCACTCGTGAACACGCGCGCGTATTCGATGATCACTGAGCGCATCGGAGTGTATCCCGGCCCACTCCGGAACTCGGCTGTGATTCCTGGGGTGTTGGGAGGCCGGCGATCCACTTCGTCAAGGCGCGGAGGCGGCGTCCGGTGGGCGCGAGTCGCGAAGAGCGCCTTGCCAGATCATCCGGTCCCGCAGGGCATAGCCTCGCGTGCATGCCCCGTACCACTCTGCGGACCACTCCGCCCCGGCCGGTCGACATCGCCGCGCACTTCCCCGAACTCGCGCCGCTCGCCCGCACCGCGGTACGGCTGCACCCCCGCGCGGGCGCGCCCGCGACCACGGACAGTTCGATCGGCGGTCCGCTGTGGTGGCCGGCGGGGGAACCGTGGCCCACCTGTCCGGAGCACGGTGGGCCACGGCTCCTCGGGATCGCACCCGAGGACGTACGGCTACGGCGGCGGATCGTCGCCCGGGCGTGGCGTCGCCCCCGAGAGGAGGGCACGGACCTGCTGAGCGCGGACGAACGCGCCACGATCGACCGCATCGGCGAGAGTGCGCTGATCTCGCAGGACGGCCCGCTTCCGATGGTGCCGGTGGCCCAGCTCTACGCCGGGGACGTGCCCGGTCTGCCGCGCCCGGACGGCGCCGACCTGCTCCAGCTGTTGTGGTGCCCGTTCGACCACGACGAGGACCACCTGCCCCGGACCGAGGTGCGGTGGCGTACCGCCGCCGACATCACCGACCCGCTCGACGCGGCCCCGCAGCCGTCGGTGATCGGCAACGCGGACTACTTGCCGGACCCGTGCGTACTGCACCCCGAGACGGTCACCGAGTACCCGGCCCCGCACGAGCTGGCCAAGGAACTGGCGGAGCGCGTCGAGGCGTGGGAGGACGCGCATGACGTCGCCTACCAGTACGACCTCAGCGTCGCGCCGGGCTGCAAGGTGGGCGGACACGCTCCGTGGAGCTTCTCCGACCCCTTCCCGATGGCGTGCCCCGCGTGCGGTTCCGGCGTGCGGCCGCTGCTCACCATCGACGGCAGCGAGTGGGACGGCGGGAGCGAGAGCTGGCGGCCGTCCGAGGACGCTGATTACACGGGCCTGCACTTCCTCGGCCCGGCCGAGTCCACGCAGCTCACGATCGGCCGCGGCTACAGCCTCCAGCTGTACGTGTGCGCGGCTGCCTACGACCATCCGCACGTACAGAACATGCAGTGATCCAAGGTCACTTGGTAGCGGGTGACGCCAGGACCCGACCTCGGCGCCACCCGCCCTGCCCGCGCACGGTCCCGCCTCTCGGCGTAGGCGGCGCGGGAGTTCGATGGGTACGGCGTTCTCACGTCCCGGTCGGCGATTCGGGTGGTACGTAGTCGGGGCACAGCACCGGATCGCCGCACGCGCAGGGGGGCCAGCGGAGGGCTGAGCCGGGAACCAGGTCGGCGCCGTCCGCGCCGGGGTCGTACTTCGGGACGACTAGCGTGCCGTCCGAACCGAACGCGTCCATCAGGCGGGTCAGACGCCTGCGTCCCTCGCTTCCCGTCGTCACGACAGCTCCTCCAGACCGCGAAGTACCCGCTCCAGCAGGTCGGTTGTCAGGGGCGCGTACGTACGGGCAGGCGCGCCGGGCCAGTTGGACAGGTCAGGCAGGTCGGGCGGATCCGGCCAGCCGGGCGGTAAGCGCCAGAAACCCCAGTGCTGAACCGTCTCCACGAGTTCGGCCAAGCCGCCCGCTCCGCCGGTAAGCCGTTCATTGGACATGAGTCGTCGCCTCCGATGCCCCGCATGCGATCACCCGCTGCGAAGCTGTTGCCCCGCGCTTCACAAGCGCCATGAACTGACGTGTCATCTGTAAGAAGGAGGGGCGCATGAGCGATCCGACCGTTCGCAAGCGTCGACTTGGCTCGGAACTCCGTCGCATGCGCGAGACCGCCGGGTTAAAGCTGGACGACGTGGCAGAACGCACCAGCCTCAACGCGGCGAAGACGAGTCGTATCGAGACCGCGCGCATCGGGGTAAAACCCGACGACCTCACCGCTCTCCTGGACCTCTACGGCCTTGAGGACGAGGCGAAGCGCGCGGCGCTGCACGGCCTGGCCAAGGACGGTGGCAAGCGCGGCTGGTGGCAGACGTATCGCGACGCGATCTCGCCCGCCTACGCGGATCTGATTTCGCTGGAGGCCGATGCCCGCAACATGCGGTCGTACCAGACCACGTTGATTCCCGGGCTACTCCAGACCGCTGCCTACGCCCGCGCCACGATCGACGCCATCAACATGACGTCGCCGCAGGACCGCGTCAACGCGCTGGTAGAGGTGCGGGTGGCCCGGCAGTCGGTCCTCACCCGCCCGGAGCCTCTGGAATTCTGGGCCATCATCCATGAGGCCGCGCTGCGCCCGCGGATCGCGCCCATGCAGGTCATGCGGGACCAGCTTCAACGGCTGATCGACCTCGCCGAGCTTCCACACGTGTCCATCCAGGTGCTTCCGCTGGACGCTCCGCCCCATCCGGGCCTGGCAGGCAGCTTCGCCCTGGTGGGTTTCCCCGAGACTGCGGACCTCGACGTCGTCCACGTGGAGTCGCTGACCAGCGCGCTCTACATCGAGGAGCCCGCAGAAGTGTCGAGCTACAGCGCCGCGTTCGAGAGACTTCGCGCAGCGGCACTTCCGTTCGCCGATTCAGCCGACCTCATCGCCAGAACGAAGGACTCACTCACATGACCGACACCACGCCTGCTCCCATCTGGACCAAGTCCTCCTACAGCGGGGGAAATAGCGACTGCGTCGAGGTGGCCCACGGGTTCCCCACCACCATGCCCGTACGTGACTCCAAGCGCCCCACCGGCCCGGCACTCGCCGTGCCCGCCCGTGCCTGGACCGCATTCATCGCTTGCGTGAAGACCGGCAACCTCACGTGACCGGCTTCGCTCCAGGCACACACTGGATCAAGTCCTCCTACAGCGGAGGGAACAACAACTGCGTCGAGGTGGCGCACCGGTTCCGGGACGCCGTGCCCGTACGTGACTCCAAGCGGCCCAGCGGCCCCGCACTTGCCGTAGCTGCCCCCGCCTGGACCGCATTTCTCAGCGGCCTGAAGACCGGCGGCCTCGCCTGATCGCAATGCGCCCTGCAAGGAGCCCCCGCCGGCAACTCGGTGAAGGCTCGCGGCGGTTCTTTGGTCAGATGACCGGGCGGAGGTGTTCCGTCGCCCACTCCGCGAAGCTGGTGAGCGGGAGGCCGAGGGCGCTCGCGAACTCGGGGCGGGCCGGGTGGCCCACCACGTTCATGCGCTCGTGGCTCGCGCCGAACGGCGGGCCGCCCGCCGCCAGCGCCTCCTCCGCCGTCATCGACGGAGCCGTCAGCTCCACGCCCAGCGCGTCGGCGAGGACCTCCGCGATCCGGGTCATCGACAGCCGGTCACTGGCCAGTTCCAGCTCGACGCCGTCGAACCGCTCCGGGTCGGCGAAGGCCGCTGCCGCCGCCACGCCGATGTCGGTGACCGCGACCAGGGCGACCTCGGTCGTGGGCTTGATGACCGTCACCAGACCGCCCCTCGGGCCGTTCGGGAGCAGGAACGACGGCGGGAGGAAGTTCTCCATGAAGAAGGCCGGCTTGAGGAGCGTCCAGTGCGCGAAGCCCGCCTCGCGGACCCGGTCCTGGAGCCCCGACTTGGTTTCGTAGTAGTGCTCCATCGACGCCCACCTGCCCTCCGCCCAGCCGGGCTCGGTGCGGTGCTGCCCCGCCCCGGAGACGGACGTGTGCACGAACTGCTCGACCCCCGCGTCCCGCGCGCCGTCTATCAGGTTGCGCCCCTGGACCCACTCGGAATCGCCCTGAAGATCGTTCATGTCGGGCATCTGGATCGAGAAGACGCCCCGCGCCCCCTCGGCCGCCCGCCGCACGGAGTCGAGATCGCGGAGATCGCCCGTGACCAGCTCGGCGCCGCGCGCCTCGACCGCCCTGGCCCGGTCGGTCGACGGGTCGCGGACCAGAGCCCGTACCGGAACACCCGCCGCGAGCAGGGCACTTGCCGTCGCACCACCCTGCTTTCCGGTGGCGCCGGTGACCAGGACAGGTGCGGATGAGGTGGGCATGGGTCTCCTCGGATGGTGGGTGGCGGATAAACGGCGGGCCCCGCCGTTTCCGAGTCGGTACGATACGGAGGGCCTCGCCACTTAGCAACCGAGGCAATCGAGGAACCGGGGCAACCCACGGAAGGAGACGCCATGGCCGTTCAGCGCGCGGACGCCCGCCGCAACTACGAGCGGATCCTCGCCGAGGCCGAGAAGGAGGTCGCCGCGCACGGCGCCGACGCCTCCCTCGAACAGATCGCCCGCACCGCCGGGGTCGGTTCGGCCACCGTGCGCCGCCACTTCCCCGGCCGCCGCGCCCTCCTGGAGGCGGTGTTCCACGAGCGGATCGAGGTCCTGTGCGCCCGCGCCCGCGAGCTGGCCGACGCGCCGGACGCGCGGGCCGCTCTGCTGG
>NZ_WWJY01000798.1 GCF_009865405.1 Streptomyces sp. SID3212 | reverse complement strand
GCCAGACCCCACTTCGCGGACACGCCCTAGGGGCGGCCGGCCGGACCGGCCGCCCCCGAGGTCACCTTGCCCCGCTTCGCAGCCACACCGCCGTGTCCGGGGGGAGTTGGCCGTCGGGCAGGGGGTCGCTCGCCAGGAGGGGCTCCGCCCCGTCCGGCACGGAGAGCGGTACGGGGCGGTCCGAGAGGTTGACCCGGCACACCAGGCCGGCGCCCTTCCGGAAGGCCAGTTCGCCGGGGGCCGACGGCAGCCAGGTGAAGCTCTCGTCGCCGAGAAAGTCCCGGCGCAGCGCCAGCGCCGTACGGTACAGCTCCAGGAAGGAGCCGGCCCGGCCGGTCTGCGCCTCGACGGAGCGTTCGCCCCACCCGTCGGGCTGCGGCAGCCAGCTGCCGCCCGCGCCGAAGCCGTACGAGGAACCGTCCCGTGTCCACGGCAGCGGCACCCGGCAGCCGTCGCGGCCCTTCTGGCCGTGGCCCGTGCGCTCCCACATCGGGTCGCGCAGGGCCTCCGCCGGCAGGTCGGCCACCTCGGGCAGGCCCAGTTCCTCGCCCTGGTAGAGGTACGTGGTCCCGGGCAGCGCGAGGGTCAGCAGCGCGGCGGCCCGGGCGCGCCGCCGGCCGCGGGTGTCGTCGACCGCCGGTTCGCGGCCGTCGCCGGTGACCCAGGCCCGCAGGTCGGTGCCCTCGGGGAGGCCGTAGCGGGTGCGGTGGCGTACGACGTCGTGGTTGGAGAGCACCCACGTCGGCAGGGAGCCGGTGGTCGCCGCGTCGGCGAGCGACGTGTCGACGACGTCCCGGAAGGCGCCGGACTCCCACGGGCAGCGCAGGTGGAAGAAGTTGAAGGCCTGGTGGAGTTCGTCGGGCCGGGTGTAGAGCGGCAGCCTCGCGGCGCTGACCCCCGCCTCGGCGACCATGATCCGGGGCGGTGCGTACGCGTCGGTGATCTTCCGCCAGACGCGGTATATGTCGTGGACCTCGTCGCGGTCCCAGAACGGGTGGTTCAGGCCCGCGGGCGGCGAGTTGAGGGGCGCGGTGTCGCCGCCGTGGGTGTCGCGCAGCGGCGGGGCGAGGTCCTTGCGCAGGCCGTGCGCGACGTCGACGCGGAACCCGTCGACCCCGAGGTCGAGCCAGAACCGCAGGGTGTCCTCGAAGTCGGCGGCGACCTCGGGGTTGTCCCAGTTCAGGTCGGGCTGCTCGGAGGCGAAGATGTGCATGTACCACTGGCCGTCCGGGACCCGGGTCCAGGCGGGGCCGCCGAACTTGGACTGCCAGTCGGCGGGCGGCTCGGCGCCGCCGGGGCCCGTGCCCTCGCGGAAGATGAACCGGTCGCGGGCGGCGGAGCGGGGGGCCGCCGCCAGTGCCTCCTGGAACCAGGGGTGCTGGTCGGAGCAGTGGTTGGGGACGATGTCGACGATGGTACGGAGGCCCAGGTCCCGGGCCCTGGCGAGGAGCGCGCGGAAGTCGTCCAGGGTGCCGTGGCGGGGGTCGACGCCCCGGTAGTCGGCGACGTCGTAGCCGCCGTCGGCGAGCGGGGAGGGGTAGAACGGCGTCAGCCAGACGGCGTCCGCGCCGAGGTCCGCCACGTGCCCGAGGCGGTCGGTGATGCCCCGGAGGTCGCCCATGCCGTCACCGTCGGCGTCGGCGAAGCTGGGGACGTACACCTGGTAGACGACGGACTCGCGCCACCAGTCGGGGCGGGGCCCGCCGGGGGCGGCCCGCCCGCCCGGGGAGGTGGCCGGGGCGTGGCCGGAGCCGGTGCGGTCTTGGCCGTCGGCGCTGACGTCCGGGATCGCGTGCTGTGTCACTGAAACCTCTCGTGCCGTGCTCGGGGGACGCCTGGGTGGCGTGCGGTGCGATCATCCCCCAGGGGGCGCAAGAGGAGAGCAGGGCGGCGCGGAACCGGTGGGGCTCGCGGGAGTGATGGGGCGCACGGGGGCGGTGGGTGGTCCGGTGGCGGCCCGGCCGCGTGGGACGCCGGGTCAGCGGGGCGTCAGCGAGGAGTCCGTACGTCCTTGGCGCGGCCGAGTCGCGCGGCGGCGCGGGCGGCCTGGACCGCGTACTGCCCCTTCGCCTCGGACGAGCGGAGGGAGCGCAGCGCCAGCAGCAGGACGCCGATGTCGTCGAGGTACACCGGGTCCGGCACCAGGTCGGTGGGGAGGATCAGGTAGCCGATCGCGGCCCAGAACATCCACTTGCGCCGCTCCGGCACCCCTGCGGCCCGCAGCGCGCGCCGGGCCCGTACGAGACGGACGGCGAGGGTGAGCGCGCCGGCGAGGGTGATCAGCGCTAGCACGACGCCGACGGCGATGAGAATCATGAGTTCGTTGCTCATTGCGGTCTCCTCCGCCGGGGTCCTGGTTCAGGTCTCCCTACCGGTACCCCGCGACGGCCCGTCCCACCACGCGCACCGGCGGCACATACGCCACCACGGACGCAAGGGGGCACCTCCGGCCGAATCGGCGAGCCGCATGAGGCTGTTCGGCGGGCCAGGAGGCCGCATACGATCAGATCCGGCCAAGATCATCGTGCGGGCATATCGGTGATACAGGTCACAACGGGCTCCCGCGCCCCGGGAGTTGATCTCGTATTCGGCCGCCCTTCAGCAGGCGCGGCGGGTCCGCCGGACGCTACGCGCGTCACGTCCGGCGCGGCAGGCGCCCGCGCAGCCCTCCGGCGCACGGCCGGATGACGTCATCGGACAACTGCGGTGCTCGGCAGGGGTACGTGCCATGGACACCCGGTTCACTCCCGGTCGCGACACGGGTGCACTCCCGCACCACCCGCCCCTCCCGTGTACGCCACATCCCGCCGCCGGACCGTGATCCTTCCGGCCGCCGCCGCCCGCCCCGGGCCGTACCGTCCCCGCGCGCCGGGCGGCGCGCTCCGGCGGTCCAGAAGTGGGCCTTGTCCAGAAAGGGAACTGGAGTCAACTATTCACTCCGTGCGATTGACAGGTTCACGGCCAAAACCGAATGGCGGTGGACAGTCGCACGCCAGCGGTCCGCTTACCCGACGGGCCGCGCGTTTCCCCCATCAATGGAGGATGTTGTGACCTTCAAGCGCCTTTCCCCCCTCGGCTCGATCTCCAGACGCGTCCGTGTTCTCGCGGTCGCCTCCGGTCTGGTGACCGTCGCCGCGCTTGCGGCCCCGACTGCTATCGCCCAGCCCGCCCCCGTCGCCCCCCTGGCGACCCAGCTCGCCGCCGCGGACGCCGGCGTGCGCAGCGCCGCCGTCGTCGGTTCCGCCTGGTACACGGACGCCGCCTCCGGCAAGGTCGTCGTCACCGTGGACAGCACGGTCTCCGCCGCCGAGATATCGGAGATCAAGGGCTCCGTCCCGGACGACTCCAAGCTCACGATCAAGAAGACCCCCGGCACGTTCACCCCCCTCATCGCCGGCGGCCAGGCCATCTACGCCGGGGGCAGCCGCTGCTCCCTCGGCTTCAACGTCCGTAGCGGCAGCACGTACTACGCGCTGACCGCCGGGCACTGCACCAACATCAGCGCCAACTGGTACACCAACTCGGCGGGCACCTCGGCGCTCGGCACCCGCGCGGGAACCAGCTTCCCGGGCAACGACTACGGCATCATCCGTCTCGCCAACGCGTCGCTCGCCGACGGCCGGGTCTCCCTCTACAACGGCTCGTACCAGGAGATCTCGTCCGCCGGTAACGCCAGCGTCGGCCAGCGCGTGACCCGCAGTGGCTCCACCACCGGGGTCCACACCGGTACGGTCCAGGCCACCAACGCGACCGTCCAGTACCCGCAGGGCACGGTCTCCGGCCTGATCCAGACCAACGTCTGCGCCGAGCCGGGCGACAGTGGCGGCGCGCTCTTCGCCGGCACCGTGGCGCTGGGCCTGACCTCCGGCGGCAGCGGCAACTGCTCCTCCGGCGGCACCACGTTCTTCCAGCCGGTCACGGAGGCGCTGAGCGTCTACGGGGTCAGCATCTTCTAAGCACGTCAAACGTCTTCCAGGCGCGTCAGCGCCTTCTGGACGGAACGTCCCCGGTCGCCGGGCGGGCATCGCGCCCGTCCGGCGGCCGGGGACACGTCTGTTCCGGGGCGTGCGGGGACCTTCCCGGCCTCAGCCCAGGGCCGCCGCCGCGGGCAGCGTGACCTCGAAGCGGCAGCCGCCCGTGACGTTGTGGACGGCGGTACGGCCCGCGTGGGCCTCCACGATGCCCCGGACGATCGCCAGCCCGAGCCCCGCGCCCGCCGGGGGCGTACGGGCCGGGGTGCCCCGCCAGCCGGTGTCGAACACCCGGGGCAGGTCCTCCACCGGGATCCCCCCGCAGCCGTCCGTGACGGACAGCACGACGGAGTCCGCCCGCCGCACCGCCGCCACCGCGACCGTGCCGTCGGCGGGCGTCCGGTGGATGGCGTTGACGAGCAGGTTGGCCAGCACGCGGGTCATCTCCTTGCCGTCCACCTCGACCGGCACGGCCTCGATGCTCCCGCCGACCAGCCGGACCCCGTGCTCCCTGGCGAGCGGGTCCACCCCCGCCAGCGCCTCCCCCACCAGGTCGTAGACCGACATCCGGGTCGGCGCGAGGGCCAGCGCCCCGGCGTGGATACGGGACAGCTCGAAGAGGTCGCCGACCATCGAGTTCAGCCGCTCGACCTCGGCCCTGATCTGCCGGAAGTAGCGGTCCGGGTCCTGGACCACCCCGTCCTCCAGCGCCTCCGACATCGCGCGCAGGCCGGCGAGCGGGGTCCGCAGGTCGTGCGAGATCCAGGCGACCAGCTCACGACGGGAGGTCTCCAGGGCGCGCTCCCGCTCCCGGGACGCGGCGAGCTTGGCGCTGGTCGCGGCCAGCTCCCTGCCCAGCTCGGACAGTTCGGCGGTGGAGTCCCCGTCGGGCGCGGCGAAGCTGCCCCCGTTCCCGAAGGAGCGGGCGGCGAGCGCCAGGTCGTGGCTCCGGGCCACCACCCACCGGCCCAGCAGCATCGCGGTGGCGAGCGAGACGACCGCGGCCATCGCCGCGACCGTGGTGACGACCGACAGGTCGTGCGTCGACAGGAACATCGCCCAGGCGACCGCGAGCGTCCCCCCGAGCATCGCGACGACCGTGACCGCGGCGACGACGGTCAGCGAGACGAGCACCGAGCGGTGGCGGAGCAGCCGCAGGACGAGGGCGCCGAGCAGCCCGGCGGCCCCGGCGCCGAGGAACGCGTACAGGGCGATGAGGAGCATGTCGGTCATGGTGCTCCTCAGCTCCCGTCGGACGGTACGGGGGCGGGCGTCGCGGACGTCACATCGGCGGACGACGTCACGGACGGGGGGAGCGCCGCGGCGGCGGGTGCTTCCACGGGTGCCTCCGCCGATGCGTCCGCCGGTATCTCCGACGATGGGTCCGCCGGGGCCTCCGCCGGTACGTCGAAGCGGTAGCCGACCCCCCAGACCGTACGGATCAGCCGCGGGGCCGCCGGATCGTCCTCGACCTTGCCGCGCAGCCGCCGTACGTGCACGGTGACCGTCGACAGATCGCCGAACTCCCACCCCCACACGTCGTGCATCAGCTGCTCCCGGGCGATGGCCTGCCCCGGGTGGCGCATGAGGTGGGCGAGCAGGTCGAACTCCCGGAGGGTGAGCGAGAGCACCCGGCCGTCCTTGGTGACGCGGCGGGCCGCCGGGTCCAGCGTGATCCCGGCGACGGTCAGCCGGGGCCCGGCCGACGCGTCCCGGTCCGGGCGCCCCCGCCGCAGGACGGACTCGACGCGCAGCACCAGCTCCCGGGGGCTGAACGGCTTGGTGACGTAGTCGTCCGCGCCGATCTCCAGCCCGAGGATCCGGTCGTCCTCGTCACCGCGCGCGGTGAGCATGATCACCGGTACGGGCCCCGCCGCGCGCAGCCTGCGGCACACCTCCAGGCCGTCCATACCGGGCAGCATCAGGTCGAGCAGCACCAGCGAGGGCGGCTTCCCGGCGGCGAGCCGCAGCGCCTGCGGCCCGTCGGCGGCCCGGTCGACGGCGAAGCCGGCCCGTTCCAGGTAGCCGGTGACGACCTCGGCGACGGTGGGATCGTCGTCGACGACCAGGATGGTGTGCATGACGGCAAGTCTCCTCGGACGGCGACCGGTGCACCGCCCCTCACCTCTTACGAAACCATGACGTCCGATGCGTACGAGCCCCACGTCCGATTCCTTCAAGACCACGGGGCGGCGGGTGCCTACGGTGGGTGCATGACTCCTCGACTCGACGCGACCTCCCTGGTCGTCTCCGACATGGCGGCCTCGCTCGCCTTCTACCGCCTCCTCGGCCTGGACATCCCGGCCGACGCGGACGCCGCGCCCCACGTGGAGGTCCGGCTTCCGGGCGGTACGCGGGTCCTCTGGGACACGGAGGACACGGTCCGGTCCTTCGACCCGGGCTTCACGCCCCCGAAGGGAGGCGGGCGGATCGGGCTCGCCTTCCTCTGCGAGAGTCCCGCCGAGGTGGACGCGACGTACGCGGCGCTGACCGCCGCCGGGCACCGGGGGCACCTCGAGCCGTGGGACGCCGTCTGGGGACAGCGTTACGCGATCGTCCTCGACCCGGACGGCTGCGAGGTCTCGCTCTTCGCCAGCGCGGCGTAGGCGCCCAGGGTGAGACCCGCCAGCTCGCGGGTCTCGCGCGCGAGATGCGCCTGGTCCGCGCATCCGGCGGCCGTGGCAGCCGACGCGTACGGCATCCCCGCCCGTACGAAACCCAGCGCGCGCTGGAAGCGGAGCACGCGGGCGAGGGTCTTGGGCCCGTACCCGAAGGCGTCCAGCGAGCGGCGGTGCAGCTGGCGGGCGCCGAGCCCGACGGCGTCGGCGGTCGCGGCCA
>NZ_WWJY01000797.1 GCF_009865405.1 Streptomyces sp. SID3212 | reverse complement strand
GCTGGCGGCGGCCGGGGTGACGGTGGTCTGCCTGCCGCAGGGGGTGTGCGGGGGCGTGGGGCAGGGGGCGGTGGAGTGCGGGGGTACGGGGACGCGGCGGGCGGGGACGCCGTACGGGAGTGCGGGGTCGGGCGGGACGCCGTACGGGAACGTCGGATTCGGATCCGGTGGTACGTCGTACGGGAGTGGAACCGGTTCCGGCGGGACGTCGTACGGGAGCGGTGGGTGCGGCGGTACGGATGCGAGGGGCGTCGCGCCCGTCCGGCTGCTGCGGGCCGCCGGGGTACGGGTGGCGGCCGGCAGCGGCGCCCTGCGTGACGTGGCCAATCCGGTCGGGCGGGGCGATCCGCTGGAGGCGGCGTACCTGCTCGCCTCCCGGGGAGGGCTGGCGGCGGAGGACGCGTACGACGCCGTGAGCACGGTGGCGCGGGCGGCGATGGGGCTGCCCGAGGTACGGGTGGAGGCCGGGTTCCCCGCGGAACTGCTGGCCGTGCGGGGCCAGGGGATCGCGGGCGTGCTGTCCCTCGCGTACAGCAGGATCGTCGTTCACCGGGGGCGGGTGGTGGCCCGTACGAGTGCGGTACGGGAGTACTGCGACTCCGAGGCGGCCGTCGCGCTCGAACTGCCGCGCCAGGGAGGGCCGGACGCGCGCCCGTGAGCGTGTCCATGAGCCCGTACGGCGTGCCGGTCGCCCTGCCCGTCGCCGCCGGGCGGTGGTCCGACCGGCTCCGTCCGTGAGCGGGACGGACCGAGCCGACGTACGGTCGGAAGCATGCGAATCGTCATCGCCGGAGGACACGGTCAGATCGCGCTACGGCTGGAGCGGCTGCTCACCGCGCGATCACACGACGTCGCGGGCGTCATCCGCACACCGGAACAGGCCGGGGATCTGCGGGCGGCCGGCGCCGAACCCGTGATCCTGGACCTGGAGTCGACCACGGTCGAGGAGGTCACCGAGGTACTCAAGGGCGCCGACGCGGTCGTCTTCGCGGCGGGCGGGGGCGGCGACGGCAACCGGCAACGCAAGGAGACCGTCGACAAGGGCGGTGCGATCCTCTTCGCGGACGCGGCCGAACGGGCCGGTGTGCGGCGCTACGTCGTCGTCTCGTACATGGGCGCGGACGCCACCCATGAGGGCGACGAGGTCTTCGACTACTACCTGCGGGCCAAGGGCGAGGCCGACGACTACGTGCGGTCCAGGACCGGGCTCGACTGGACGATCGTGCGCTCGGGCGCGATGAAGAACGAGGGCGGGACGGGTCTGGTCAGCCTGGCGGAGAGGACGGGGCGCGGCCCGGTCCAGCGCGACGATGTCGCGGCCGTCCTGGCGGAGCTGCTGGAGACGCCGGGGACGGCGGGCCTGACCCTGGAGCTGATCGGGGGGACGACCCCGGTGAAGGAAGCGGTCGCGGCGGTGGCGGCGGCGAAGGGATAGGCCTCGGCTCGGCAGCTCACCGCCCTTGTGCGAGCGGCCCCCGGTCGGCGTTCTCCGCCGGGCGGGGGCCGTCCTGTTACGCGCGTGGGGCCGTGCTCAGCCGGCCGCCACGGCGGCTGTGGTGGTGACCTTCGCTGCGACTGCGGCTGCTGCTGCGGCTGTCGCCCCGCCGAGGGGCAGCTCGGCTTCCGGGCTGGTGCGCGGCGCCGGAACGCCGTGCGCCGGGAGGCCGTTCACGGGAAGCACGTGGGAGGGCGCGCCCAGGACCTCCGTGGCGGTCTCGGTGATCGCGAGCCGGCCGCCCAGCCGTGGGGCGGGGAGCGGGCCTGTGTCGCCGTGGAGCAGGAGTCGTACGGCCGCCCAGGGCAGGTTCACCCCGGTGAACGCCGTCTGGAAGATTCCCGCCGACGCCCTGGGGTTGGCCTCCAGCAGCACCGGTTCCCCGTTCCGCAGGCGCAGTTGCACATTGGAGAGGTACGCGAGCTTGAAGTGGCGGACGAGGCGGCGCGCGATCGCGGTGGGGGCGGGGTCGTCGAGCAGGTACCGGTAGCGGCCCTGCTTGGACCTCGCGACGCAGGCGAGCAGCGTGCCGCCGGGGGCCGACAGGCAGTCGACGCTCACTTCGGGGCCGTCGAGGAAGGGCATGACGAGGAGTTCGGGAACGGTCTCCCCCTCGTCGGCGGCCCGCCGCAGGGCGTGGGCCACCGCGTCCACGGAGGCCAGCGGAGCGGGCGCGGCCAGCAGGTCCTTGAGGCGCAGGGGCCGGTCGTCCAGGATGCGGAACCCGAACGCCGAGTACTCACCGGCGGGTTTGACGCACACGCGCTCACCGGTGGCCGAGAGTTCCTCCACCGCTTCCCGGAAGCTCGCGGCATCGGAGGCGACCCGCCAGGGCGGTACGGGGATGCCGGCCGCCCCGGCCTCCTCGTACGCGCGGCTCTTGCTGGTCAGCGCGTCGATCGCGGCGGGCGGTGAACACATCAGGCGGGTGCCGCCCTGGGCGAAGACGTCGGTCAGCCCGGCGAGCGCGGCCAGGCGCCGGGGCGGGACGAGGACGTCTATCCCGTGCCGCCGGCAGAAGTCGAGGGCGAAGTCGGCGTAGTTGTCGTCGCTGACATGGCGGGGCTCGACCTCGCCCACGTCGCAGGCCGAGAGCGCGGGGGCGTCCCGGTCGACATTGGTCCCGTAGATACGGACGTCAACGGCGTCCGGGTTGTCGCGCAGCATCCGCATCACCTGGGTCGTGGCCACCCCTGCGCTGCTGAGCCATATCCGTAGCGCTATCGCGAAGCTCCTTCGTCATCAGGGCGCACCCGCCCGGGGCGGCGGCGAAACCGCGCAGGCGAAGCCCGCCGGAGGCCTTGAGAAGCAAGGCCGCCCGACCATGTCCGATCATGTGTGAGCGGATCGTAGCCCGAAACGATGACGATGAGATTTCACGCGCGTCGTGCTCGTGGGCCGCAGGCCGGCCGGCCGTCAGCCGCCGTTCGGCCGGGCACGACAACGGCCCCCGCCCCGCGTCTCCGCGGAACAGGGGCCGTTCGATGTGGCGGCGCCAGGATTCGAACCTGGGAAGGCTAAGCCGGCGGATTTACAGTCCGCTCCCATTGGCCACTCGGGCACACCGCCATGGGATGGTGCTGTCGCCTCGGGAGGACCGTTGGTGCTGGTGTCCCTTGGCGACGACGTAAACGATACCCGATGCCCGGGGGTGCTCCGCCACCCGATTGATCAGCGCTGGGGGCGGGTGCGGGTGACTAGGCTTTGCGGCAGCGGTCGGGCGCCGCCGGTCGTGCGTCGGGCGCCTGACCGGCGCCCGGTTCGCGGCGGACGCGTACCCGGGCCGTACCTCATCGCACCCGATCGAAGGAGCCACAGAACATGGCCGACTCCAGTTTCGACATCGTCTCGAAGGTCGAGCGGCAGGAGGTCGACAACGCCCTCAACCAGACCTCGAAGGAAATCGCGCAGCGGTACGACTTCAAGAACGTCGGAGCGTCGATCGACTGGTCCGGCGAGAAGATCCTGATGCAGGCGAACTCGGAGGAGCGGGTCAAGGCGATCCTCGACGTCTTCCAGTCCAAGCTGATCAAGCGCGGGATCTCGCTGAAGTCGCTGGACGCGGGTGAGCCGCAGCTCTCCGGCAAGGAGTACAAGATCTTCGCCACGATCGAGGAGGGCATCTCCCAGGACAACGCCAAGAAGGTCGCGAAGATCATCCGGGACGAGGGTCCCAAGGGCATCAAGGCGCAGGTCCAGGGCGACGAGCTGCGGGTCAGCTCGAAGAGCCGGGACGACCTCCAGACCGTGATCTCCCTGCTCAAGGGGCGTGACTTCGACTTCGCCCTCCAGTTCGTGAACTACCGGTGACGACGGCGGTACGGGGGCGGGGCGGACGATCCGCTCTCGCCTCCGCCCCCTTCCTCCGCACGCCGGCCCTCTCCGCCCCGTGAGCGGCGAACTGTTCCCGAGGCCGCGCGAGGTGGTCGCGCCCGGGGCGGTGCACGTTCCGGCGTGGCTGTCCGGGGAGCGGCAGCGTGAGCTGGTCACGGCCTGCCGGGAGTGGGCCCGTGGTCCGGTGCCGATCCGTCACACGGTCCTGCCCAACGGGGGCGTGATGTCCGTACGGACCGTCTGTCTCGGCTGGCACTGGCAGCCCTACCGCTACACGCGCACGGCCGGGGACGTGAACGGCGCCCGGGTGGCGGCCTTTCCGCCCTGGCTGGTGGAGTGGGGCAGGGCGGCGGTGGCCGAGGCGTACGGCGACCCGGCGGGCGCCGCCGCGTACACCCCCGACACCGCGCTGATCAACTTCTACGACGGCGACGCGACGATGGGCATGCACCAGGACAAGGACGAGAGGTCCCTGGCACCGGTGGTGTCCCTGAGCATCGGGGACAGCTGTGTCTTCCGTCTGGGCAACACGGAGAACCGGGGGCGGCCGTACCGGGACGTGGAGCTGTCCTCCGGGGACCTCTTCGTCTTCGGAGGGGCGTCGCGCCTGGCGTACCACGGGGTGCCCAAGGTCCGCCCGGGAACGGGCGATCCGGCCACGGGGATGGCCGGCGGACGGCTGAACATCACCTTGCGGGAGACCGGGCTCGGTGGGTGAGCGCCGGTCGGTGGGCGCCGGTCGGTGAGCCCCCGTCTGCGGGTCCTGTCGGCGGAGCCCCGTCAGCGGTTCCTACCCGTCAGCGGGTCCTGGAGCGGGAGTTGCCGAAGAGGAGCCGGTAGATGACCAGCAGGACGAACGCCCCGCCGATGGCCGCGAGCCAGGTGGGCCCGTCGTAGAAGTCCTTGTTGATGGGGTGGTCGAGCCAGCGCGCCGATATCCAGCCGCCGACGAAGGCCCCCGCGATGCCGATGAGCGTCGTCCCGATCAGCCCGCCCGGGTCCCGTCCGGGAAGCAGAATCTTGGCCGCGGCTCCGGCGAGGAGTCCGAGAATGATCCAGCCGAGGATGCCCATGTCCTGAACCTGCCTTTCGTGCAGTGTTGTCCCGGAAGACGCCCCGGGGACCGGGCGCGGTTGCGGAGATCCGTAGCCTGCGCCGTATGACACAGGAGTTGCGGCGCACGCTGGGCGTGTTCGACGCGGTGGTGGTCGGACTGGGGGCGATGGTCGGGGCGGGGATCTTCGTCGCTCTGGGGCCCGCGGCGAAGGCCGCGGGGTCGGGTCTGTTGCTGGGGCTGGGGCTGGCGGCGGTGGTCGCGTACTGCAACGCCATGTCGTCGGCCCGGCTGGCCGTCCTCTACCCCGCATCCGGTGGGACATACATCTATGGGCGCGAGCGGCTCGGCCCGTTCTGGGGGTACCTGGCGGGCTGGGCCTTTGTCGTGGGGAAGACGGCGTCGTGCGCGGCCATGGCTCTGACGGTCGGCGCCTACCTGTGGCCGGGGCGGGAACACGCCGTGGCCGTGGCGGCGGTCGTGGCGCTGACCGCCGTGAACTACCGGGGCGTTCAGAAGTCGGCGTGGCTGACGCGGGTCGTGGTGGCGGTCGTGCTCGTGATCCTTTCCGTGGTCGTGGTGGTGTGCCTCGGCTCGGACGCGGCCGGGGCGGGGTGGCCGGCGCCGGTCGCCGACGCGTCCGCCGGCGGGGTGCTCCAGGCGGCGGGCCTGCTGTTCTTCGCCTTCGCGGGGTACGCGCGGATCGCCACGCTGGGCGAGGAGGTGCGTGATCCGGTCCGTACGATCCCGCGTGCCGTGCCCCTCGCGCTGGGTATCGCGCTGGTCGTCTACGCGGCGGTGGCCGTGGCGGTCCTTTCCGTGCTGGGGGCCGGTGCGCTGGGTGGGTCGTCCGCGCCGCTCACCGATGCCGTACGGGCCGCGGGCGCGCCGTGGCTCGTGCCGGTGGTGCGGGCCGGGGCCGCGGTGGCGGCGCTCGGCTCGCTGCTGGCGCTGATCCTGGGGGTGTCCCGGACGACCCTGGCGATGGCGCGGGACAGGCATCTGCCGGAAGGGCTGTCCGCCGTCCATACGCGTTTCCATGTGCCGCACCGGGCGGAGCTGGCGGTGGGCGCCGTCGTGGCGGTGGTGGCGGCCACCACGGACGTGCGCGGCGCGATCGGTTTCTCGTCGTTCGGCGTACTGGCCTACTACGCGATCGCCAACGCCTCGGCGTGGACGCTGGGCACGGGCCGGGTGGTCGGCGCCCGGGTGGTCGGCACCCGGGTGGTCGGCACCCGGGTGGTCGGCACCCGGGTGGTCGGCACCCGGGTGGTGGCGGCGGGTGGGCTGGTGGGGTGTGTGGCGCTGGCCTGTGCCCTGCCGCTCGCCTCGGTGGTCTCCGGTGCGGGGGTGCTGGCACTGGGGGCACTCATCTACGCCGCGCGGCGGTCCCGGCCCGGGCGGCGGACTCAGGCCGCGGGTATGTAGGAGCGGAAGTCCGGCCACGGCCGGGCCTCCGCGTCGCTCTCCTCGTCCTCCGACCAGGACGTGCCGTCGACCCAGGCGTGCTGCCACGCGGCAAGGGTGGGCGCGGCCACGGGCCAGGCGGGGTCGGGCAGCCCGCGGACGGGCGTGCGGATCGGGGCGACGGCCTCCGGCAACTGCTCGGTGTCGGTCATGTGCTCATGGTGGACCATGCCACTGACAATGGGCCTGGAACCACTCCGACCTGCGGTTTCTCTCTCCGCAAACCGGTTCGCCGGCCCGCCGCGGGCCGGTCCGGGGGCCCGTGCGGGCGAGCCTGTCTCAGCGCACCACGAAGGGCTGGTCGGTCGGGACGACCTCCTTGCCCAGCGGCATCAGTGAGATCGGGATCAGCTTGAAGTTGGCGAGGCCCAGCGGGATGCCGATGATCGTCACGCAGAGCGCGATGCCCGTGAAGATGTGGCCGAGGGCCAGCCACCAGCCGGCCAGGACCAGCCACAGGATGTTGCCGACGAACGAGGGCGCGCCCGCGTCGGGGCGGTCGATCGCCGTGTAGCCGAACGGCCACAGGGCGTAGAGGCCGATGCGGAAGGCCGCGAGGCCGAAGGGGATCCCGATGATCGTGACGCAGAGCACCAGCCCCGCCACGACATAGGCCAGGAACATCCAGAAGCCGCACAACACGAGCCAGACCACATTCAGGAGGGTTCTCATGATCGTCGACCTGCCATTCGCTCTAGTCGGGCGATACGTTCCGCCATCGGCGGATGCGTGGAGAACAGCTTGGACACCCCCTGGCCAGGGCGGAAGGGGTTCGCGATCATCATGTGGCTCGCGGTCTCGATCCGCGGCTCGGACGGCAGGGGCAACTGTTTTGTCCCCGCATCCAGCTTACGCAGCGCGCTGGCGAGGGCCAGCGGGTCGCCGGTGATCTGGGCGCCCGAGGCGTCCGCCTCGTACTCGCGGGAACGGCTGACGGCCAGCTGGATCACCGAGGCGGCGAGCGGCCCCAGGACCAGGACCAGCAGGAAGCCGACGATGCCGGGGCCGTCGTCGTCGTCCGAGCGGCCGACGGGGATCAGCCAGGCGAAATTCACCAGGAACATCACGACGGAGGCGAGCGCGCCGGCGACCGACGAGATCAGGATGTCGCGGTTGTAGACATGGCTCAGCTCGTGGCCCAGGACTCCGCGCAGCTCGCGCTCGTCGAGGATCTGGAGGATCCCTTCCGTGCAGCACACGGCGGCGTTGCGCGGGTTGCGGCCGGTGGCGAAGGCGTTGGGGGCCTGGGTCGGTGAGATGTACAGCCTCGGCATGGGCTGGCGGGAGGCGGTGGAGAGCTCGCGGACGATGCGGTAGAGCTGGGGGGCCTCGAATTCGCTGACGGGCCGGGCCCGCATCGCGCGCAGGGCCAGCTTGTCGCTGTTCCAGTACGCGTACGCGTTCGTCCCGACGGCCACGACCAGCGCGACGATCAACCCCGTACGGCCGAAGAAGCTGCCGATGACGATGATGAGCGCGGAGAGGCCCCCGAGGAGTACGGCCGTTCTCAACCCGTTGTGCCGGCGGTGCACGGTACGCCCTCCAGATCGTGCGGCAGGGGAACCCTCTGCGGAGTGCTGCTCCACTCTTCAGTGGACGCTTCCGTACTGGTCAACGCCAGGCGGAGGGTTCGGGTTCCCTGACGCCCCGGCCCGGGGCGTACGCCGTCCGGGTGGCGGCCGTCCCGGCGGAGGCGGGCCTGCGGGCCCCAGGGGGCTGCCAGGGCCCCTGAGGGGGGCACCCTCCGGTCGGCGGGGTGCCTCAGGGGGACGCCGTACGGGTCAGAACAGGTTGACGTCGGCGAAGCGCAGGACGAGCTGCGGGGCTCCCGACAGGGCGACACCGATGGCGGCGGTCAGGGCGATCGCCACGGTGAGGGGGACGGGGGTGGCGTGCGCGGACAGTTCTCCGTTCCCGGCCGGCCGGACGGCCGCGCCGGCCGGTGCCTCCTCGCCCTCCGGGGCGCGGAAGAGGAGCGCCGTCCACCGAAGGTAGTAGTAGAGGGCGATCACGACGTTCACCGCCATGAAGACGGCCAGCCAGCCGAGACCCGCGTCGACGGCCGCGGAGAAGACCGTGACCTTGGCGAACAGGCCGATGATGCCGGGCGGCAGCCCCGCCAGGCAGAGCAGGAAGAACGCCAGGGCGACGGCGGCGGCCGGGCGGCGCGCGTACAGGCCCCGGTAGTCGGCGATCCGGTTCTCCGGTTCCGTACGGGCCACCAGGGCGACGACGGCGAAGGCGCCGAGGTTCACGACGGCGTACATGAGGGCGTACGCGACGGTGGAGCCGATCCGGTCCCCGTCGGCGTACGCGGACGACGCGATCGGCACCAGCAGGTAGCCGGCCTGCGCCACCGAGGACCAGGCCAGGAGGCGTACGGCGCTCCACGCGCGTGTGGCGGACTGCCGGAGGGCGGCGACGTTCCCGACGGTCATCGTCAGCGCGGCGAGGAAGGCGAGAACGGGGCCCCACACGTCCGCGTACGACGGGAACGCGACGACCGTGACCAGGATCAGTCCGGTGAAGCCGACGGCCTTGCCGACGACGGAGAGGTAGGCGGCGATGGGCAGCGGAGCGCCCACGTAGGTGTCGGGGACCCAGAAGTGGAAGGGGGCGGCGGCGGTCTTGAAGGCGAAGCCGACGAGGGTGAGGGCGACCCCGGCCCGGGCGAGGGTGGCCAGCTGTCCCGGGACGTCGTCCAGCACGCCGGCGATCTCCGTGAGGTGCAGGGTGCCGGTGGTGGCGTACACGAAGCTGACGCCCAGCAGCATCACGGCCGTCGCGGTGACCGACGAGAGGAAGAACTTCAGCGCGGCCTCGGAGGACAGCCGGTCGCCGCGCTTGAGCCCGACCAGGGCGAAGGCGGGCAGCGAGGCCACTTCGAGGGCGACGACGAGGGTGGCGAGGTCGCGGGACGCGGGCAGCAGGGCGGCGCCGGCCGCCGAGGAGAGCAGCAGGAACCAGAACTCCCCCGCCGGGAGGTCCTTGGTCCCGGTCAGGGAGAGCAGGGCGGTGAGCAGGGCCCCGCCGAGCACCAGCAGCTGGATGACCAGCGTGAAGTGGTCGGCGGTGTAGCTGCACGCGCCGGTTCCGCCGTTCTCGCCGGAGAGGCAGAACGTCGAGCGGTCGTCGTTCCACAGCGGCAGCAGAAAGGCCATCGAGGCGGCGAGGCCGGCGATCGCGAGGCCGCCGAGGAGCTGTTTGCGGTGCTCGGGGACGAAGAGGTCGGCCACAAGGACGACCAGGGCGACCACGGCGGTGAGGGTGGGGGGCGCGATCGCGAGCCAGTCGACGGACTGGACGAGGCTGGCGACGCCGTCGGCGGCCACGGTCACGACATGCCTCCTGCGAGGAGCTTCTGCACGGCCGGGTCGGTGAGGCCGAGGAGGACCGCGGGCCAGAGGCCGGCGAGGACGGTGAGGGCGACGAGCGGGGTCCAGGCGACGAGTTCGTACGTCCGAACGTCGGCGAAGCCCGGTGCGGCCGGGGTTCCGCGGGCGCCGGTGTCCGGGGCGGCCGGGGTGTCCGTGATGGCCGGGGTGTCCGGGGCGCCTGTCGCACCGGTTTCGTGCGGGGCCTGCACGCCCATGCACACCCTGCGTACGACGATCAGAAGATATGCGGCGGTGAGGAGGGTGCCGAGGCCCGCGACGGCCATGAAGGTGAGGAAGGCGGGCCGGCTCAGGCCGTCGGCGGGGTCGAAGGCGCCGAACATCGTGAGCATCTCGCCCCAGAACCCGGCGAGGCCGGGCAGCCCGAGGGAGGCGACGGCCGCGAAGGCGAGCAGGCCGCCGAGGCGGGGCGCGCGGCCGTAGAGCGCGGCGCCCGTGGCACCGGCGAGGGTGTCCAGGTCGGCGGTGCCGTACCGGTCTTTGAGGGCGCCGACCAGGAAGAACAGCAGGCCGGTGATGAGGCCGTGGGCGATGTTGGCGAAGAGCGCGCCGTTCACTCCGGTGGGGGTCATCGTGGCGATGCCGAGCAGCACGAAGCCCATGTGGCCGACGGAGGAGTACGCGATCAGCCGCTTGAGGTCGCCGCCCGCGCCCTGCCGGGCGAGGGCGAGGCAGGCGAGGGACCCGTAGATGATGCCGACGACGGCGAAGGCCGCGAGGTAGGGCGCGAAGGTCCGCATCCCGTCGGGGGCGATGGGCAGGACGATCCGGACGAAACCGTACGTACCCATCTTGAGCAGGACCCCGGCGAGCAGGACCGACCCGACGGTCGGGGCGGCGGTGTGGGCGTCCGGGAGCCAGCTGTGCAGCGGCCACATCGGGGTCTTCACGGCGAGGCCGACGCCGATCGCCAGAACGGCGATGACCTGCGTGGACGTGCTGAGCCCACGGCCGTTGTCAGTGGCGAGTGCCACCATGTCGAATGTGCCCGCCCTCAGCCCGATGAGGAGCAGGCCGAGCAGCATGACCACGGAACCGAGCAGGGTGTAGAGGATGAATTTCCAGGCCGCCGCCTGCCGGCCGCCCGGGACGCCTTCCGAGCCGCCCCAGCGGGCGATGAGGAAGTACATCGGGATCAGCACCATCTCGAAGGCCAGGAAGAAGAGCAGCAGGTCGAGGACGGCGAAGGTGGCGAGGGTGCCGGATTCGAGGAGGAGCAGCAGGGCGACGAACGCCTTGGGCGAGGGGCCCGAGGGCATCTTGAAGTAGCTGTAGAGCGCGCAGAGGAAGGTCAGCAGCGCGGTCAGGACCAGAAGGGGGAGCGAAATGCCGTCGATGCCGAGGTGGATGCGGACGTCCAGCGCCGCGATCCAGCTGATGTCCGTGGTGGCCTGCATCCTCGACGCGTGGTCGCGGTCGAAGCCGAGGGCCAGGACGATCGCGGCGGCGAGGATCGCGCCGGTGACGGTGACGCCGTGGCGGAGCACGGCCTGGTCGGGGCCGCGGCCCTTGAGTCCGGGCGGTGCGGGGAGGAAGACGGCGGCGGCGCCGACGAGCGGTCCGGCGACGATCAACGCCAGAAGGGCCTGCATCACGGATTCACTGATATCGATCACGGCTCACGCTCCGGCGGCGACGAGTACGGCGGCGATCGCCAGGACGACGGAGCCGGCCAGCAGGGCGCTCAGGTAGGTCTGCACGTTGCCCGTCTGGGCGCGGCGGACGGCGGCGCCGAGCCAGCGGGTGCCGGTGCCCGCGCCGCGTACGTACGTGTCGACGACCTCGCGGTCGAGGAAGCGGACGAGTTGGGCCGCGGCGAGGACGGGGCGGACGAACAGGCGGTCGTAGAGCCCGTCCAGGTGGAATCCGGCCGCCGCGTGGGGGTGGAGGCGGCCCAGCAGCAGACGGCCCGGGTCGGCCGGGTCGTGGGCCGCGCCGATGTCCCCGTAGGCGGCGAGGTGCGTCTCGATGGCTTCGATCTCCGATTGGGCCGGCTCCGCGTCGGGGTGCGCGGCGACGGCGCCGAGGGGGGTGCGGCCGGTCAGCGCCGAGGTATGGCGCCAGGCGCCGTAGAGGGTCAGGCCGCCGACGAGCGCGACGCCTGTGCCCAGGACGGAGGTGGTGAGGTTCGGCGCCAGGCTGTCGCCGTCGAACCAGTCGGCGAGGTAGCCGACGGTCAGACCGAGTGCGAGGGAGGGGATGGCGAGGACCCACAGGACGGCGTTCATGGCGACGGGCTGCTTGCCGTGGTCGGGGGCCTCGGCGCCGTGGCCGCGGAAGGCGAGGAGCCACAGGCGGGTGGCGTACGCGGCGGTGAGGAGCGCGGTCGCCAGGCCGGCAACGAGCACGACCCAGCCGGCGGCGCCGGGCGCGGTGTGGGCGGTGCCGAGGGCGGTGTGCTCGGCGACGACGAGGACGGACTCCTTCGAGAAGAAGCCGGCGAAGGGAGGGATCGCGGCGAGGGCGAGCAGGGCGACCGTCATCGTCCAGAAGGCGTCGGGGATGCGCTTGGCGAGGCCGCCCATGCGGGACATGGCGGCGAGCGAGTTGGTGCCGGCGGCGTGGATGATCACGCCGGCGCCGAGGAAGAGGAGGGCCTTGAACGCGCCGTGGGAGATCAGGTGGAAGACGGCCGCGCTGCGGTCGCCGAGGGCCAGGGCGCCCGACATGTAGCCGAGTTGGCCGATGGTCGAGTAGGCGAGGACCCGTTTGATGTCGTCCTGGGCGAGGGCGGCGAGGGCCGAGCCGACCATGGTGATCGCGGCCATCACGGCGAGGACGACCAGGGCGGCCTTCGAGGCGGTGAACACGGGAAGGAGGCGGGCCACGAAGTAGATGCCGGCGGCGACCATCGTCGCGGCGTGGATCAGCGCGGAGACGGGGGTGGGGCCCGCCATCGCGTCGGGGAGCCACGTGTGGAGGGGGAACTGCGCGGACTTGCCCGCGACGCCCGCGAGCAGCAGCAGGGCGATCAGGGTGGGGTGGTCGAGGCCGCCCTCCGCGACCTTGTCCAGGATGCCGGTGATCCGGAACGTGCCGGTGTCGGCGGCGAGGGCGAACAGGCCGATCAGGAAGGGGACATCGCCGAGTTTGGTGATCAGGAAGGCCTTGAGGGAGGCGGCGCGCGCCTCGGGGGTCTCCCAGTAGTGGCCGACGAGGAAGTACGAGCAGATGCCCATGATCTCCCAGCCGACCAGGAGCACCATCAGGTCGCCGGAGTAGACGACGAGCAGCATCGCGGAGGTGAAGAGGGAGACGAGGGCGGCGTACGACGGGTAGCGGGCGTCGTCGCGCAGATAGGCCGTCGAGTAGATCTGCACGCAGGTGGCGACGGTGCCGACGAGGACGGCGACCAGCGCGGCGAAGCCGTCGATGTGCAGGGCGAGGTCGATGGGGACCGAGCCCGTGGGGGTGAGCCGGGTCGCCGCGTCCAGCGGCGCCGTGCCGTTGCCCGCGCCGCCGCCCTGGCGTACGGCGACCGTGATCGCGAGCGCGGTGGCCGTCAGGGTGGGCAGGACGGCCAGAGGGCGGACGAATCCCGGTGCGGTGCGGCCCAGCAGCAGTCCGGCGGCGGCGCCGAGGAACGGCAGGAGGGGGACGAGAACGGCGAGGGTGGTGGTGGTCACGCGGTGGCCTCAGTCTTGGTGCCGTCGGGGGCCTCGGCGGTGTCGCGGAGCCGGTCGATGTCCGAGGTGCCGCGGTTGCGGTACACCATCAGGACGATCGCCAGGCCGATGCCGATCTCGGCGGCGGCGACGGCGATGACGAACAGGGTCAGGGCCTGGCCGGAGTGCAGGGTGTCCCGGAGCCAGACGTCGAAGGCGACCAGGTTGAGGTTGACGGCGTTGAGCATCAGCTCGACGGACATCAGGACGAGGATCGCGTTGCGGCGGGCGAGGACGCCGTAGATCCCGGTGCAGAACAGGAGGGCCGCGAGGACGGCGGGATAGGCGAGGTGCATCAGCGCGTCTCCTTGCCGGGGCCGGGGCGGGAATCGGTGGCCGTGCCGGTGCTGTCGGGGCCGGCCGGGGTGTCGCTCTTCTTGCGGGAGAGGACGATCGCGCCGACCAGTGCCGCCAGCAGCAGGACGGACAGGGCCTCGAAGGGCAGTACCCAGTGACGGAAGAGGAACTGTCCCGACACCTTCGTGGAGCCCTGCGCCGGTCCTTCCAGGTCGACCCAGGTCGTACGGAACGCGTCGACGACCACCCAGACCAGCGCGGCGGCAGCCGCCACGGCGACCGCGAGGGCGACCTTGCGGTTCTCCGAGTCGGCGTCCGGCGAGTGCCCGATGGGCGCCTTGGTGAGCATCAGTCCGAAGAGGAGGAGGACCACGACGGAACCGACATAGATGAGGACCTGCACCCAGGCGATGAACTCCGCCGTCAGCAGCAGGTATTCGACGGCGAGGCCGCCGAGGGTCACGACGAGCCAGAGGGCGGCGTGCACCAGCTGTCTCGTCGTGACGGTGACGAGGGCCGCGCCGAAGGTGACCAGGCCGACGAGGACAAACGCGATCTCGACGCCGCTCGGGGACAGGAAGCCGTGGCCGGCTGCGGCGGTGGTTGCTGCGAGGGTCACTCGCCCGCCTCCTGACCGGGCTGCCCCGGCTCGTCCGCCGACGGTGCCGGTGCAGGTGCAGGTGCGGGTGCCGGTGCTGCTGACGCCGCTGCCGCTGCGAGTTTGTCGGCCGTCTTGTGGGCCGCGGTGAGCTCCTTGGGCTCCTCGGCGCCGGGGTCGAGGGCGGGCGGCGCCGGCACCGTCCACATCCAGTCGCGGAGCTTGTCCCGCTCGTGGGTGAGGTCGCGGATGTCCGTCTCCGCGTACTCGAACTCCGGTGACCAGAACAGCGCGTCGAAAGGACAGACCTCGATGCAGATACCGCAGTACATGCAGAGCGAGAAGTCGATGGCGAACCGGTCGAGGACGTTGCGGCTGCGCTCCCGGCCGCCGGGGGCGGCGGCCGGGACGGTCTCCTTGTGGGAGTCGATGTAGATGCACCAGTCGGGGCACTCACGGGCGCAGAGCATGCAGACCGTGCAGTTCTCCTCGAACAGGCCGATCACCCCCCGGGAGCGGGGCGGCAGTTCGGGCTGGGCGTCCGGGTACTGGGCGGTGACGGTCTTCCGCGTCATCGTCCGCAAGGTGACGGCCAGCCCCTTGGCCAGGCCGGAGCCGGGGATCGGGGACATCAGTTGATCGCCACCTTCACGATGCCGGTGAGCGCGATCTGCGCGAGGGCGAGGGGGATGAGCACGGTCCAGGCGAGCTTCTGCAACTGGTCCTCGCGCAGGCGGGGGTAGCTCACCCGCAGCCAGATGACGACGAAGGCGAGCACGGCGGTCTTGAGGAGGGTCCAGACCCAGCCGAACCCGTCACCCCCGAGGGGGCCGTGCCAGCCGCCGAGGAACAGGACGGTGGTCAGACCGCACAGGACGACGATGCCCGCGTACTCCGCGAGCAGGAAGAGCGCGAAGCGCAGCCCGGTGTACTCGGTGTACGCGCCGAAGATGATCTCGGAGTCGGCGACGGGCATGTCGAAGGGCGGGCGCTGGAGTTCGGCGAGGCCCGCGACGAAGAAGACGAGGGCGCCGACGATCTGCCACGGCACCCACCACCACTCGAACGCGTGGAGGATGCCGGGCAGCGAGACCGTGCCGGCCGCCATGGCCACGGAGGCGGCTGCGAGGAGCATCGGCAGTTCGTACGCGAGCAGTTGGGCGGCGGTGCGTAGGCCGCCGAGAAGGGAGAACTTGTTGGCGGACGCCCAGCCCGCCATGAGCGAGCCGAGCACGCCGACCCCCATCACGGCGAGCACGAAGAAGATGCCCGCGTCGACGACCTGGCCGACGGCGCCCTCGCTCGGGCCGACCGGGATCACGACCAGGACGAGGAGGTACGGGAGGAGGGCGACGGCGGGGGCCAGTTGGAAGACACGGCGGTCGGCGGCGGCCGGGACGATGTCTTCCTTCTGGGCGAACTTCACGCCGTCCGCGACGAGTTGGGCCCAGCCGTGGAAGCCGCCCGCGTACATGGGGCCGAGGCGGCCCTGCATGTGGGCCATCACCTTGTGCTCGGCCTGCCCCACGACGAGCGGGAGGACGAGGAACACAGCGAAGACGACGATCAGCCGGAGGGCGACGTCGAGTACGTCGTTCACGCGTCTCCTTCGGGCCGGTCGGTGTCGGGGGCGGGCCGGTCCGGCTCCGGGGCGGGGCGCTCGGCGTCGGGGGCGGGACGCTCCGGCTC
>NZ_WWJY01000796.1 GCF_009865405.1 Streptomyces sp. SID3212 | reverse complement strand
GGGGGCGGCGGCGCGTACCCGCCCCCCGTGTCGCCGGACCCGTCCGCCCCGCTCGACGCCGCCCGCACCACCGCGTTCGGCTCCCCCATGCGCCCGAGGATGCGCCGTACCGCCGCCGGGCTGTCGCCGCCGAACTTCCCGCGCTGCCGGTCGATCTCGTTGCGCAGCGTCGAGACCAGTCTCATCCGGTCCCCGGACGCCAGCTGCTGCTGGCGCGCCGCGTCGCCGACCCGGCTCAGGTAGTCGTAGACGAGCTGGTCGCTCTCGATCCCCACACGTTCCTCCCACAGGTACACGCAGGTGCACGCACGCGATGCTGTCGGAGTCATACCCGTACGTCCAGTACGGACAAGCCCGCCCGGCCGGCTCCTCGCCCGCGTCGGGGGCGGAACGCGACGGTCCGCCCGTATCGTCCGGAACGGGCCGCCCGAACGGGCCGAACACGTCCGCCGGAACCGTACGAACGAGCCCGCGCACGCCGTACGAACAAACCGCACGCCCCGTGCGAACAAGCCGCGCACCCCGTACGAACGAGCCGCACACCCGGTACGAAGAAAGCCTCCCCCGCCCCTCCCCGCCCGACCTCCTCCGCCCGGGGGCGCGGCAGACCGCTCCTCAGGGGCTAACGTGGGACGGATGGGGACCCGCGAAGCCTGAGCAGGAGGCGCACGTGCCAGATGGAACCGGCGGTACGCCACCGCGCACTCTCGCGGAGGCCCTGCGCACCCGGGGCGACGACTCCCTCACCGCGCTCCTCCGCGCCCGACCCGATCTGCTCAACCCCGTGCCCAACGACCTCTCGCAGCTCGCGACCCGCGCGGGTACCCGCGCCTCCGTCGTCCGGGCGCTGGAGCGTCTCGACCGCTTCACGCTCCAGACGGCGGAAGCGCTCGCCGTCGCCCCCGAGCCCGCGCCGTACGACACGCTCCGCGCGCTCCTCACCGGCGACGAGGGCGACCCGCGCATCGAGCGCGCCCTCCCCGGCGCCGTCGGACGGCTGCGCGACCAGGCGCTGATCTGGGGCAGTGACACCCGGCTGCGGCTGGTCCGTACCGCCCGCGAACTGCTCGCGCCCTCGCCGACCCACCCGTCCCCGACCGGCCTCGGCCCGACCGTCGCCGAGGCCACCGCCGGGATGTCGCCGGGCCGGATCCAGGAGATCCTGACGGCCGCCTGGCTGCCGTCCACCCACGACCCGGTCTCCGCCGTCGCGTCCCTGACCGAGCTGTTCACGGACCGCACCCGCATGGCCGCCCTGCTGGACACCGCCCCCATGGAGGCGCTGTCCGTGCTGGACCGGCTGGTGTGGGGGCCGCCGTACGGGGAGGTCACCTCCAGCCCCACCCCGCCCGTGCAGTGGCTGCGCGACCGGGGCCTGCTGCTGCCCGCGACGACCCGCACGGTCGTCCTGCCCCGTGAGGTGGCCCTGCACCTGCGCGCCGGGCGGGCGCACCGCGTGATCGAGCCGGTCGCGCCGCCCGTCGCGCCCCGGACGAGCGAGCCGGGTTCCGGTTCCCGTCCACAGCTTGTGGACAGTACGGCGGCCGGGCAGGCGTACACCGCCCTCGCCACCGTCGAGGAGCTGGCCAAGGACTGGAACGAGGGCGGCCCGAGCGTCCTGCGCGCCGGCGGTCTGTCCGTACGGGACCTGAAGCGCACCGCCGCCGCCCTCGGCGTCACCGAGCCGATCGCCGCCTTCTGGGTCGAACTGGCCTACGCGGCGGGGCTGTTGGCGGCGGACGGCGAGGCCGACGAACGGTACGCGCCGACCCCCGCGTACGACGAGTGGGAGGAGCTGCCCTCCCCCGAGCGCTGGGCGCGGCTCGCCGTCGCGTGGCTGACCGCGACCCGTACGGCCGGTCTGGTCGGCGGCCAGGACGCCAAGGGCCGTACGCTCGCGGCCCTCGGCCCGGACCTGGACCGGGGCCCCGCGCCGGAGGTCCGCCGCCGGATCCTCGACCTCCTCGCCACGCTGCCCGAGGGCACCCCGCCCGACCCCGAGTCGCTGATGGCCCGGCTGCGCTGGGAGCGCCCGCTGCGCGGCGCCTCGGCGGCCGGCCGCCCCGACGACCTGCGCGGGCGGCTCGCCGCCTGGACGCTGAACGAGGCGGAGATGCTCGGTCTCACCGGCCGGGGCGCGCTCTCCACCCACGGCCGGGCGCTGCTCGACGCGCTGGGCGACCCCGCCGAGGGGATCACCACCACGCCCGCCGAACTGGCCGCCGCCGGTCTGCGCGCGGCGGAGGCCCTCAGGCCGCTGCTGCCCGAGCCCCTGGACCACGTACTGCTCCAGGCGGACCTCACGGCCGTGGCGCCCGGTCCGCTCCTGCGACCGCTCGCCGAACTGCTGTCCGTCGCCGCCGAGGTCGAGTCGACGGGCGGGGCGACGGTCTACCGCTTCACCCCCGCGTCCGTACGACGGGCCCTGGACGCCGGGCAGTCGGCGACCGGCCTGCACGACTTCCTCAGGGCGCACAGCCGTACGCCGGTGCCGCAGCCGCTCACGTACCTGGTGGACGACGTGGCCCGCAAGCACGGTCATCTGCGGGTCGGTTCGGCCAACGCGTACGTGCGCTGCGACGACGAGGCGGTGCTGGACGAGATCGTCGCCGACCGGCGGTCGCAGGGGATGCGGCTGCGGCGGCTGGCGCCGACGGTCCTGGCGGCCCAGGCGGATCCGTCGTCGCTGCTGGAGGGGTTGCGGGCGATGGGCTTCGCGCCGGCGGCGGAGTCGGCCGACGGCGACGTCCTGATCACCCGGGCGCACGCGCACCGGACCCCTCCCCGTACGGCGCCCGCGCCGGTGCCGGACGGACCGCCGGTGCCGGATCCGACGCTGCTGGGGGCGGCGGTACGGGCCATCCGGGCGGGGGACCTGGCGTCGACCGTCGTACACAAGACCGTTCCGGAACCGGCGGGTTCACGGTCCCGCGCGCGGGCGGTGTCGTCCTCGTCGGCAAAGGCGGCCGGACCCTCCAGGTCGGGTGACCTGCCGCGTACGACGTCGGCGGAGACCCTGGCCACGGTCCAGGCGGCCGCCATGACCGGTTCGGCGCTCTGGATCGGATACGTCAACGCGGAGGGCGCGGCGAGTCAGCGGGTGATCGCGCCGGTGCGGGTCGAGGGCGGCTTCGTGACCGCGTACGACCACACGGCGGACGAGGTCCGTACGTACCCGCTGCACCGGATCACGGGTGTGGCGGAACTGGCGGACGACACGGCGTGACGAAGGCGGGACGGCGAACGGACGCGGGACGGCGAACGGACGCGGGACGGCGAACGGACGCGGGACGGCGAACGGACGCGGGACGGCGAACGGACGCGGGACGGGCCGCGAAGCCCGTCCGGCGAGGGAGACCACCCGGTCCGTTCCGTTCTAACTCCGGCGCCCGAGCCGCACCAGCCGCTCGCTCCAGTTGGCCCGGGGCTTCTCCCCCGAACTCGTCATGGGCGTCAGCTTGGGCTTGGTCAGTGTCCGCTTCCTCACCGAGGGGCGGGTGCTGGCCGTCCGCGCGGGGGCCGGCTCGGCCACCACAGGCTCGGGCGCGGTCTCGGCCGCCGGCACCGGCTGCGGTACTCCCAGCGCGTGGAACCGCCGCCCGATCTTCCGGCCCAGCAGCAGGTAACCGAGCAGCGCGCCCGACGTGTTCAGGATCACATCGTCCACGTCGAAGGCACGGCCCTGGACGATCGAACCCTGCGCCAGCTCCACCAGCGCCATGACCACGGCGGTCAGCACGACGACCCGCAGCATCGGCAGCCGGCGCGGCATGAGCACCGGCAGGATCAGCCCGAACGGCATGCCCATCACGATGTTCCCGCCGATCTGCTTGCACGCGGCGAGGAACGTGTAGTCCTCCGCGTACTGCCGCAGCGAGTGCCCCGGCCGCAGGTTGGACCCCGCGATGTCGGCGGAGGCGGGGGACGGCGTGAGCGTCAGGTCGGCCAGCACCGCCGAAAAGGCCACCAGGGCAAGGAAGGCAACCACCAGAATGATCACCCGCAACAGGGCCCGGCCCCAGGAAATCCGTCGCGGGGCGGCTCTGTCCGGTTCTGCCTTGCGCGTCTCAGCGGTCATAGGAGCCAGGTGCCCAGCCCTGGCCGGGACAGTCCCCCCAGAGCCTGCGGATCGCCCCGCTCACGCGGACCGACCCCACCGCGCCCCCGAATCGGCCCGGTATGAGCGACACTGGTCGTTTGGCACAACGAGTGACGGCCCCGGAGCGACGGCCGGAAAGCACGAGTGACGGCCCAAGGAAAGACCGAAAGGGCGCAGCTGTGAACGGACCCCTCATCGTCCAGAGCGACAAGACCTTGCTGCTCGAAGTCGACCACGAACAGGCCGGAGCCTGTCGGCGGGCCATCGCGCCCTTCGCCGAGCTGGAGCGTGCGCCCGAGCACATCCACACGTACCGGCTGACCCCGCTCGGCCTGTGGAACGCGCGTGCCGCCGGGCATGACGCCGAGCAGGTGGTCGACGCGTTGGTGGAGTTCTCCCGCTACCCCGTGCCGCACGCCCTGCTCGTCGACGTCGCGGAGACGATGGCCCGGTACGGGCGTCTCACGCTGTCCAAGCACCCCACCCACGGTCTGGTCCTGACCTCCACGGACCGTCCCGTCCTGGAGGAGATCCTGCGGTCGAAGAAGGTCGCGCCGCTGGTGGGCGCGCGGCTCGACCCGGACACCGTCGCCGTACACCCCTCCGAGCGCGGCCAGATCAAGCAGACGCTCCTCAAGCTGGGCTGGCCGGCCGAGGATCTCGCCGGGTACGTGGACGGCGAGGCGCACGCCATCGAGCTGGTGGAGGACGGCTGGGCCCTGCGCCCGTACCAGAAGCAGGCCGTCGAGGGCTTCTGGCACGGCGGCTCGGGCGTGGTCGTGCTGCCCTGCGGGGCGGGCAAGACCCTGGTCGGCGCGGGCGCGATGGCGCAGGCCAAGGCGACCACGCTGATCCTGGTCACGAACACCGTCTCCGCCCGCCAGTGGAAGCACGAGCTGGTGAAGCGCACGACGCTGACCGAGGAGGAGATCGGCGAGTACAGCGGTACGCGCAAGGAGATCCGCCCGGTCACGATCGCCACGTACCAGGTGCTCACGACCCGCCGTAAGGGTGTCTATCCGCACCTGGAGCTGTTCGACTCCCGCGACTGGGGGCTGATCCTCTACGACGAGGTGCACCTGCTGCCCGCGCCCGTCTTCAAGTTCACCGCCGACCTCCAGGCGCGCCGCCGCCTCGGGCTGACCGCGACGCTCGTACGGGAGGACGGCCGCGAGTCGGACGTCTTCTCGCTGATCGGGCCGAAGCGGTTCGACGCGCCGTGGAAGGAGATCGAGGCGCAGGGGTACATCGCGCCCGCCGACTGTGTGGAGGTACGGGTCAACCTCACCGACAGCGAGCGGCTCGCGTACGCCACCGCCGAGACGGAGGAGAAGTACCGGTTCTGCGCGACGACCGCCACGAAGCGGAAGGTGACGGAGGCGCTCGTACGGAAGCACAAGGGCGAACAGACCCTGGTCATCGGCCAGTACATCGACCAGCTCGACGAGCTGGGCGAGCACCTGAACGCGCCGGTCATCAAGGGCGAGACCAGCAACGCCCAGCGCGAGAAGCTCTTCGAGTCGTTCCGGCAGGGCGAGATCTCGGTGCTGGTGGTGTCGAAGGTGGCGAACTTCTCGATCGACCTGCCGGAGGCGACGGTCGCGATCCAGGTGTCGGGGACGTTCGGGTCACGCCAGGAGGAGGCGCAGCGGCTCGGGCGGGTACTGCGGCCGAAGGCGGACGGGCACGAGGCGCGCTTCTACTCGGTGGTCGCGCGGGACACGATCGACCAGGACTTCGCGGCGCACCGGCAGCGGTTCCTGGCGGAGCAGGGGTACGCGTACCGGATCGTGGACGCGGACGAGCTGCTGGCGGAGAGCTGAGACGGGGCTGAGACGGGAGCGGGTCGTCGCTCAGAGGCGTCGTCTGACGACGCCCGCCTCCTCCCAGTACTCACCGAGGACGGCGACGTTGAACGCGGTCGCCACGTACACCTTGGCGGCGCGCAGGGCGTTGCCCAGGTGGTGAGCGGGGTGGGGCACGGCGCCGGTGGCGGTCGCGCCGGAGAGTGAGGCGCCGTGTGGGGCGCGGGGCGGGATGAAGGTCGCTGTACTCATATGTCCATGGTCGCGCGCCGACCCCCCGAAGCGCGTCGCTCTCCGGACGGAATCCTGGGCGATGCGGCGTACGACTCGGGATATAGGGGATCCCCTACGGGGGACGACCGGGGGACTACGGTGCGTGGGCCTCGCGGACCTCGATCGGGGGACCGCCCCGCAGCCGCCCACGTACCCCGTCCCCGTCCACCGTCTCCGTCCCCGTCCCCCGTCCGCGTCCCGCAGC
This sequence comes from Streptomyces sp. SID3212, assembly GCF_009865405.1. Taxonomy (GTDB): domain Bacteria; phylum Actinomycetota; class Actinomycetes; order Streptomycetales; family Streptomycetaceae; genus Streptomyces. The sequence continues at coordinate 2,455 of NZ_WWJY01000796.1, read as the reverse complement.
CGCCCTGCGGCCCACTCCCCGGCGAAAAGCATTCTCCCCGGCGGGGCGAAAAGCATTCGCCCCGCCGCCACCCGCTGGCTACACTCTCCCCTCTTGCCCGCCTCCGCCTCCCTCGCGGAGCGCCGCCACCCGGACGGAAACCGGGCGGCTGCCATGACGTGATCCACGCCGACCGGACACCGCCGCCCCGTCCCAGCACCAAGGGCCTGCGGCCCGTCGGCCTGCGTACAGCCCGGAGGCAGCACCGTGTCCGCGCACGACCCCGAACCCGACACCACCCTCACCGCACCCACCGCACCCACCGCACCCACCGCATCGAGCGCCGACCGCACCGACCCTGCGGACTCCAGCTCCCCCTCCGACGACCCGCTGGGGCGCGAACGGGCCCACCTCAGCTCGTCGCGGGCCGCCCTGCGCGCCATGCGCGAGGACGTCCAGTCGCTCGACATCCGCGACGTCACCGCGAACTGGGTCAACGCCGCCGTCCTGGAGGCCCAGATCCAGGACCGCATCAAGTCGCTCGCCGACCTCTCCCACACCCCGCTCTTCTTCGGCCGGCTCGACTACCTGCACGTCGTCGGCGCGGACCAGGCCGAGGGCGCCGAGGGCGAGCGCTTCTACATCGGCCGCCGCCATGTCCACGACGCCGACGGCGACCCGATGGTGGTCGACTGGCGCGCGCCCGTCTCCCAGCCCTTCTACCGGGCGTCGAAGAAAGACCCCCACGACGTCGGACTGCGCCGGCGCTTCGGCTACACGGCCGGCGAGCTCACGGCGTACGAGGACGAACACCTCTCCGACCCCACCGAGGCCGCGAAGACCAGCAAGCTGCTCCAGACCGAGATCGAGCGTCCGCGCGTCGGCCCGATGCGCGACATCGTGGCGACGATCCAGCCGGAGCAGGACGAGATCGTACGGAGCGGGCTCGGCGGCACGGTGTGTGTGCAGGGCGGCCCCGGCACCGGGAAGACCGCCGTCGGCCTGCACCGCGTCGCGTACCTCCTCTACGCGCACCGGGAGCGGCTCGCCCGCACCGGCACGCTCGTCATCGGGCCGAACGCGTCCTTCCTCCACTACATCGAGCAGGTGCTGCCCGCGCTGGGCGAGCTGGAGGTGAAGCAGGCGACGGTGGAGAGCCTGGTCACCTCGGCCGCGGTGGCGGTACGGGGCACGGACCCGGCCGACGCCGCCGTCATCAAGGGCGACGCGCGGATGGCAGAGGTGCTGCGGCGGGCGGTCCGCTCCCATGTGACGCTGCCGACCGAGCCGGTGGTGGTCGTGCGCGGTTCGCGGCGGTGGCGGGTGCCGGCGTACGAACTGGAGGAGCTGGTACGGCAGTTGCTGGAGCGCGACATGCGGTACGGCGCCGCGCACGACGCGTTGCCGCAGCGGATCGCGCACGCCGTGCTCGTACGGATGGAGGAGGCGGGCGAGGCGCCCGACGACCGCGTGCAGGACGCGGTCGCGCGTACCCCCGCGGTGAAGGCGGCCGTGAAGGCGATGTGGCCGCTGGTCGATCCGGCGAAGCTGGTGCTGCGGCTGCTGTCGGACGCGGAGTTCCTCGCGGCGCACGCGGAGGGGCTGCTCACGCCGGAGGAGCAGGCGACGATCCTGTGGGCGAAGCCGGCGCGGAGCGTGAAGTCGGTCAAGTGGTCCGCCGCGGACGCGGTGTTGATCGACGAGGCGGCCGATCTCGTGGCCCGTACGCACTCGTTGGGCCACGTGGTGCTCGACGAGGCGCAGGACCTCTCGCCCATGCAGTACCGCGCGGTGGGCCGGCGCTGCTCGACGGGGTCGGCGACGGTGCTGGGCGATCTGGCGCAGGGCACGACCCCGTGGGCGACGGCGAGTTGGGCGGACGCGCTCCACCACTTGGGCAAGCCGGACGCGGTGGTGGAGGAGCTGACGGCCGGTTTCCGCGTGCCGCGCGAGGTGATCGCGTACGCGTCGCGGCTGCTGCCGCTGATCTCGCCGGGGCTGGCGGAGGTGGAGTCGGTACGGGAGGCGCCGGGGTCCCTGTCGGTACGGCGCGTCTCCGAGGACGTGCTGTCGGCGGCGGTGGTTTCGGCGTGCGAGGAGTCGTTGGCGCACGAGGGGTCGACGGGCCTGATCGCGGCGGACGCGCGGATTCCGGTGCTGGCGGCTGCCCTGTCCGCGGCGGGGTTGCGTTTCCTCTCGCCGGGCGAGGAAACGACGGCGGAGGCGCGGCTCACGCTGGTGCCGGCGTCGCTGGCGAAGGGCTTGGAGTACGACTACGTGGTGCTGGACGAGCCGTCGGCGGTGGTGTCGGGGGAGCCGGACGAACGGACGGGGCTGAGGCGGTTGTACGTGGCGTTGACGCGGGCGGTGTCGGGCCTGTCGATCTTGCACGGGCTGCCGTTGCCGATGGCGCTGTCCTGAGGCCCTCGCCCTTGGCCTGGCGGCCGTGCTTTTGTCCTCAATCGCCGGACGGGCT
>NZ_WWJY01000795.1 GCF_009865405.1 Streptomyces sp. SID3212 | reverse complement strand
CTTCTCGCCGCCGCCGAGCCGGGCCGCCGCCAGCCGGGCGCGCAGTCCTTCGGCCAGCTCTTCGTGGGCGCTCTCGTTGGCCCGCCAGGCCTCGGCGGACGGATCCGCCGCACTCGCCAGCACAGGTGCCTGCCGCATCGCTCGTAGCTCCCTCGCTGGGTTAGTGAGCGTTAACCTACGCGTCCAGGTTAACGACCGCTAACAGCTCTGTCTAGAATGATTTCCCATGAGCACCAGGACCGCGGCCCCGACCCGCCGCGAGCAGATCCTCAAAGAGGCGGCGCGCCTCTTCGCCGAGCGTGGGTTCCACGGCGTCGGCGTGGACGAGATAGGGGCCGCCGTCGGCATCAGCGGCCCGGGTCTCTACCGCCATTTCGCGGGCAAGGACGCCATGCTCGCGGAACTGCTGGTCGGGATCAGCGGCCGGCTGCTGGAGGGCGGCAGGCAGCGCGTACGGGGCGCGGGGGCCGCCCCGCGCCCGATGGGAGCGCCCGGCGTCACGCCCGTGGCCCCCGACCCCGACGCCGTCCTGGCCTCGCTGATCGACGGCCACATCGACTTCGCCCTCGACGACCGCCCGCTGATCACCCTCCACGACCGCGAGCTGGACCGCCTCAGGGACAGCGACCGCAAGCTGGTGCGCCAGCTCCAGCGCCAGTACGTGGAGCTGTGGGTCGGCGTCGTGCGGGAGGTCCACCCCGGCGTCCCCGAGGCCCAGGCGCGCGGCGCCGTCCACGCCGTCTTCGGCCTGCTGAACTCCACCCCGCACCTCGGCTCGTACGGTACGGGCCTGCCGGGCCGCACGGCGATGGAGTCGCTGCTGCGCCGCCTGGCCCACGGCGCCTTCGCCGCGCTCGGCGACCCGGGGGGCGAACCGGCGGGCGAACCGGCGGGCGACTGCGCCCGCGAACCGGCCGGGGACCTGTCCGGAAACCGGGACGAGGGGCACAGCCCGTACACCTGACGGCACAATGGGCTCATGCCGATACCGAGCCGCGCCGCCCTTGTCGACCACCTCGTCCGCACCCGTATCGCGGGAGACGTCGCCACGCCCCGCGACAACAACCTCTCGCACTACCGCAAGCTCGCCAACGGTGACCGCCACTACTGGCTCGGCCTGGAGCTGGGGGACCGCTGGACCGACGAGCAGGACGTGCTCGCCGTGATGGCCGAGCGCTGCGGAGTGAGCGACGACCCGGAGCACCGGGCCGGGCAGGACACCATCGACCCCGAGCTGACCGTGGACGCCCTGGAGCGGATGGCCGCACGGCTGCGCAAGGCGGCCTCGGGCCGCGAGAGCGTCCTCTTCGCCACCGGCCACCCGGGCGGCCTGCTGGACGTCCACCGCCAGACGGCGGACGCGCTGCGGAGCGCGGGATGCGAGATCGTACGGATCCCCGGCGGCCTGACCGCCGACGAGGGCATGGTCTTCCAGTTCGCCGACGTGGCCGTGCTGGAGCGCGGAGCGACCCTCTGGCACACCCACTCGCCGGAGCCGATGCGGGCGATCCTGGACGGCCTGGAGCGCGAGGGGCGCTCCCTGCCCGACCTGGTCCTCGCGGACCACGGCTGGGCGGGCTGCGCGGGCCAGCGGGGCCTCGACGCGATCGGGTACGCGGACTGCAACGACCCGGCGCTCTTCATCGGCGAGGCCGAGGGCACGCTCCAGGTGACCGTCCCGCTGGACGACCACGTGACGGACCCGCGTTTCTACGACCCGATGACGGCGTACCTGCTCAACGAGGCCGGGCTGGTCTGACCACCGGGCCACCGGGCCGCGCATCACCCGGTGACGCGGCGTGCGGGCCGGGGCCGCTCAGTCCCGCGGCGTGCGGGCCGGAACCGCTCAGCCGCGCGGCGTCCGGATCACGCCCTCCTGGATCACCGAGATCACGAGCCTGCCGTCCCGCGTGTAGATCCGGGCCTGACCCAGCCCCCGGCCACCGGACGACGACGGCGACTCCTGGTCGTACAGCAGCCACTCGTCCACCCGGAACGGGCGGTGGAACCACATCGCGTGGTCCAGGCTCGCCCCCACCACGTCCCCGACCGCCCAGCCGCCGCGCCCGTGGGCCAGCAGGATCGGGTCGAGCAGGGTCATGTCGGAGATGTACGTGGCCAGGCAGACGTGCAGAAGCGGGTCGTCGGCGACTTTCCCGGCCGTACGGAACCACACCTGCGAGCGCGGCTCGCGCGGCACCCCCACCGAGCCGTACGGCGGCGCGTCCACGTACCGCAGGTCGACGGCCCCTCGCGCCACCAGCAGCCGGTCCGCGACGCCCGGGTCGACAAACCGGTCGGCGTGGAGCGGCAGCATCTCGGCGGCTGTCGGGAGCGTCTCCGGGTCCGGCGCGTCCGGCATCCCCGTCTGGTGCTCCAGGCCCTCCTCGGCCGGCTGGAAGGAGGCCGAGAGGTGGAAGATCGGCTGCCCGTGCTGGACGGCGACCACCCGGCGCGCGGTGAAGGAGCGCCCGTCCCTGATGCGGTCGACGGTGTAGACGATCTGCGCGCCGGGGTCGCCGGGGCGCAGGAAGTACGCGTGCAGGGAGTGGGGCAGCCGGTCCTCGGGGACCGTACGGCCCGCCGCCACCAGCGCCTGGGCGGCCACCTGGCCGCCGAAGACGCGGGGGACGACCGCGAAGCGGCTCACGCCGCGGAAGATGTCCCGCTCGATCCGCTCCAGGTCGAGCAGATCGAGCAGGTCGTCCAGGGCGTCGAAGGCGCCGGTGCCGTCACTCATGGGTCGTGCCTACAGGACTCACAGGACTCACAGGACTCATGGGGCCGTGTCTACAGCCCCATCGACTTGGCGATGATCGTCTTCATGACCTCGCTGGTGCCGCCGTAGATGCGGTTCACCCGGTTGTCGGCGTAGAGCCGGGCGATCGGGTACTCGTTCATGTACCCGTAGCCGCCGTGCAGCTGGAGGCACTTGTCGATCACGCGGTGGGCGACCTCGGTGGTGAAGAGCTTCGCCGACGCGGCCTCGGCCGGCGTCAGCTCGCCCAGGTCGTGGGCCTCCAGCGCGCGGTCGACCACGGCCTCCGCCGCGTCCACCTCGGCCTTGCAGGCGGCCAGTTCGAACTTGGTGTTCTGGAAGGACGCGACGGTCTTGCCGAACACGGTCCTGTCCTGCACGTACTGCTGGGCGAACCGCACCGCGGCGGCGGCCTGCGCGTACGAGCCGACGGCGATGGCCAGACGTTCCTGGGGCAGGTTCTGGCCGAGGTAGGAGAAGCCCTTGTTCTCCTTGCCGAGCAGGTCCTCCACCGGCACCCTGACGTCCGTGAAGGACAGTTCGGCGGTGTCGGAGGTCCGCAGGCCCAGCTTGTCGAGCTTGCGGCCGACCGCGTACCCCGGCGTCTTCGTGTCCACGACCAGCAGCGAGATGCCGAAGCGGCGGTCCTCGGGGGTCGAGGGGGCGGTGCGGGCGCAGACGATGACGCGGTCCGCGTGGACGCCGCCGGTGATGAACGTCTTCGCGCCGTTGAGGACGTAGTGCGTGCCGTCCTCGGAGAGCCTGGCGGTCGTCTTCATGCCGGCCAGGTCGGAGCCCGTGCCCGGCTCGGTCATGGCGATCGCGTACATCGTCCGGCCGCTGACGAAGTCGGGCAGCCAGCGCTTCTTCTGCTCGTCGGTCGCGTACGCCTTCAAGTACGGCAGGCAGAGCGCGACATGGACGCCGGAGCCGCCGAAAGAGACACCCGCGCGGGCGCACTCCTCGGAGATGACGGCCTGGAACTTGAACGACTCCTCGCCCGCGCCGCCGTACTCCTCCGGGACCTCGATCCCGAAGACGCCCAGCTCACCGAGCTTGTAGTAGAAGTCGCGGGGGGCCTGGCCCGCCGCCAGCCACGCGTCGTGGACGGGCACGACCTCGGCCTCGACAAAGGCGCGGACGGTCTCCCGGAACGCCTCGTGGTCCTCGTTGTACACGGTACGGCGCACGGCTCGGGCCCTCCCTCTGCGGCTGCCGCCCCACGGCGCGGTGGCGACTCGATTCCTCAGCGCCCGCTGTCCTAAGCGCTTGCTCAATTTAAGTTACCGGGGAGTTCGCGAGGGTGTCCAGAGTGGGCGGGCCGCACACGTTCCGGGGCCGCGTGAGTCGTGTCACCACCCGGCCTGTTCAAGGGGGTGATAGGAGACATTCAACAACGTAACGACCGAAAGAGACAGCAATGCTGAAGATCGCCGTCATTATCGGCAGCACCCGCCCCAACCGCCTCGGCGAGGGCGTCGGTAAGTGGGTGATGGAGGTCGCGACCAAGCGCGACGACGCCGAGTTCACCCTGATCGACCTCGCGGACGTAGGTCTGCCCCTGCTGGACGAGGGCATGCCCCCGGCCGCCGCGCAGTACGGCCAGCAGCACACCAAGGACTGGGCGGCGACCATCGCGGGCTTCGACGCCTTCGTCTTCGTGACGCCCGAGTACAACCACTCGGTCCCCGCCGGGCTCAAGAACGCCCTCGACTTCCTGTACGCCGAGTGGAACAACAAGGCGGCGGGGTTCGTGGGGTACGGCGCCGCCGGCGGGGTCCGCGCGGTCGAGCACCTGCGGCTGTCCCTGGCCGAGCTCCAGGTCGCGACGGTCCGCGCGCAGGTCGCGCTCGACCTGCACGCGAACTTCGAGAACTACTCCGTCCTCCGGCCGACGCCCCGGCTGGAGGAGACCCTCACCACGGTGCTCGACCAGGTGATCGCCTGGGGCGGCGCGCTGAAGACGCTGCGGGTTTCTTAGGAGGAGGCGCCCGAGCGGCTTCCTTAGGACGCGGCGTTCCCTGCGGCTTCCTGGCTTCCTTAGGAGGCGGTGCCGGTCGCTTGGTACGGTCGGCCGGCACCCCCGATCGTACGAAGAAAGGCATTTCGGATGAGCAGCACCGAGCAGCCGCGCGGCCCCGTCGACTCGTCCCGCGTCCCGCGGTACGCGGGACCCGCCACGTTCGCCCGGCTGCCCCGGCTCGACGAGGTGGGCGGCCGGGCCGACGTCGCCGTCGTCGGCGTGCCCTTCGACTCCGGGGTCTCGTACCGCCCCGGCGCCCGCTTCGGCGGCAACGCGATCCGCGAGGCCTCCCGGCTCCTGCGTCCCTACAACCCGGCGCAGGACGCCTCGCCGTTCGCGCTCGCGCAGGTCGCCGACGCCGGGGACATCGCCGCGAACCCCTTCCACATCAACGAGGCCGTCGACACGATCGAGGCGGCGGCCGACGACCTGCTCGGGACCGGCGCCCGGCTGATGACGCTCGGCGGCGACCACACCATCGCGCTGCCGCTGCTGCGCGCCGTCGCGAAGAAGCACGGGCCCGTGGCCCTGCTGCACTTCGACGCCCACCTCGACACCTGGGACACGTACTTCGGCGCCGCCTACACCCACGGCACCCCTTTCCGCCGGGCGGTCGAGGAGGGCATCCTCGACACGGAGGCGCTCTCGCACGTCGGCACACGCGGTCCGCTGTACGGCAAGAAGGACCTGGACGACGACGCGAAGATGGGCTTCGGGATCGTCACCTCGGCCGACGTCATGCGGCGCGGGGTGGACGAGGTGACCGACCAGCTGCGGCAGCGCATCGGGGACCGCCCGCTCTACATCTCCGTCGACATCGACGTGCTGGACCCGGCGCACGCGCCCGGCACCGGCACCCCGGAGGCCGGCGGGCTCACCTCCCGCGAACTGCTGGAGATCGTGCGCGGGCTCGCCTCCTGCCGGCTGGTCTCGGCGGACGTGGTGGAGGTCGCGCCCGCGTACGACCACGCCGAGATCACGTCCGTCGCCGCCTCGCACACGGCGTACGAACTGACGACGATCATGTCCCGCCAGATCGCGGACGCCCGCGACGTGGGGGCGGGGGCGCTGTGATGGCTGCCCCTGACGGGAGCGCTGTGACGGCCGTGCCCGACCACCGTGGTGCCGTGCCCGACCGCCGTGGTGCCACGATCGCCCCCGACCGCACCCCCGGAACCCCGTGATGCACGACCACGACCACGACACCCCCCGCCTCACTCCCGCGCAGCTCACCGCCGCCCTCTCCCCGCCCCCCGGCCGCACCGGCGGCGACCTGGTGACCGAGACGCTGTACGGGCTCGGCGCGACCACCGTCTTCGGGCTGCCGGGACAGCACGCCCTCGCCCTGTTCGACGCCCTGCGCCGCTCCCCGCTGGCCTACGTCGGTCTGCGGGTCGAGAACAACGCGGGCTTCGCCGCCGACGCGTACGGCCGTACCACCGGCGAAGTCGCCCCGCTGTTCCTCTCCACCGGCCCCGGCGCCCTCACCTCGCTCGCCGCGCTCCAGGAGGCCGCCGCCGCGTCCGCGCCCGTCCTGGCGATCTCCAGCCAGGTGCCGCGCGCCGGCCTCGGCGGCGGGCGCCACGGCCACCTCCACGAACTGCGCGACCAGCAGGCGTCGTTCCGCGACGTCGTGAAGTCCGTGCACCTCGTCCGTACGGCTTCGCAGATCCCGTCCGCGATCGCCGCCGCCTGGGAGTCGGCGCTGACCGCCCCGCACGGCCCCGTCTGGGTGGAGATCCCGGCGGACGTGCTGAGCGCGCCCACGACCCTCCCGCCGGTCAGTGCCGTGGACGCCACCCCGCGTGAGCTGACCCCGCGCCCCGAACTGATCGCCGTCGCCGCCCACCTGCTGGCCGGCGCGGCCCGCCC
>NZ_WWJY01000794.1 GCF_009865405.1 Streptomyces sp. SID3212 | reverse complement strand
CGGGTCGGCGGCACCGACGGCGTGTGGCGCGGCAGCGCGGGGGTGCACGATCTGGCCTCGGGCGCGCCCGCCGACCCGCACGCCCGCTTCCGGGCCGGTTCGGTGACGAAGGTGTTCACGGCCGCGGTGGTGCTCCAGCTGGCCGCCGAGCACAAGGTCGACCTCGCCCGGACGGTCCGCTCCTACCTGCCGGACCTGGTCCCCGCGGCGTACGGGGAGGTGACCGTACGGCAGTTGCTCGACCACACCAGCGGCATCCCGGCCGCCGAGCTGCCGGGGACCACCCCCGAGGAGCGGTACGCGCACCGCTTCGACCTCCACGACCCGAGAGACATGGCGGCCTCGGCCCTGGCGGAGGAGCCGGAGTTCGCGCCGGGCGGACAGCAGCACTACCTCAACATCAACTACACCCTGCTGGGGCTGCTGACCGAGAAGGTCACGGGCCGTCCCTTCGCCGACGAGGCCGCCCGCCGCGTGCTGCGTCCGCTCGGGCTGCGCGACACGTACTTCCCCGGCGCGGATCCTCGGATCGGCGGCCCGCACAACCACGGCTACCAGTCCTTCCCCCTCCCCGGCGGGGGCACGGAGTTGCGCGATGTGACGGTGTGGGGCGCCACCGAGTCCTGGGCGGCGGGCGACCTCGTCTCCAGCACGGCGGATCTGGAGCGCTTCGTCCGGGCGCTGTTCCGGGGGCGGGTCGTCCCCCGGCCGCAGCTGGCGGAGATGTTCACGCTGCCCGCCGGGCCGGTGCGCCAGTACGGCTCGGGCGAGCCGGCCGCGTACAGCGCGGGCCTGTCGGTCATCACGCTCGGGGGCCGTCAGGTGTGGGGCAAGACCGGGAGCCGCTGGGGCTACACGACGGCGATCGCCGCGACGCGCGACCTCTCGCGCACGCTGGTCTACAGCGTCAACGCCACGGACGCGAAGGGCGAGGGGATGAACCCGAGGGCGCTGTCGCTGATGGTGGCGGCGTTCGGGGAGCCGTCCGCGTAACGACACAGACGACGCGAACGCCCGGCCGCCGTCCCGCGGCCGGGCGTTCACCGTCGTGCCGGATCCCGGCCGGCGTCAGCTGTCGTCAGCCTGTCGTCAGCTGTCGAGCGACGTCATGACGTGCTTGATACGGGTGTAGTCGTCGAAGCCGTACCCGGAGAGGTCCTTGCCGTACCCGGACTGCTTGAACCCGCCGTGCGGCATCTCGGCGACCAGCGGGATGTGCGTGTTGATCCACACACAGCCGAAGTCCAGCGCCTTCGACATCCGCATCGCGCGGCCGTGGTCCTTCGTCCACACGGACGACGCGAGGGCGAAGTCGACGCCGTTCGCGTACTCCACGGCCTGCTCCTCGTCCGTGAAGGACTGGACGGTGATGACGGGGCCGAAGACCTCGTGCTGGACGATCTCGTCGTCCTGCCGGAGCCCGGAGACGACGGTCGCGGCGTAGAAGTACCCCTGGTCGCCGACGCGGTGGCCGCCGGCCTGGACCTTGGCGTGCGCGGGCAGCCGCTCGATGAAGCCCGAGACGTGCGCGAGCTGGTTCGCGTTGTTGAGCGGGCCGTAGAGCACGTCCTCGTCGTCCGCCGCGCCCGTCCTGGTGTCGGCGGCGGCCTTGGCGAGGGCCGTCACGAACTCGTCGTGGATCGACTCGTGGACGAGGACCCGGCAGGCGGCCGTACAGTCCTGGCCCGCGTTGAAGTACCCCGCCACCGCGATGTCCTCGACGGCCTTCGCGATGTCGACGTCCTCGAACACGACGACCGGCGCCTTGCCGCCCAGCTCCAGGTGGACCCGCTTGACGTCCTTGGCCGCCGACGCGGCGACCTGGGAGCCGGCCCGTACGGAACCGGTGATGGACGCCATCGCCGGAGTGGGGTGCTCGACCATCAGCCGGCCGCTGTCCCGGTCGCCGCACAGGACGTTGAAGACGCCCTTGGGGACGATCGCGCCGATGATCTCCGCGAGGAGCAGCGTCGAGGCGGGGGTGGTGTCCGACGGCTTGAGGACCACCGTGTTGCCGGCCGCGAGGGCGGGCGCGAACTTCCAGACGGCCATCATCATCGGGTAGTTCCAGGGCGCGACCTGCGCGACGACGCCGAGGGGCTCGCGCCGTACGAAGGAGGTCAGCCCCTCCATGTACTCCCCGGCCGAGCGGCCTTCGAGCATCCGGGCGGCGCCCGCGAAGAAGCGGATCTGGTCGATCATGGGCGGGATCTCTTCGGTACGGGTCAGCTCCAGCGGCTTGCCCGTGTTCTCCGACTCGGCCGCGATCAGCTCCTCCGCCCGCTCCTCGACGGCGTCGGCGATCTTGAGCAGGACCTTCTGGCGCTCGGCGGGGGTGGCGTCGCGCCAGGCCGGGAAGGCGGTCGCGGCGGCCTCCATGGCGGCGTCGACGTCGGCCTGGCCCGAGAGCGGCGACGTGGCGTACACCTGGCCCGTGGCCGGGTTGACCACCTCGATGGTCCGCCCGTCGGCGGCGTCCCGGAACTCCCCGTTGATGTAGTTACGCAGACGGCGCGGTTCGGTGGTCACTGCCACCCTCCTGTCAGATGTCCTGTTGTCCTGCGGTCAGATGTCCGGTGCCCGGTGTCCGGTGGGTGAGACACCCAGCCTAATCGCTCGGTCGACGCTTTCGACAGGCCCGACCCCCATCAACTTCGGATTCGGTTCTCCTGGGGTCCTGTAACAACGAATTTCATCGCTACAGGGTTGCGGGACGGTCGAGTCGCAGTGCACAGTGAGCTGCGTGGCCAGTCGCAGCGCAGATCCCAGACCAGAGTCCAGGACCGGGAACGGATCCTCCGCCTCCATCGATGCCGTGTCCCTCGCGATCATCGAACAGCTCCAGGAGGACGGCCGGCGCTCCTACGCGGCGATCGGCAAGGCCGTCGGACTCTCCGAGGCGGCCGTGCGCCAGCGGGTGCAGAAGCTGCTGGACCAGGGCGTGATGCAGATCGTCGCCGTCACCGACCCGCTCACCGTCGGCTTCCGGCGCCAGGCGATGGTCGGCGTCAACGTCGAGGGCGACATGGACGCGGTGGCCGACGCGCTGGCGGCGATGGACGAGTGCGAGTACGTGGTGATGACCGCGGGCTCCTTCGACCTGATGGTGGAGATCGTCTGCGAGGACGACGAACACCTGCTGGAAGTGATCAACAAAAGGATCCGCGCGCTCCCCGGCGTGCGCTCCACCGAGAGCTTCATCTACCTCAAGTTGAAGAAGCAGACCTACATGTGGGGAACCCGATAGTCGTGAGCCAGGACCTCTCCAAGACCGCGTACGACCACCTGTGGATGCACTTCACCCGCATGTCGTCGTACAAGAACGCCCCCGTGCCCACCATCGTGCGGGGCGAGGGCACCTACATCTACGACGACACGGGCAAGCGCTACCTCGACGGCCTCTCCGGGCTGTTCGTGGTCAACGCCGGCCACGGCCGTCACGAGCTGGCCGAGACCGCCTACAAGCAGGCGCAGGAGCTGGCGTTCTTCCCGATCTGGTCGTACGCCCACCCGAACGCGGTGGAGCTGGCCGAGCGGCTGGCCCACTACGCGCCCGGCGACCTCAACAAGGTCTTCTTCACCACGGGCGGCGGTGAGGCGGTCGAGACCGCCTGGAAGCTCGCCAAGCAGTACTTCAAGCTGACCGGCAAGCCGACCAAGTACAAGGTCATCTCCCGTGCGGTGGCCTACCACGGCACCCCGCAGGGCGCCCTGTCCATCACCGGACTCCCCGCCCTCAAGGCGCCCTTCGAGCCGCTGGTGCCCGGCGCGCACAAGGTCGTCAACACCAACATCTACCGCGCGCCGATATTCGGGGACGACCCGGAGGCGTACGGCCGCTGGTGCGCCGACCAGATCGAGCAGGAGATCCTCTTCGAGGGCCCCGAGACGGTCGCGGCGGTCTTCCTGGAGCCGGTGCAGAACGCGGGCGGCTGCTTCCCGCCGCCGCCCGGGTACTTCCGGCGGGTCCGCGAGATCTGCGACCAGTACGACGTGCTGCTCGTCTCCGACGAGGTCATCTGCGCGTTCGGCCGGCTCGGCACGATGTTCGCGTGCGACAAGTTCGACTACGTACCGGACATGATCACCTGCGCCAAGGGCATGACGTCGGGCTACTCCCCGATCGGCGCCTGCATCATCTCCGACCGGCTCGCCGAACCGTTCTACGAGGGTGACAACACCTTCCTGCACGGCTACACCTTCGGCGGCCACCCGGTCTCGGCCGCGGTGGGCCTGGCCAACCTCGACATCTTCGAGCGCGAGGGCCTCAACCAGCACGTCCTCGACAACGAGGGCGCGTTCTTCGACACCCTCAAGAAGCTCCACGACCTGCCGATCGTCGGCGACGTCCGCGGCAACGGGTTCTTCTACGGCATCGAGCTGGTGAAGGACAAGGCGACGAAGGAGACGTTCACCGACGAGGAGACCGAGCGTGTCCTGTACGGGTTCCTCTCCAAGGAACTGTTCGACCGCGGCCTGTACTGCCGGGCCGACGACCGGGGGGACCCGGTGGTCCAGCTGGCGCCGCCGCTGATCTCCGACCGGTCGACGTTCGACGAGATCGAGGGGATCCTGCGCTCGGTGCTGACGGAGGCGTGGACGAAGCTCTGATCACCTGATCGTATCGACGGCCCGGGTGCCCCCTTTCGAGTGAGAAGGGTGGCATCCGGGCCGTGTGCTGTGCGCGCACCGGTCCGGGTTACCTACCGTGCCGAGAGACCGATCCGACCGAGGTGGAGGTGTGCGCCATGGTGGCCCCGCCGGACAACGACGTGCTCTGGGCTCGTTCCCTGCACTACTCCCACAACGGCTCGCCCGCCCTCACCGGTGTCTCGCTGGGCGTGCGCGAGGGCGACATCCTCGCCGTGAACGGCCCCCGCGGCAGCGGCAAGTCGACGCTGCTGCGCTGTCTGTCCGGCCAACTGGTGCCGGGCCAGGGCGAGGTCTGGTTCAACAGCTCGCCCGTGCACACCATGAACGCGGTCCTGCGCGAACGCCTGCGCCGCGACCGCTTCAGCTGGATCGACCCGGAGCCGTGCCTGGTCCCCGAGCTGAGCGCCTGGGAGAACGCCGCCCTGCCGCTGCTGATGCGCGGCGCCGGCCACCGCGCGGCCAAGACCGCCGCGATGGAGTGGCTGGAGCGCCTGGACATCGGCGGGTGCGCCCGTAAACGACCGCACGCCCTGCTCCAGAGCCAGCGCCAGCGGGTCGCCGTCGCGCGGGCCCTGGTGACCAAGCCGTCGGTGCTCTTCGCCGACGAACCGACCGCGCCCCTGCACCAGGCGGACAGCGCCCAGGTGCTCCGTACGCTGACCACCGCCGCCCGCTCGCACCGCATCACCGTGGTGCTGGCGACCCTGGAGGCGGAGGTCGCGACCCTCGCCGACCGTACGGTCACGCTGCTCGACGGCCGCCGGGTGGGCTCCCTCCAGCCGTCCGAGGCGGAAGGCCAGGACGCGTGCTCTCTCTCCGTCTGACCCGGGGCACCCACCCACTGGTCCTGCTGCGCCGGCTGCTGGTCGCCGCGGCCTCCGCCGGGGTCGGTTTCCTGCTGCTGTGCACGCTCGGCTGGGCCCTGGGCCATCCGGCCGGATCCTATCTGCGGCTGCTGTGGTGCCTGGTCCCGCTGGCCGCCACGGTCCAGTTCGCGGTGGCGGTGGCCAGGACCGACCCGAGCACCCGGCCCCGCAGCGGACTGTCCGCGGTCGGCCTGGGCCCGGCCCGGCTCACGGTGCTGGCCGTCGCGTCGACGGCCGTGGCCACCACCCTCGGCAGCGCGGTGGCGCTGCTGGTCTTCCTGCACCTGCGCGGCGATCTGACGGGCATGCCGTTCGACGGCGACGCGGCCGACCTGCTCTCCGCGGACCGGCCGCTGCCGCTGGGCGCGGCACTGACCCTGCTGGCGG
>NZ_WWJY01000793.1 GCF_009865405.1 Streptomyces sp. SID3212 | reverse complement strand
CGCGCCGGCCACCCCGGAGCTGCCCGTACTCGACCTGCCGGACCCCCCGGCGCACGGCGAAACGGAACCCGAGCCCCCAGAGCCCGCGGAAGCGCCCCCGCAGGCCCCCGCGGAAACCACCGGCCGCCACCGGGCCGACCGCACCGCCCCCGCCCGCCGCACCGTCGCCGACATCTACCGCGCCGCCCAGCGCGACGGCCTGGACCCGGTGCTCGCCGTCATGTCCGCCACCGGATTCAGCCGCCGCAAGTCACTCAGGCTGATCGCGGGCGCCCGCGACGACGGACACCTGTTGCCCCGTCACCACCGCCGCTGACCGGCAGGAGCGGGGCAGGAGCAGGGTAGAAGCGGGGCAGGGCCAGGGCCGGGGCAGGGGCCCCGGCAGGGCTCGGCACCGGCACCGGTCACGGCCGGACCTTCGCACAACCCCCGGCCCCATCAGAGCGCCCGCATCCGCGCCATCTCCGACGTCTGCTGCGCGATGACGTCGCCGGCCATCTCCTCGACCAGCACGTTGTTGCCCGACGACAACGCCTCCGTCGCCATCGTGATCGCGCCCTGGTGGTGCGTGATCATCAGCGTCAGGAAGAGCTCGTCGAACGCCTTGCCCTTCGACGCGCGCAGTTGGTCCAGCTGCGCCTCCGTCGCCATGCCCGGCATCGCGCCATGGTCATGTCCTGACGTCTTCTTTGCCCCACCGTTGATTTCCAGCCATCCGGCCATGACGTCGATCTCGGGCTTCTGGGCCGAGGCGATGCGTTCGGCGAGCCGTTTCACGGAGGCCGAAGCTGCCCTCTTCGGGACAAGTTCGGTCATCTTCAGTGCCTGCGTGTGATGCACGATCATCATCTGCGCGTAGGTGAAATCAGCCGAGTTGGGGCTGTCGTCCGGTGCGGCCTTGAGTGCTTCCCGGGGTGACAGGGTCTTCGCCGGTTCGCCCGGCCTCCCCGGTGCCACCACCCCAAGTCCCTTGTCCCCTTTGGGTTTTGACGCACCAGAAGCATCGTCGTCGCCCGAGTCGCAGGCGCCCAGGGCGAGTACGGCGACGGCGACGGCCGTCGCGACGGCGGCCACGCGGGAACGCGGGTTCCTGCGGCGGATCAACACAGCTACCTCCTGCGGCACATGATCTCGAAGAGACGAAGAAGAGACTAGAAGAGACTCCGTACTAACACGCTTCCGCAACCAAGTGATCAAAAACTTTCATTACGTCTCTGTTGCCATCTGTTGAGATGTACATGAGAGGGACGATACTGCCGTGGTCTGTAAGCCGTTCAACTCTGAACGGATGAAAGGGAGGACGCAGTGACCTCGTTGCACACCACCCGCGTGCGGCGGAGACGTCTGGGCGTGGCGGCAGCCGCGGCCGGGCTTTTCGCCACCCTGCTCGTAGCAGGACCCGCGGTCGCCACACCGGACCCCGGTGACGCATCCGCTCCGGCGAAGATCTCCGCCGCCGCCGTCGCAGACGCGACTGCCGCGATCAAGAGTGGTGAGATACCCGGCGTGGACGAGATCGTCCACAGCAGCAACATCCAGCACCTGAGCAACACCCCCAAGGACGCGCTCGCCGGGACCAACTCGGACCTCGCGTTCCAGGGCAAGTACGCCTTCGCAGGCAACTACGACGGCTTCCGGATCTTCGACATCAGCAACCCGAAGGCCCCCAAGACCGTCGCGCAGGTCCTCTGCCCCGGTTCCCAGAACGACATCACCGTCTCCGGGGATCTCCTTTTCCTGTCGACCGACTCCTCACGCAGTGACAACTCCTGCTCCAGCGTGACGCAGCCGGCCTCGGAGAAGTCCTCCTGGGAGGGCATGAAGATCTTCGACATCAGCGACAAGCGGAACCCGCAGTACGTCGCCGCCGTCGAGACCGCGTGCGGCTCGCACACCCACACCCTGGTGCCCGAGCGCAAGGACGTGTACATCTACGTCTCCTCGTACTCGCCCAGCGCCAGCTTCCCGGACTGCCAGCCGCCGCACGACGGCATCACCGTCATCAAGGTGCCGCGCAAGGCCCCCGAGAAGTCGTCGATCGTGAACTTCCCGCTGCTCTTCCCGGACGGCGGCAACCCGGGCGGCACCACCAACCCGGGCGTCTCCACCACCTCGGGCTGCCACGACATCACCGTGCTGCCCTCCAAGGACCTGGCCGCCGGCGCCTGCATGGGTGACGGCATCCTCCTCGACATCAAGAACCCGGCGCGGCCCAAGGTCATCGACCGCGTCCAGGACAACGTCAACTTCGCGTTCTGGCACTCGGCCACCTTCAACCAGGACGCCGACAAGGTCGTCTTCACCGACGAGCTGGGCGGCGGCGGCGCCGCCACCTGCAACGAGGCGATCGGCCCGAACAAGGGCGCCGACGGCATCTACGACATCGTGGGCCGCGGCGACCACCGCAAGCTGGTCTTCCGCAGCTACTACAAGATCCCCCGTTACCAGGGGAGCACCGAGAACTGCGTCGCCCACAACGGCTCGATCATCCCGGTCAAGGGCCGCGACATCATGGTCCAGGCGTGGTACCAGGGCGGTATATCCGTCTGGGACTTCACCAACTCGTCGCGTCCCACCGAGATCGGCTACTTCGAGCGTGGTCCGCTCTCGGCCACCACCAACGCGACCGGCGGTTCCTGGTCCGCGTACTACTACAACGGCTACATCTACTCCAACGACATCGCCAAGGGCTTCGACGTACTGAAGCTCGACGACCGCAGGACGGACCCGGCGAAGCGCGTGCGCGTCGACGAGCTCAACGTCCAGACGCAGCCCGACTACTTCGACCGCGACAACCACCACGACCACCACGACGACTGAGGTCGCCGCGGGGTGATCCCGATCCGTTCCGCCGGGCGGTCAGCCGCCCGGCGGAACGCCGAGCTCCCACGCCAGTCCGTATCGCGTGAACAGCTCGCCGCGCAGCCGCTGCCGGGGCATCGGAGCCCCCGGTATCAGGACGGCGAACACCGCGCCCATCAGCAGGGCGCGCAACAGCGGATAGTCGCTGTCCACGTCCGGTGAGCCGTACCGCACCACCGTCTCGCGCAGCAGCTGCGCGAGACGCTGCTGTTCCGGGCACTGTACAAAGCCCTCGGCCTGGAGAATTCCGGCCATGTGGGCCCGCATCAGGACAGGGCTGTCGACGGCCAGTCCGAGGATCGCGTCGATCGCGCGCGCCAGCAGCTCGGGCCCGTCGTCCGTACGCGGTTCGCGCTCCAGCCCCGCCTCCAGCGTGCGGTGCATCAGCCGGTGGACCGCGGACTGGAAGAGCTGGCGCTTGCTGGGGAAGTAGTACGACACCAGACCCCGCGCGGTTCCGGCCCGGTCGGCGATGTCGGCGAGCTTCGTGGCCTCGTAACCGTGCTCGGCGACCAACTCCACGGTGGCTTGCAGCAGTCGATCCCGGGATCGCCGACGCAGCTCTTCATTGACCGATGCGCTCCGCGGGGACATGCTGGACTCCTGCGTTGACTGGCTTTCAACCAGTATACTCAGAGCGTCCTGCCGCAGGCCTCTCCGTGCCTGCTCAGCGGGGCTGCCGCCTGCCTTGGGCGACGCGGGGGATCGCCCGAGGCAGACGGCTTTTCCGTACGTACGGTCCCGTCCGGCGCGACGTGTTCGTCCGTACGGCCCCGCCGGGCGCCGCCTACACGAGCGGCCCGCAGCCCGCCAGCGCGATCACCGGCCGCAGGCCCGAGGGCCTCTCCTCGACCGGCAGATGGTCCACGAAGTGCACCGCGCACCCCAGCCGCGCCGCCCCGCCGTCCGCCGCCCGGTCGTCGCCGACCATCAGGATGTCGTGCGGGTCCTGCCCCAACTCGTCGCACGCCGCCCGGAAGAGCCGCTCGTCGGGCTTCTGGACACCGTGCTCGAACGACAGCACATACGCGTCCACGAGCGAGTCCAGGCCGTGGGCCCGGAAGACGGGCCGCAGGTCCCAGCCGATGTTGCTCACCACGGCCACCCCGACCCCGCCCTGCCGCAGCGCGCCGAGCACGGCGCCCGCGTCGGCGTACGGCCGCCACGCCTCCGGCGTCATGTGGCGTTCGTAGAGCGCGTCGTACAGGGAAGGGTCGGGCAGTTCCACCTGACGGGCCAGCCCCGTGTACGCGGCGCGGTGCTCCGCCGCGCTCCGGTCGCGTGTCGCCCACAGCGCGGCGAGGTCCGGCGGGACCCGCTCCGGCGCGGAACCACCCGGCAGCGCCCCGGACACGGCGAGCGCCATGGCGTACCGGCGCACCTCGTCGGGCGGTACGGCGGCACCCGCCTCGTCGAGCACGGCGCGCAGCCAGGATCCCGCCGATTCGATACGGAAGAGGGTTCCGGAGAAGTCGAAGAGCACACCCTTGAACGTCATGGGCCCGATACTTCCCGGGTCAGCGCCCCCGCGACAAGGCCAGACGCCCGTACGTGGTGATGAACAGTGCGACGAGGCACCCGCCCAGCAGCCAGCCGGCCAGCACGTCCGAACTCCAGTGCACCCCCAGCCACAGGCGTGTCAGGCCCACCCCCACCACGGAGACGACCGCGACGGCCACCGCCGTGCCCCACAGCCACCCGTTCGCGCCGGCGCGCCGCAGGAGCCACAGGAACAGGCCCAGGGTGAAGGTGGCGGTCATCGCGTGCCCGGACGGGAAGGACGCGAAGTGCGCCGAGTCCACCGGGTCGGGCCAGCTGGGGCGTTCACGGCCCACAACGGCCTTGAGGCCCTGCTGGAGGGCCGTGGTCACCACGGCGCCCACGACGACGGCCGCCGCGAGCAGCCGGGCGCCCTGGAGCCAGAGCACGACCACCGCGACCGCCGTGAGGATCCGCATCGTCCAGGGATCCCACACCCAGTCGGTCAGCACCCGGTTGGTGTGGGTGAGACCCGGCTCGGCCACCGCCCAGCGGTGCAGCCGGTCGGCGGACGCCCGGTCGAAGGAGAGCAGCGGCCCCCACTCCACGGCGACGAGCGCCGTCAGGACGGCCGAGACGGCGGCGAGGACGACGGCGGTACGCCCGGGGGTGACGAGCGGTCGGGCGGCCGGGGGAGTCGGCGCGGGGGAGTGGATCGGCGGCGAGTGCATGGGGTGATCCTTGCCGACGAAGCGGCGCCCAAGCTATCCGAGGGCGCGCAGCGCCGGTACGAAGGCGACCAGCAGGGGCACGGCCGGGACCAGGGTGGCCGTGGCGGTCAGCCACAGGCGGCGGCCCGCGGTGAGCCGGGGGCCCGGTGCCAGCAGCCGGTTCACCCGCTGCGGCAGTTGCGCGTCAGGCGTGGTCCCGGGCCCGAACACCCCTCGGTGCTCGTTCAGTTCGACCAGCGCGAGGGCGGTCGTCCGCCGGCCGAAGCGGCGCGAGGCCATGTCGTCCGCGGCCAGTTCGACCAGCCGGTGCATCTGGTCGCGGAACGCCGCGAACACCGGCACCTGCGGAAAGCCGTTGGCGAGCGCGGCCGAGCAGTGCCGCAGCCAGTCGTGCCTGGCGCGCGCGTGCCCCTCCTCGTGGGCCAGTACGGCGTCGAGCTGACTGCCCTTCAGCCGCCGCAGGGCGGCCGTGGTGATGACCAGCCGGGGCTTGGTACCCGGCAGCCACCAGGCGTCGGGCCGCTCGCCCTCCAGCACGACGAGCGGATCGCCGCCGGACTTCTCGCCGGGCAGGGCGGGGGAGCGGAGGAGCAGTTCCGTACGGTCGCTCCTGCGCCGCGCGCGGGAACGGTGGATCTCCCGGGTCAGCATCGCCGCCGTCCACAGCCCGCCGCCGAACAGCACCACCGCGATCACGGCGGACCAGGGCCGGTGGGTGCCGAGCGCGTAGGCCTCCATCACGCCGCGCGGGGCGGGGGCGAAGACGTGTCCCCGTACGGCCGCCCAGGCGGCGGCGGCGCTGAAGGTCATGGCGAGGGTGAAGCTCAGCAGCACGGCGGCCACCACGCACTGCCACACCCAGAGCGCCACGACGGGCTCACGCTCCGGCCAGTCGGCGCGGGCCAGGAGCCTCGGGGCGACGACGGCGGCCAGCGCACCGAGCAGCAGCAGCGCCAAGGAGACCATCATGGTCACCAGACTATGAGGGCGGCGCCGCACGGGGGTACGGTCCGGCGGGCCATGTGACTCAGGACACGTTTTGTGAGGGGTGCCGTGCGTGGCCCCGTACGTGATGCCGGTACGGGGGTGGCTCAGCCGGTACGGCCCCGCTCACAGCCCCAGCAGCATCGCCAGCATCGCGAGCCCCATCGAGAGCCGGCAGACCAGCGTCAACTCCGGCCGATCGCCCCAGCCGGCGGCCACCGCCCCGGCCGCCCCGCCGGACGGCCCACCGCCC
>NZ_WWJY01000078.1 GCF_009865405.1 Streptomyces sp. SID3212 | reverse complement strand
CGCCGAGCTGGAGCGGCCCGCCGCCGGGACCGGACCCGCGGTGGCCCCCATCACACGCCGCCCCCGGGTGCCGCGACAGCACCAGACCCCGGCGCGACCGCACGAGACCCCGGCACGACCGCACGACACCCCGAACCGGCCCGGCACGCAACAGGAGGAGTGGCAGTGGACCTCAGTGTGATGTTCTTCGGTGCGGACAGCACCACCGCCGGGGAGACCCGGCACGCCGAGACGTACGAGGACATCCTCACCGTGGCCAGAACCGCGGACCGGCTCGGATTCCACGCCATCTGGACCCCCGAACGCCACTTCCAGCAGGTGGGACAGGTGTTCCCCAGCCCGCCCGTGCTCGGCGCGGCGCTCGCCGTCGCCACCGAGCGGATCGGGATCCGCGCCGGCAGTGTGGTCCTCCCGCTCCACCACCCCCTGAAGGTGGCGGAGGACTGGGCCGTCGTCGACAACCTCTCGCACGGCAGGGTGGGCCTGTCCGTCGCCACCGGCTGGCATTCAAAGGACTTCACCCTCGCCCCCGAGCAGTACGCGGACCGCAGGCGGACCGCCCTGGAGACCGTGCCCCGGCTGCGTGCCCTGTGGGCGGGCGAACCCGCCGAGTACCCCGACGGCACCGGCACCCCGGTCTCCGTCGTGCCTCAGCCCCGGCCCGTCCAGGACACCCTGCCCCTGTGGATCACCACGTCCGGCAACCCGGAGACCTGGGAGGCCGCCGGACGGCTGCGCGCCGGAGTGCTCGGCGCGACCGTCGGCCAGACCAGGGACGAACTCGCCGACCGGATCGCCCGCTACCGCGCCGCCTGCGCCGAGGCCCCCGACCAGCGGGGCACCGACGCGCACGGCCGGGTCACCCTGATGGCCCACACCTACGTCGGCACGGACGACGCGGAGGTCCGGCGCCAGGCCGGCGCGCCCCTGCGGGCCTACCTCGCCTCGTACGTCCGCCAGACCGCCGCCAACCGGTCCGCGGACGCCGCGACCGCGCGGCTCACCGACGAACAGGCCGCGATGCTCGCCGAGTTCGCGTTCGAGCGCTACCTGAGCTGGGGCAGTCTCCTCGGCTCACCCGGCCACTGCGCCAAGATGCTCGCCGATCTGGCCGAGCTGGGCGTCGACGAGGTCGCCTGCTTCATCGACTTCGGAATCGGACGGGACGACGTACTGGCCGGACTGCACCGGCTGGCCGAACTGAAAGAGACTCTGTGATGACTGCCCCCACCCTGTCCCGCGCGACGACCGCCGCGGTGACCCCTTCCATGGCCGACCGGTTCGGCGCCCTCGGCCGGGAGCAGCGCGTGCGCCTGATGCGCCGCCTCCTGGAGGCCGGCCGCGCCCGCGAGATACCCGCCGTCATACCCCCGCGCGACCCCGGCAGGCCGGTGCCCCTGAGCCCCGCCCAGCACGACCTGTGGGTGTACGACTCGCTCTATCCCGGCACGGCCGCGCTCAACCTGTGCTCCGCCTACCACTTCGACCGCCCCGCCGACCCGGCGCACCTGGAGGCGGCCCTCACCCTGATCCAGCGGCACCACGACATCCTGCGCACCCGGATCAGGACGGACGAGGACGGCGGGCTGCGGGTCGAGTTCCCCGACGACGGCCCCTTCGACCTGGAGCGCGAGGACCTGCGGGGTACGGACACGACCATCGACGAGGCCTTCGAGACCTTCCGCGCCCGCCCCTTCGACCTGGGCAGGGACAAGCTGATCCGGGCCCGGTTCGTCCGGGTCGACGAGCGGCGCTCCACGCTGATGCTGAGCCTGCACCACACCATCAGCGACTGGTGGTCGTTCGACGTGCTCCAGAACGAGTTCGCCCAGGCGTACGGAGCCCTGCGCGACGGCAAGGAGCCGCCCCTGACCCGGCCCGCCGTCCAGTACGCCGACTTCTCGTCCTGGCAGGACGAGTTGGCGGAGTCCGGGGTCTTCGGGGCCCGCCTCGACTTCTGGCGCCGCTACCTCGCGGACCCGCCCGGGCCGCTCACCGTGCCGGGCGGCGGCGGCACCCCCGTCACCTCGGGAGACGGCATCGCCCAGGTCCCCTTCCACATCGACGCGCGGACCGCCGCCGCCGTGCGCGCCCTGGCCCGCGAGCGCGGTGCCTCCGTCTACGTCGTCCTGATGGCGGCCTTCGCCGTCCTCGCGCACCGGGTCAGCGGCGCCGACGACCTGATCCTCGGCACCCCCATCGCCAACCGCGCGGCCAAGGGACTCGACCAGGTCATCGGGTACGTCATGAACGCCGTCCCGACCCGGTGGCGGGTGCGGTCCGACCGCTCCTTCGCCGACGTGCTCGCCGGATTCGCCGTCGACTTCCCCGAGTTGATGGCCAACGCGGACGTCCCGGTCGGCCGGATCGTGTCGGCCGCCGCCCCGGAGCGCAGCGCCGGCCGGGCCCCGCTGTACCAGTGGGTGTTCATGCACCTGACGCAGCAGCCCAGCGTCTCCGTGATGAAGGAGTTCGCGGAGCCCGAGCGCATTCACACCGGCGGCGAACACGACCTCGTCGGTGTGGTGAAGGACTGCGACGACGGCATGGAGGGCAGCTTCGGGCTCCGCACCGACGTCTTCGACCCGCGGGTCGTGGCCCGCTGGACCGAGTGCTACGTCGAACTCCTGCGGCGGATCACCACCGATCCCACCGCGCTCGTCGGTGACATCGACCTCGTGCCGGGCGCCATGCGCGGGCAGCTGCTCGCCGAGTCGGCGGGACCCGCCGCCCCCGCCCCCGCCTCGCTGCCCGCGCTGGTGGCCCGGCAGGCGGCCCGCACCCCGGACGCACCGGCCCTCGCATCCGGCGGAGAAGCCC
>NZ_WWJY01000792.1 GCF_009865405.1 Streptomyces sp. SID3212 | reverse complement strand
GTCCTGTCCGGCAGATGTCCTGTCCGGCAGATGTCCTGTCCGGCTTTCGCGTCTACCGGGAAGACGACCCGGGAGGCCGGAACGTGAGGGTCAACTCCACCACGTACGACTCCTCCACCGTCCCGTCGGGGAAATGCCTCAGCAGTTCGTCGCGCTCCCGGTCGAGGAAGGCGGTCGTGGCCTCGTCCCCCAGCACACGGAAGACGGAGTGGCTGCCCAGGTTGTCCAGGTGGGTGGCCAGCGGGACGCGGCGGGACCAGGGCACCCGCCGCCGTACGGTCTCCGGCCCCGTCGGCAGGTGCCGGTCGCGCTCTCCCGTGCCGTGGGCGCCGTGCGCCGCGTCGCCCGCCTCCTCCCGCAGCCGGGTGTCCTGTTCGGCGATCCAGGGCACGGCGCGGTCGGAGACGTTCCACCACAGGGCCAGCGCGCCGCCGGGCCGCAGCACCCGCATCGCCTCGGGGAGGGAGCGGGCCGGGTCGGTCCAGTGCCAGGCCTGGGCGTACGTGATGAGGTCGGCGGAGGCGTCGGCGAGGGGCAGCGCGTCGCCGAAGCCGCGTACGAGCCGTACGTCGGGGAGGGAGAGCCGCAGCCGGGCCGCCATCCCGGGGCCGGGTTCGACGGCCACGACGTGCGCGCCGCGCTCCCGCAGCAGCCGGGTGGCGATCCCGGTGCCCGCGCCGATGTCCACCACCCGCGAGCCGCGCAGCGGGCGGCCGGTCACGGCCTCGATCGTGTCGAAGAGGGCGGGCGGATAGCCGGGGCGGGCGGTGTCGTACTGCTCGGCGACGGCGTCGAAGGACAGGGCGCGCTCGTTCATACGGCACATCCTGTCCTGAGCCGCGTTTCCCGAGCCACGTTTTTCGGGCCCGCGTTTCCCGGACCACGTATCCCGGGCCGCGTATCCCAGGCCGCGTATCCCGGGCCGCGTTTCCCAGTCCGCTTTTCCCGGGCCGCGCCGGCCACCTTCTAGCGGCGTTTAGGGCGGCGGCCCTTGGTGGTACTGCGGGCCGCCGGATTGCCGGTACGGGCGGACCTGCGGCGTGCGTACTCGGTGACCGCCGTCTCGTACTCGCGGCGCCGCAGGCCCTCGCCCGGGGCCTCGGTGAGTGAGCGCACGAAGTACGCGAGCAGCGAGCCGACAAAGCCGATCATCTTGAGACTGCGCAGGGACGCGTCCCGGTCCGGATCGGCCGGGCGGCGCGAGAAGCCCGTCCACGTCTGGCGGAACGCGAGCACACCGCACACCGCGAACATCACCACCAGCAGCACGTCCACGAAGCCGCCGACGCCCGCGATCGCCAGCCCCTCGTACGCGAAGTTCAGCACGAAACACGCCGCCACCGCGGCGGCCAGCGAGCCGACGGCCGCGCCGACACGCCGGAGACCGTAGCCGCCGTCGTGGCCGAGCCAGGTCGTGCCGAAGAAGGGCAGCGTCTCGGGCTCGGGACCGCCGGCGGGGGCGGTGGCCGAGGTGGCCGCCGCAGCGGCCTTCGCCTCGGTGGGGCGCTCGGGTCGTTCGGTGTGCTCGCTCACGGGATCGAGTATCCCTGGTCCCTGGCCGGATCCCGCCGTACGCACGGTGACCTTGGTGTCACCGTGCGCACGGAGCGGCGGCGTCAGGAGCAGTGCGGCGCCACGTACCCGTCGGACCCCGTGTGGACGTACGAGTCCGAGACGAACTGACCGTTCGCGATGCAGTCCCAGAGGTTGCTCGTCCCGTACGGCCCCGAGATCCACTCCCCCGGCTTCTGGCAGTTGATCGGCACACTCGCGCCGTACGCCAGCACCCGCACGATCTGGTAGTTCGTCCCCGGCCCGCTGCGGACGTTCACCCGGTAGCCCGGCGCGACCGGGTACCGCGTGGCCGTCGCCGCCATCGTCTCCACGGCCGGTTCCGGAATCGCCGCCGCGGTCGGTTCCACCAGCGCCACGGCCGGCTCGGCGGCCGCCCCGCCCGTCACGTCCCCCGCCACCGGAGTGTTCTCCGCCTCTTCGATCGACATTCGTCCTCCCCCATTGAAGGTGCGCACCCTGCGCCGCGCAGGCTAGCAACCCGTGGCTGGATCGCACGCATCATCGACTAGGCTCCGTGCGTCGCGCTTGCGCACGAACACACGGGGGTGGGCGATGCCACCACTGCGCAACACCGGGCAGGCCCCGGAAGCGGAGCGTCCGGAATACGCCGGTCGCTACCTGCTCGAATCCGACCTGGGTTCGGGTGGAATGGGTGCGGTCCATCTGGCCACATCCGCTTCGGGGTTGCGCCTGGCCGTCAAGATCATTCACTCCCACCACGCCTCGGATCCCGAGTTCAGAGCCCGTTTCCGGCAGGAGATCACGGCCGCCCGCCGGGTCAGCGGCGCGTTCACCGCGCCCGTCGTGGACGCCGACCCGGAAGCCGAACGGCCGTGGATGGCCACGCTGTTCATCGACGGCCCCACCCTGTCCGAGCGGGTGAAGCGGAGCGGGCCGTTGAGTACGGACGAGCTGATCCAGCTCGGTGCGGGCCTGGCGGAGGGGCTGCGGGACATCCACCGGGCCGGTGTGGTCCACCGCGACCTCAAGCCCAGCAACGTCCTGCTCGCGGCGGACGGACCCAAGGTCATCGACTTCGGCATCTCGCGTCCGACGGACAGTGATCTGCACACGGAGACAGGCCGGTTGATCGGCACGCCGCCGTTCATGGCGCCGGAGCAGTTCCAGCGACCGCGTGAAGTCGGCCCGGCCGCCGACGTGTTCGCGATGGGCGCGGTGCTCGTCCACGCGGCGACCGGCAAGGGGCCCTTCGACTCGGACAGCCCGTACATCGTCGCGTACCAGGTCGTGCACGACGAACCGGACCTGTCGGGCGTGCCCGAGCGCGTCCAGCCGCTCGTCGCCCGCTGCCTGGCGAAGGAGCCGGCCGACCGGCCGACGCCCGACGAGCTGATGGCCGCGCTGCGTACGGACCGGAAGGGCACGGCGACCGCGCTCGTACCGCCGAGCCGGGGGCCCAGGACCGGTGGCGGCGACGACCCGACCCCCACCACGCATCCCAAGGCCGGCCGGTCCCGCGGCGGCCGTCCGTGGACCGTGCTGTCCCTCAACCGGCGCCGCCCGCGCGCCCGTTGGGCCGCGATCGCCGCCGTCCTTGCCGTGACGGCGGGTGCGGGCCTGGTGGGGATGCACGCGGCGGACGACGGGCACGGGCCGGGGCCCGCGACAACCCGCCCCGGCCAAGCGGACTCCGCGGAGCGGAAGTTCCGCCCCTGGGACCTCCAACTGCGCGGCGGCACGGGCGAGAACCGCATACCCTCCTGCGCGGCGGACGGTACGGGCGTCTACTGCGCGGCTCCGGGCATCAAGGCGGCCCGGATCGATCCCCTGAACGGCCACCTCGACTGGTCGAAGAAGAGCACCGATACCACGCCGGACAGCGTGGGCGGGGCGGCTCCCGTCCTGTCGGGCGGCCTCCTGCACGTGATCACCGGGAACGGCGGCCGTCTGGAGGCGCTCGACCCCGCCTCCGGCGCGAAGCGCTGGGACGCCGACCTCTCCTCGTACCCCGTCGTCCGCCACGCGGGTGACTCGGTCCTGCTCGTGGCCGACGACGGCATGGTCCGCTCCCTCGACAGCCGGACGGGCGAGGAACGCTGGACGGAGCCGCGCGGCGGACCGGGCTCGCTCTGGGTGGGAACGGACGGCGGAGGCTCCGGACCGAACAGCGGTCTGTTCGCCGTGACGGCGTCCTCCGACGGTACGTCCACGCAGGTCAGCGCGGTCGATCCGACGACCGGCGCCCTGCGCTGGGAGAAGCGGGTCACCGGCACGCTGACCCCGGTGTCCGTGTCGGACGGCGCGCTGTTCCTGCTCGCCGGCAATCTCGACAGCATGACGGTCGGAGTCGTACGGCTGGACACGGCGACCCGGGACGTACGGCGCGTCCCGCTCTCCTCACCGCTCGACCAGGCCCAGGCCACCGTCGCCGGGGACACCGTCTACCTCATCGGCTACTCGGGATCGCTGGCGGCCGTGCGGACCAAGGGGAACGGGGCCGCCGAGCGCTGGCGCCTGGAGACCTCCGTCGCGTGGACGTCGGCCCCCGTGGTCCTGGACGGCCGGCTCTACCTCAGCGCGGGGGACGGGCGGCTGCTCGCGGTGGACGCGCGGCGTGGCGTGCTGGTGGGCGAGACGAAGCCCCGTATGGACGACGGGCGGCACACGTTCACGGCGACGCTGGCCGCGCCGGTCGCCGTACCGGGCCGGGTGTACGCGAGCGCCCCCGACGGTTCCGTCTTCGCCGTCGACAGCCGCGACCCCTCGCGCTGGTGACGCGCGGCACCTGACGGCACCGAGGCGCCCGCCGACAACGACGACTGTGGGCCCTGTCCCCGGAAACCTCGGGGG
Source organism: Streptomyces sp. SID3212 (assembly GCF_009865405.1). GTDB lineage: Bacteria > Actinomycetota > Actinomycetes > Streptomycetales > Streptomycetaceae > Streptomyces. The sequence continues at coordinate 5,534 of NZ_WWJY01000792.1, read as the reverse complement.
ACAGGGCCCACAGCCGTATCGAAAGACCGGTCAGCCCAGCCGGGAGACGTCCCGCACCGCGCCCTTGTCCGCGCTCGTCGCCATCGCCGCGTACGCCCGCAGCGCCGCCGAGACCTTGCGCTCGCGGCCGACCGGCGCGTACACCCCGCCGAGAGCCGCCCGCCGGGTCTCCAACTCCTCGTCCGGGACGAGCAGTTCGATCGAGCGGTTCGGGATGTCGATCCGGATCCGGTCGCCGTCGTGGACCAGCGCGATCGTGCCGCCCGACGCCGCCTCCGGCGACGCGTGCCCGATCGACAGCCCCGACGTACCGCCGGAGAAGCGGCCGTCGGTGACGAGCGCGCACGCCTTGCCGAGGCCGCGTCCCTTCAAGTACGAGGTGGGGTAGAGCATTTCCTGCATCCCGGGGCCGCCACGCGGACCCTCGTACCGGATGACGATCACATCGCCCTCCGCGATCTCCTTGCGGAGGATCTTCTCCACGGCCTCGTCCTGCGACTCGCAGACGACGGCCGGGCCCTCGAAGGTCCAGATCGACTCGTCCACGCCGGCCGTCTTCACCACACAGCCGTCGACGGCGAGGTTGCCCTTGAGGACCGCGAGTCCGCCGTCCTTGCTGTACGCGTGTGCCACGTCGCGGATGCAGCCGCCCGCCGCGTCCGTGTCGAGGGTGTCCCAGCGCTCGGACTGCGAGAAGGCCTCGGCGGAGCGGACGCAGCCGGGCGCCGCGTGCCACAGCTCGACGGCCTCCTCGGACGGCGAGCCGCCGCGCACGTCCCACGTCTCCAGCCACGGCTTGATGCCGGGCGAGTGGACGGTGTGCACGTCCTCGTGGAGCAGTCCGCCGCGGTACAGCTCACCGAGGATGGCGGGGATGCCGCCGGCGCGGTGGATGTCCTCCATGTAGTACGTGCCCCCGGGGGCGACGTTCGGCGCGACCTTGGCCAGGCACGGGACGCGGCGCGAGACGGCGTCGATGTCGGCGAGGTCGTAGTCCAGCTCGGCCTCCTGCGCGGCGGCGAGGAGGTGCAGGATCGTGTTGGTCGAGCCGCCCATGGCGATGTCGAGGGCCATGGCGTTGTCGAAGGCGGCGCGGGTGGCGATGGCGCGGGGCAGGACGGACGCGTCGTCCTGCTCGTAGTAGCGCTTGGTGATCTCGACGACCGTGCGGCCCGCGTTCTCGTACAGCGCCTTGCGGGCGGTGTGGGTGGCGAGCACCGAGCCGTTGCCGGGCAGCGACAGGCCCATGGCCTCGGTCAGGCAGTTCATCGAGTTGGCGGTGAACATGCCGGAACAGGAGCCGCAGGTCGGGCAGGCGTTCTCCTCGATACGGAGGATGTCCTCGTCCGAGACCGACTCGTTGACGGCGTCCGAGATCGCGTTGATCAGGTCGAGCTTGCGGACCGTACCGTCGACCAGGGTCGCCCGGCCGGCCTCCATCGGGCCGCCGGAGACGAAGACCGTGGGGATGTTGAGGCGCAGGGCGGCGTTCAGCATGCCCGGGGTGATCTTGTCGCAGTTGGAGATGCAGATCAGCGCGTCCGCGCAGTGCGCCTCGACCATGTACTCGACGGAGTCGGCGATCAGGTCGCGGGACGGCAGGCTGTAGAGCATGCCGCCGTGGCCCATCGCGATGCCGTCGTCCACGGCGATCGTGTTGAACTCGCGCGGCACGGCGCCCGCGGCCTTGATCGCCTCGGAGACGATCCGGCCGACCGGGGCGAGGTGGGTGTGCCCGGGGACGAACTCGGTGAAGGAGTTGGCCACGGCGATGATCGGCTTGCCGATGTCCGCGCTCGCCACCCCGGACGCCCGCATCAGGGCACGTGCGCCTGCCATGTTCCGGCCGTGGGTGACCGTGCGGGACCTCAGCTCGGGCATCGTCGCTCGCTCCTTCGGTGAATCCTCGGATCGGGGGTCGAAAATGACTGTCTACGAGCGTACGCCCCGGCTCCAGGATCTGGACAGGTTGTCCGCAATACGGAACGACTGCCCACTTTCCGGTCACGCGGCCTTTCCGGTCACGCCTTCGCTCGGGCGCCCGCGTCCGCGCCCGGGTCGGCATCCGTCAGGTACCGCTGGAGCGTCGGCGCCACCATCGCCACGATCTCCTCGGGAGCCACCGAAGCGAGCGGCTCCGCCTGGATCACGTAGCGCAGGAACATGATCCCGACCATCTGCGACGCGGCCAGCTCCGCGCGGAACGTCGGGTTCGGTACGTCCAGCTCCTCCGCGATCCGCTCCAGGATCCGTTGCAGCACGAACGTACGCAGGATCTTCGCCGCCGCGTCGTGCGTCAGCGCGGACCGGATGATCGCGAGGAGGGGCGCCCGGCTCACCGGGTTCTCCCACACGCCCAGGAAAAACCGGGCCAGCCGCTCGCCGAGCCCTTCCGGGCCGCCGGCCAGCAGCTTCGGCACCAGCAGGGCGGGCTCGAAGGAGACCTCGACGGCGGCGCCGAAGACCTCGTCCTTCGTACCGAAGTAGTGGTGCACGAGGGCCGGGTCGACACCGGCGGCCTTGGCGATGCCCCGTACGGACGTCTTGTCGTAGCCGCTCTCGGCGAATTCCGTACGGGCGGCCTCCAGGATCATCTCCCGGGTGCCGGGGCCGGTCGCGGACCGGTCGCGCGCGGGGCGTCCGCGGCGGCGCGGAGCCGTGTCGGTCATGAAGGACGCGCCCCCGCCGAGGAAGAGGAAGAGGAGGACGGAGTCACAGGAGGGGCCACGGTCCCGGCCGATGCCGACGCCGACGCCGATGACGACGCCAGATGCAGCCGCGTGAACGCCAGCGCCTCCGCCAGATCGGACTCGCGCTCGGCCGACGACATCGCGCGCCGGGTGTTGACCTCGATCACCACATGCCCGTCGAAGGCGCTGCCCGCGAGGTTCTCCAGCAGCTCGGCGCAGGGCTGCGTGCCGCGCCCCGGCACCAGGTGCTCGTCCTTCGCCGAGCCGTTGCCGTCCGCGAGGTGGACGTGCCCCAGCCGGTCGCCCATCCGCCCGGCCATCTCCAGGGCGTCGTTGCGGGCGGTCGCGGTGTGCGAGAGGTCGATGGTGAAGTGCCGGTAGTCGTCCTTGGTGACGTCCCAGTCGGGGGCGTACGCGAGCATCTCGCGGTCCCGGTACCGCCACGGGTACATGTTCTCGACCGCGAACCGTACGTCCGTCTCGTCCGCCATCCGCCAGATGCCCTCGACGAAGTCACGCGCGTACTGGCGCTGCCAGCGGAACGGCGGATGGACCACCACCGTCGACGCGCCGAGCTTCTCGGCCGCCGCCCTGGCCCGCCGGAGCTTCACCCACGGGTCGGTCGACCAGACCCGCTGCGTGATGAGCAGGCAGGGAGCGTGCACCGCGAGTATCGGGACCCCGTGATGGTCGGAGAGGCGGCGCAGCGCCTCGATGTCCTGGCTGACGGGATCGGTCCAGACCATGACCTCGACACCGTCGTAGCCCAGGCGCGCGGCGATCTCGAAAGCCGTCGCCGTGGACTCGGGATAGACCGAGGCCGTCGACAGGGCGACCTTCGCATCCGGGATGCGCACCACTGGTTCTGCCACGGAGACAGCGTACGGGCCGTCACCGGGTGGTCGGGAGATGATCCAGCCGGTTCAGGATGACGCCCTCGCGCAGCGCCCAGGGGCAGATCTCCAGCACCTCGACCCCCAGGAGATCCATCGCGCCCTCCGCGACGAGCGCTCCCGCCAGCAGTTGCGCGGATCTGCCCTCGGAGACACCGGGCAGCGCGGCGCGCCGGAGCGTGGTCATCCCGGCGAGCTTCGGAACCCACTCCTCCAGTGACGAACGACTCAGTTCGCGCTGTACGTAGAGCCCCTCGGCGGAGCGCGCCGCGCCGGCGATCCTGGCGAGCTGGCGGAAGGTCTTGGAGGTCGCGACGACGTGGTCGGGCTTGCCGAACCGCGCGAATTCTCCGACGGTACGGGCGATCTCGGCGCGCACGTGGCGGCGCAGCGCCCGTACCGCCTGGGGGTCGGGGGGATCGCCGGGCAGCCAGCCCGCGGTGAGGCGGCCCGCGCCGAGCGGGAGCGAGACCGTGGCGTCCGGCTCCTCGTCCAGGCCGAACGCGATCTCCAGGGAGCCGCCGCCGATGTCCAGGACCAGCAGTTTCCCGGCGGACCAGCCGAACCAGCGGCGGGCGGCGAGGAAGGTCAGCCGGGCCTCCTGGCGGCCGGTGAGGACCTCAAGATCCACCCCGGTCTCGGCCTTGACGCGCCCGAGGACCAGATCGGCGTTGCTGGCCTCCCGTACGGCGGAGGTCGCGAACGCCAGCACGTCCTCGCAGCCCTTGTCCTCGGCGGCCTGGAGCGCTCCGGCGACCGTCGTCACGAGGCGGTCGAGGCCGACAGGCCCGATCGCGCCGTCGGCGTCGAGCAGTTCGGCGAGCCGCAGCTCGGCCTTGTGCGAATACGCGGGCAGCGGGCGGGCGCCGCGGTGGGCGTCCACCGCCAGCAGATGAACGGTGTTCGAACCGACGTCGAGGACTCCGAGTCTCATGGACCGAACGCTACTGCCGCCGCGGCATACGCTGGACCCGTGCCAAAGACGAAAAAGGCGAAGCCGGGCAAAGCCGCGGTCAAGGTCCAGGACACCGTTCCCCAGGACGCCGTTTCCGCTGAGAGCGCGCGGACGCACCCCGATACGAAGTACCAGCAACTGGAGGCGCACAAGGACCTGGCGGGCGCGCGGGGTGTCCCCGACGAGAAGGGCATCGACTTCGCCCGCGCGTGGGTGGAGTTCCCCGATCCGGCGGACGAGGACCAGGTCTTCCGCTGCGACCTGACGTGGCTGACCTCGCGGTGGTCGTGCATCTTCGGCAGCGGCTGCCAGGGCATCCAGGCGGGCCGCGCGGACGACGGGTGCTGCACGCTGGGCGCGCACTTCTCCGACAAGGACGACGAGAAGCGGGTCGCGGGGCATGTGGCGCGGCTGACGCCGGAGCAGTGGCAGTTCCACGAGGAGGGCACGGCGGGCGGCGGCTGGACCCAGACCGACGAGGACGGCGAACGCCAGACGCGCCGCTGGAACGGCTCGTGCATCTTCCAGAACCGCCCCGGTTTCGCGGGCGGCGCGGGCTGCTCGCTCCACATCCTGGCGCTGTCCGAGGGCCGGGAGCCCCTGGAGACGAAGCCGGACGTGTGCTGGCAGCTGCCGGTGCGGCGCACGTACGACTGGATCGAGCGGCCCGACGACACGAAGGTGCTCCAGGTGTCGATCGGGGAGTACGACCGGCGGGGGTGGGGGTCGGGGGGGCACGACCTGCACTGGTGGTGTACGTCGGCGACGTCTGCGCATGGGGCGGGGGAGCCGGTGTTCCGTACGTATGCGCCTGAGCTTACGGAGCTGATGGGGGTGGAGGGGTACGAGGCGTTGGTCGCGCTGTGTGAGGTTCGTCTGGCGGGTGAGTTGCCGTTGCTCGCGCCGCATCCGGCGGATCCGGGTTCGTAGCGTCTGGCGGGTGTCCGTTGGGCTTGTTTGTTTGTCCTCAATCGCCGGACGGGCTTCGTTTGTGGC